>CAZUQT010000015.1:0-26113 GCA_964622585.1 uncultured Elusimicrobiaceae bacterium | reverse complement strand
TCGAAAGCTATCATCTGGGAGCCGCAGGCGTCGCACTTGCGGGTGCTCTTCAGGTCGGCCTTGCAGTGGGGGCAGCGGAAACCGGCCACTTTGCCCACCGGCATGGTCATGTCGGTCTCGATGAGGTAGCTGCCGTAAAGGGAGCTCATGTACAGCGGGGCGTGCTTGCCCGCATAGGTCAGGTTGACCTCGATGGAGGAGGCATTGTCCAGCTTCTTTTTGGAATTCATCAGCGACTTATTGCAATGCGGACATTTTACGAGGACGCTTACCATAGGAACCTCCAGAAAACTCAAGCTAGACGATCAGGCGGCCGGCCCGCTATTAAGGGAAGCCGCTCAGTGACTGTATATATTACTAAATTATTCGTAACGGAGAGCCTCTATAGGCGAAAGCAGGGAGGCTTTTTTCGCCGGCCAGAAGCCGAAGACTATGCCCACCCCGGCGGAGAAGCCGAAGGCCAAAGCGACCGAGAAAGGCGAGATATAGACCGCCCAGCCGGAAAGCTTCGAAAGTATGATGGAGCTGGCCGCCCCGCTTAGTATGCCGAGCACCCCGCCCACCACCGAGACTATGACCGCCTCTATCAGGAACTGCAGCAGCACGGCGCGGCTGGTGGCCCCGATGGCTTTGCGCAGGCCGATCTCCTTGGTGCGCTCGCTCACGCTAACAAGCATGATGTTCATGATGCCTATGCCGCCGACGATGAGCGAGATGCCGGCTATCATGCCGAGCAGCGTGCTGAAAGTCTTTATAGTCCCGGTCAGCATGGTCTGCATCTCGGCCATGTTCATCAGCATCACGTCGTCGTCCTTGTGGGCCGGGACATTGTGCCGCTTGCGCATCAGCGCTTTTATCCCGGCCTGGACGTCGGGCATCAGGCTGAAGTCCGACACTTCCACCCAGATCGAGTCGAGAAAGGTTTTTCCCAGCACGACTTTCATCGCCGTCTGCAGGGGAACGATCACCACGTCGTCCTGGTCGCGCATTCCGCCGGCTCCCTTCAGCGGAAGCACGCCTATGACGGTAAAATACTTGCTGTTGATCTTGATGGTCTTGCCGACGGGATTCTCGCCGGCGAAAAGCTCTTTCACCACGGTATTGCCGACCAGGGCCACCTTGGCCAGGCGCGCGCCCTCCTGGTCCGAAAAGAACCGGCCGTAATAAGGCTGGGAATTGCGCATCGAGGCGTAAACGGCTGTCACCCCGGTGATGCTGGTGCGCTGGTTCTTCGCGCCGTAAGCCACCTGGGCATTGCCGGAAACATTGCAGTCTGCCCTTGTTATATCAGGAATTTCCTGCGCTATGGCCTTGGCGTCCTCTATGGTTAGGCGGCTGACCGCTCCCGCCCCCATGCCCATCCCGCCCTGCCTGAACATCCCGGGCATCACGCTGAGCAAATTGGTCCCAAGCCCGGACATCTGCTTCTGTATCGAGCGCTGCGCGCCGGTGCCTACGGCCAGCATAGCGATAAGCGCGCCGACGCCTATGATTATCCCGAGCATGGTCAGGAGGGACCTGGTTTTATTGCTGATTATAGAGCTTACCGAGGAGCCGAGGTTCTCGGCCACCTCGCGCCAGCTCAGAAAAAAAGATTTCGGGATGTGGAGGCGCTTCAGGGATTCGTCTTTTTTTGCGGGCGCTTTCCTGGACACGTCTTCGATTATCATGCCGTCTTTAAGTTTAATGACGCGGTCCGCCCAGGCGGCGATGTCGGGCTCGTGGGTGACTATGACTACGGTGATCCCCCGGTCATTGAGCTTGCGGAAGATCTCCATTATCTCTTTGGATTGGGCGGAAGCCAGGTTGCCGGTTGGCTCGTCGGCGAAGATGATCTTCGGGTCGTTCACCAGGGAGCGGGCTATCGCCACGCGCTGCTGCTGGCCGCCGGAGAGCTGGTTTGGCTTATGGTCGGTGCGGTCCGCGAGGCCGACCTGTTCGAGGTATTTTATCGCCTCGTGCGGGCGGGCCTTTTCTCCCAGGTAGATCTGCGGCAGGGCCACGTTCGCGGCGGCGGTGATCCGCGGAAGAAGATTGAACTGCTGGAAAACGAAGCCGAGGATCCGGGCCCGCAGGTAGGAGAGTTCCACGTCGTCCAGCTCAGAGATCTCCCGGCCGAAAAGCTTGTAGGAGCCGGCGGTGGGCCTGTCGAGGAGGCCGAGGATATGCATCAGGGTGGATTTGCCGGAGCCGGACGGGCCCATGATGGCCACGAACTCGCCCTCTTTGATGGACAGGTCCACCCCTTTCAGGACCTCCAGCGGCTCGCCGCCCATCTGGTAAACCTTTTTAATGCCTTTTAGTTCGATCATAAAATCTTATCGTCTTTCACCCGCCGCTCCGGCCGCCGCCTTTTCTAATTTCGCCCGCCGCCTCCGCCGCCCATAGCCCTGCCGGCGCCCCTGGGCATATTCGGGCGGGTCGGCATCAGCGGGTTCTTTCCCGCGGAATCCACCTGAGCCGTGTATCTTTTTCTCTGGTAAAACACGGTGTCGCCTTCCCCGAGCCCGGAGGTTATTTCCACCATGTCTCCCTCGTTCTGGCCGGTCCGCACTTTGGCGTAAACAGGGGCCCCGTCTTTAAGTTCTTTTATCACCGCCGTTTCGCCCTGGGGATCGGTGGTGACGGCCATGGCCGGGAGCAGGAGCACGCCTTTGCGCTCCGAGATGCTTATCTTGATATTTGCGGTCATCTGCGAGCGGAAGAAAGGCGGAACGCGGTCCGGGCGCAGCTTGACGGTATAGGTGACCACATTGCTCTTGGTGGTTCCTTCGTCGAGGATCTTGAATATGGTCCCGCTCACTTTTTTGTCCGGGTAGGCGTCCAGGACTATGGAGGCGCGCTGCCCCATTTTTACGCGGCCTATGTCCGACTCGTCGAGGCTGGCGGAAACTATGAGCTTGTCGGAGATGGCGAACAGCACGGTGTTCCCGCCCACGGTCTGGCCCTCGACGACATTTTTCAGTATCAGCGTCCCGCTTATCGGGGAAATTATCTTGATAGGCTTGTAGGTCTCCTTCCACTGCTTGTACTGGTCGTCGCCGGAAGCGCGGGCGGCGTCGAGTATGGCCACACGGTCAGAGGAGCTCATCAGCGCCAGGACCTCGCCGGCGTTTATGGTTTCGCCTTCGTCGACCAGAATTTCCTCTATCCGGCCGGAGGAGGAGGGCTGGATCTCGACGCGGTTCTCCGGGGCCACGACCCCGGTAGTGTCCACAACCTCTGAAAGGTCTTTCAGTTCCGCCTGGACGGGGACATATTTCGGCGCGGCGTCCGCGCTCTTTTTCTTATAGTAGTACCAGCCGCCGCCGGCCAGCGACGCCACTATCAGGATAGCGATTATTTTTTTCATAATGATTTGCCTTATTCCTCTACGCCTACGCCCAGAAGCTGCTCCAGAGCAAGCTTGCGGCTGTGGGCCGCGCGGGCGTAGTCAAGCTGGTTCAGGTCCGAATCCACGAAATTCTGCTCAACGTTCTCCAGGTCTATAAAGCTTATCTTGCCGGCCATGTATTTGATCCGGGCTTCCTTGAAGCGCTCCTCATTGGCCCTCAGGAGCGAGACGTTAGCCTGCGCGGTTTCGGCGGCGCTCAAATAATCGTCGTAGCCGGAGCGCAGCGAGGAGGCCAGCGAGATCCTTTTCGCCTTGAAGTTCTCTTCGGCGGCGGCCAGGGATTTTTTCGCCGAAGCCAGGCTGTTGACGTAAGCGGTGGGGCCGCCGGAAAAAATTGGGATGTTCAGGCTGAGCCCGAGCCTCCAGCTCGGGTCCTGCGGGAATTCGGTGTCGCCGCTCCAGCTGTAGCCCTGGCTGGCGGTAAGAGTGGGGTAGGCCGAATAGCGGGCCGACTCGTTCTTTTCTTTAGCCGACTCCAGCGTCTTTTTAGCCGAAACTATACCGGGCGCCTGCTCCAAAGCCCTGGCCAGGCGGGCTTCGTCCAGCTTGAAAGCCGGAACGCTGATGTCTCCGTTCGCTTTAACCTGGATGTTTCCTTCCAGGCCCATGGCCTCAAGCAGGGCGCGTTGGGCCACGGCCACCTGGCGCTCCGCTTTTTTTACGGAAACGCCTGAATTTTCGGCCAGGGCCTCGGTGTAAAGAGCGTTCCCGTTGGATTCCATGCCGCTTTCGTACTTCAGCCTGATGAGCTTGGCGTTCTCAGCCCTGATGGAGAGTATCTTCTTCTGCACTTCTATCCTTTTCTGCGCGAAGAGCAGGTCGGCGAAAGCGGCGGCGAGGGCCTGCCTGGCCGAAGCCGAAACCGACCTGTAATCCGATTCCGCCCTTTCTTTGTTTATCCGGCTGGTTTTGACCGCGGAGGCGGCTTTAAGGTTCAAAAGGTTCTCGGACATTGAGATCCCGGCGCTCCAGCTGTAATTGCCGGGAGGGGAATCCGGGACGCCGGACCTGGAGACTGAGTGGGAGAGGCCGATATTCGAGATATAGTAATTAAGCCCGGCTCCCGCCAGGTAGTCGTAGCCCGCCTGCTCCATCGAGGCGCGGGCGGCTTTGACCGAGGGATTATTGGCCATGGCCAGCCGCCTGGCCGCGTCCCAGTCGAGGCTGAGCTGCTGCTGCGCGGCCGCGCGGCCCGCAAGAAGGAGGAGCAGCGGCAAAAGGAGGAATTTTTTATTGATGGTCATGGGTTTATGAATGAGCTGCATACCAATACAACGCGGCGGGGCCGGGTTTTATTGCAAATTATTTACCGAGCGGTAAATAAACAGCCTTATTTCAGCTTTTCCTGGCCGGCGAAGCTGCGGTCCAGCCTGAAGCCGGCGAGGATCTCCTTGTCTTCGGGGGATGGCTTTCCGGCGATATGCGCCGCTATGGCTTCTCCCAGGCCGGGCCCGAGCATGAAGCCCTGGCCGCACATCCCCACGGCCAGCACATAGCCTTTCAGGGCGGCGGGGAAGTCCACCACGGGGAAGCCGTCGGGCGTCATCGGGTAAAGCCCGCGCCAGGTGCGGCGCACCTTGAGATTGGCCAGGTTCGGCATCAGCGAGATCATCCGGCGGGAGATCTCGGGGAGGAACTCCGAGGTGGAGCGTTTGTCGTGGCCCCAAATTGACGGCTGCGGCGTCATGCAGAAAACTATCGGCCCCTCGTGGTTCTGGTAAAAATAATAATTTTTCGACTTGTCGCCCGGGCGGATATCCACGACCATGGGCTCGAAGAACCTTTCGGCCGGCTCGGTCACGCCGGCCTCGTGGCAGTCCGGCTTCACCGGGACTTTTATGCCGGCCAGGTCCGAAACCGCGGCGGCTTCGGCCCCGGCGGCATTGACCACCCACTTGGCCTCGTACCGGCCCAGGGCGGTCAGCAAGCCTTTGATCTGCCCTTTTTCCGAAATGATCTCTTTTACCGCCTCTTTGAAATGGAATTCGGCGCCCAGTTTTACTGCCCGGCGGTAAAAAGCGTTGACGCTCTGCAGCGGGGAAGCGGAGCCGTCGCCGGGGGCCCAGGTTCCGCCGCGCAAATCCTTCTCCGCTATACCCGGGACCAGAGCGCGCACTTTTTCCGGCCCGGCCCAGTCTATGTCCAGGCCGAAACCGCGCTGGATCTTTAAAAGTTCCTTCAGGACCGCCTCGTCCCGCTCTGTATAGACCGGGAAGAGGTAGCCGCCCCTGACCCAGCCTATCTCGTCTCCGTATTTTTTCTTCCAGGTAGAGAAGATCTCTATGCTCCTGAGGCAGGTTTTGATCTTTGAGCCGTCCGAATGGGTGGCGCGCACGCCGCCGATGGCGCATTTGTTCTGGCCCTGGCCCGGGGAGGCCTCTTTATCGAGCACAAGCGTCTTAATCTTGCGCTCCGCCAGCGCCATGGCCAGCGGCGTACCTATGCTGCCCGCGCCGATTATGATGACATCGTAAAGGTTCTTCATATCAGAAGCCTCCCCAATCGGCTTTATCTTCGGCTTCGGTACGGCACTTTACGCCCGAGAAGACGCCAAGCGGCGCTTCCACGAACAGCGGCCTCTTCGTGAAAGCCGTGACCTCTTTCAGATCGATCCCCTCGCTCCGGAAAATATTCAGCAGCATCGACGAGCAGGTCTTCGAGCCGCAGGCGCCCATGCCGGCCCGCGTCACGGCCTTGAGCTGGTTCAGGTCCCGCATGCCGGCGCGGATAGCGCGGCGGATCTCGCCCAGGCTCACCCGCTCGCAGCGGCAGATTATGGTTTCGTCTTCGGACTTGGCCAGTTCGGCCGCCGCTTTCTTCCCGGCTTCGGCGGGGTACAGTTTCAGCGAAACGGCCAGGTCCGCGGTTTCCTGGGAGGCTTTCACTATTACGATAAGAGTATTCTCCGCTTTGAAATCTTTCACGTCCAGGACCTCGGCCTCGCCGAGGTCGGCGCCTTCCCAGCCGGTCAGGCGCACTTTATCGCCTTTTTTCACCAGCCCGCGCCCTATCTCGAAAGGCAGGGCCACCGATGGGTTCTTCGGGTCTTTGCGGCGGTCCACTATGGTCACGGCGAGACCGGGGCAGATGATGAGGCACTTAAAACAGCCGATGCAGTCCCCGGAGAACTTCGGTGTGGTCATAATGCTGTCGCCGGAAAGCTTTATAGATTTCTTCGGGCAGACGGTGACGCAGGGATTGCAGGGTATCTCCTGGCGGCAATGCAGGACAGGGTAAACAGGGTTCGGCGGCCTCTTCATTTCCGCGGCCTCTGTAATGCCGGGTCTGGATTTGAGAACTTCCAGCCGGTCGAACCAGAACTGCGGCACCGGCCCGGACATCACGCCCAGGCTCTTGAGCACTTTATGGGCGGTGATCTTCCCGCTGAACATCGCCGCGGAGGCTTCGGCTATCTCCTCGGCGTCGCCGCAGACGAAAGCTTCCATGCCGGCCTCGCGGGCCTGGGCGTGGAACTCGTCCACGGAGCTGAGGCCCACGGCTATAAGCAAAGTGTCGGCCTTGAAAGTTTTTTCGGTACCGGGCAGCGGGCAGAATTTTTCATCCACGCCGGCTATGGTCACGGTTTCCACCCCGTTCCTGCCTTCGGCGCGGAGTATTGTGTGGCGGGTATAGACCGGCACGCCCAGGCGCTTTATTTTATCCTCGTGGACTTTATAGCCGCCGCAACGGCCCTGCGCCTCGATAAGCCCCACCACCTGTATGCCGGCCTGCAGAGCGTGGTAGGCCGCTATCAGCCCGACGTTCCCGCCGCCGACGATGAAAAGCCTTTTGGCGGGCCGCACCAGGTCGCGGTTCACCAGGGTCTGGAAAGCGCCCGCGCCGTAGACTCCGGGCAGGGTATTGCCGGGGAAAGCCAGGCTTTTCTCCCGCGCGCCGGTGGCGCTTATCACGGCCTTCGGGTGCACCAGGTAATATTTGTCCCCGCGCAGGACCCCGGCTTTTTTATCCGAAAAAACCGCGAGGCAGCAGGCGTCCGTCCAGGCTTTAACCGAAGGATATTCTTTCAGCTGGGCTTCCAGCTTCTCCGCTATGTCGATCCCGCGCGTTCCGGCATAGCAGTCCTCCACCGAGCCGAAAAATTTATGGGTCTGGAGCACCAGCTTGCCGCCGAACCTGGCTTTGTCGTCTATGATCAGGGTCTTGACGTTGAGCTTGCCCAGCTCGGCCGCGGCGGCCAGGCCGGAAGGGCCGCCGCCTATTATCAGGGCGTCGACGTCCAGTTCCTCCACGCGCCCGAACTCCTGGACGCAGGCGGTCTTCGGCAGCCTGACTTCCCCGCGCAGGGTCTCCACCTTCATTCCCGCGCGCACCGGGGTCACGCAGGATTTCACGGTAAGCCCGTCGGCGATGACGGAGCACTGGGCGCACTGCCCGTTGGCGCAGAAGATGCCCTGCGGCGCCGAGTCTTTTTTATGGCGGCTGAAAATTTTTATCCCGTTGGCGAAGAGGGCGCTGGAGACCATCTCCCCCTCGAGCCCGGAGCAGGGTTTTCCGTCAAAGGTGAATTTTATGGTTTTGCGCTCTTCCGGCTGGAGTACGGGGTGCTCGGTTATTCTTTCCATATTGTCCTCGCGCTGCCTTCGGCCGGCGGCGGCCGGCCTCTTGATTTATATACTACAATAAATGAAAGTTATGGAGAAAACCCGGGCAAATGACTCCAATGGAAAATGGCTTTTCTACGGCGCCTCCGCCGCGGCCGCCGCGCTCGCGGCCCTGGCTTTCCTCGGGCAGGCTCCCGCCTCGGTGCAGAACTTCGCCTATTACGCCGACCGCGGCGAACTCCTTTTCCACGCGGTAAGCAGCAAGGCCGTGAGCTACAGCATGCCGCTCCTGAGCCTGCTGGTCTCGGCCGCCGGCCATTTTAAATTCGACCCGGCCCAGCCGGCCAGGTTCGCCGCCGCGCTGCTCTGCCTCGCGGCCTACGGCCTCGGCGCCCGCGCCGGGGGCCGGGCGCGGGGAGCTCTTTTCGCTCTCGCCGCGGCCGCCGCGACGCTCACCTGCGCCGCCCCTGAAGCCGAGCAGGTTATCTATTCTTTTTTCCTCCTGGTTTTCCTCAGTCTTGAATTCAGGCGGCAGTCGGATGAAGGGTTCGTCTCCTCGGCAGCGGCCGGCCTTGCCGCCGGCGCTTCAATGCTCATCCGCTCTCCGCTCTTCGCTTTTCCCCCGCTGGCGGTTTTGTTCCGGCGCCTTTCGCCCGGGCGTAAAGCCGGCTGGCTGGCCGCCGCGGCTCTTTTCCTGTTTTGCGCTTATCTCCCGCTTGCGCCCTGGGCGCGGCTGAACCACAGCGTGTTCGGGCGGCTGATAATTTTCGAGGAAGAGCGCTCCACCTGCAATATCATCACCGGGGCAAGCGGCATAGTCTATACCATCGAGGGCGACGCAAGAGCTTTCGCCGGGCTGTCCCGGACGGAAAGCGTTTATCCCTGGGCGATAAGAACGGTGCTTGAAAACCCGGTCCGCTACGCTCTTTCCGTGGTCAAGCGCGCCTGGCGCGTCCTCCTTATGTTCCCGCTCCTCTTCCTGCTGGCTGGCGCGGGCCTTTTCCTGAGCCGCAAAGACCCTTTGGCGCGGCTGCTCGCTTTTTTCAGCGCGTATTTTATCCTGGTCCACTGCCTGCTCTCGATAGAGGAGCGCTATTTTTACCCGCTGCGTTATGTACTGGCTTTGCTTGCCGCCGGGGGCGTCTGGGAACTTGCTAAAAAAGCCCGTCTGGCCGGGGAAGAGCGCGGGAAGGACCATTTTACAGTCCTGCTCTTCACTTTAGTCCTCGCCGCCGCGGCCGGGACTCTCGGGGTTGTCTGGCGCTACCCGGGCGCGGCGAAGCCGGCCCTTATCGCCGTGACCCGGGAACTTGAAAAATATCCTTCCGACGCCTGGCTGCACAGGAAACGCGGGGAAATACTGCTCTCCCTGGACCTCACCGCCGAAGGTCTCGGATCACTCGGGCGGGCCTGCGAGCTCTCCGGGTCGCGGGACCTGTGTTATATTTCTTCGGCCATGAAGTCCGCGGCTCCGCAGGATCCGCCGCAGCTGGAAAATTATTATGAGCTGCAGCTGGTCAAGCTTATGAGGGAACTTGAACTGGGCCGGGAAGCGGCGGCAAAGGAAACCCTGGCAGCGGCCCTGGAGAACTGGCGGGGAGAAAAAAACTCCATAAAAGGCGTGCCGTTCATAGAAGATGAAAATAACCTGGCGCGGATAAAAGAAAGCAATAAGACTTTCTGGGATATGGACCTGGGCGCCGCTTTGACCTACCTGCCGCCGGAAAAGCGCGCCGGGGCTCTGGGCCTTCTTTCGCGGCTTACTCCCCTGACGCCCAAGCTGCGCGCGGTCCTGCTGAGGAACAAAAAAAACCTATCGGCGGCTGAAAAAGCCGAGAAAGAAGAACTGCGGAAAAAGCTTGAATTCGAGCTGCCGGAAGCCGAATTCGAATGGGGCGGAACTGCGCGTGAACTGACCGCGGAGCTGCTTGGAAAAGCGCGCACGCCGGAAGGAACAGGCGGGGACCTTGGTCTTTTGCTCGACCTGCAGCTTAAGCCGGAGGAGCTGGTCCCGGTTTTCGACACGCATTGCGGGGAGTGCACGGGGCCCGCGGTAAAAGCCGCGGCCCGGGCTTACCTGTCCGCGGGAAAGGACCGTATAGCCGAAGCCCGCAGGCTGGCGGAGGCGGATCCCGGAAATTTCGCCTATGCCCTGGTACGGTTGGAAAGCGAGAACTTCAGCCCGGAGTCTCTTAAAGCGGCAGCCGCTACTCTTAAGAACCGCCCCTATCCGCTGGCCGCGGGGGCCCTGGCCTGGGCGCAAAAAGGCGGGAAAAAAGAGGCCGTGGCCCTGGCCAAAGCGGCCGCCCTTACAAATAAACTGGATAAGAACGGCTGGAGCCTGGCCCTGCTCGCGGCCCAGGAGGCCGGGGATTATAAAACAGGCCTTGAGATAGCCGGCCTTGCCCTGCGCGAAAACCCGGGTTCCTCGCTGCTTCTAAATGACCGCGGGGTGCTCCGGAGCCTGTCCGGCGACGCCGCGGGGGCGGGCAAAGATTTTGAGGCCGCGGTCGCGGCCGAGCCTTTGAATTTCTCGGCGCTTATGAACCTCGGCGCTACGCTGGAAAGAGCGGCCGAAAAAGAAAAAGCCGCCGAGGCCTACGCCAGGGCGCTCGGGGCCGCGCGGCCCGGGACGGAGAAGCGGGACGCGGAGCAGGCCCTAGCCAGGGTGGGAAAAGCTCAATGAAATGTTGGTATAATATAGCCAGGGACAGAGATTTCAGGAGGGTACAATGAAAAAAATTATTCTTGCGGCGGTCTGCGGCCTTTTCGCCGCCAACCTCAGCGCGGCTGAAAAGCTCAATTTCACCGACGCTTCTTTCGCGAAGCAGCTCAACGCGGTAACCGCGGCGCCCGAAGTACAGCTCCCGGCGGTCACCAAGCCCGCCAGGGCCAAAGCCGGCCGCTACGTGCAGGTTTCCGGCTACGTGAACCTCACCGGCAACGGCTTCATTTCCGGCCCCACCGGCGGCTATACCTCGGTCCCGCTAAGCGGCTGGGCCTCCTTCAGGGATTCCAGCGGCGAGGTGACCAGCAATAACTCCTACATCAATGTCTACGCCTCGATGTGGATCTACCCCAACCAGTACGTCATGCAGACGGTCTGGCCCAATATCTACGCGCAGTTCTCCTACAAGGGCAAACCCGTCGGCTCGGCCAGTATGACCGGCAGCATCTCGGTCTCCGGCTGGCCCAGCGGCAACTTCGTTTCCCTCAACGGCTCGGGCTACCTCAACGGCTCGATCTACGTCGAAGACCAGCCTTAACAGTTTCCGCGCCGCGGAACCGGTGCACGGCTAATACGGGGCACGGACAAAAATGGCGGCTTTAAAAGGCCGCCGTTTTTATTTAAGGACTCGATAATGAAATTACTCGAAGGAAAGACCCTCTCGGCTGAAATACTGGGCGCTCTGCCGGCGCGCATCGACGCGGTCAAGGCACGCCTGGAGCGGCCGCCTTCGCTCGCTATCATAAATTATTTCGCGGACTCTCCCTCTGCCGTGTACGTGAAGAGAAAGATAACCGCCTGCGAGAAGCTCGGGATATCCGTGAAGCTCTTCGCCCCGAAGCCGGAGGAAGGCTACCCGGCCTTCAAAGCGCTGCTGGCCAGGCTGGGAGCGGATCCCAATTACGACGCGATAATGATAGAGCGCCCGCTCCCCGACGGCTTCGAGACGCTGGAGACCTGGGACGCCCTCCCCGCCGCGAAGGACGTGGACGGGCTGTCCACGCTCAATATGGGCCGGCTCTTCCTGGCTAAAAAATTCTCCGAAGTGGAAGAGGGCGGCTACTTCTCGCCCTGCACGGCCCTGGCCGTGGTCCGCCTTATGAAATTCCACGGGATAAACCCGTCCGGGATGAATATCGCCGTAGCCGGGCGCTCTGCCGTGGTGGGCCGGCCGCTTGCGCAGATGCTTACCGCGCTGGACGCTACGGTGACGATGTGCCATACGCGCACGAAAAACACGGCCGAGATCTTCAAGCGCGCCGACCTGGTGATAACCGCGGTGGGAAAAGCTAAATGGCTGAAGAAAGACCTGCTTCCGCCCGGCGCCACGGTCATAGACGTGGGGACCAATTTCGACGAGAACGGGAAGATGTGCGGCGACGCGGACTTCGAGGATATAAAAGACGGAGCAGCGGCCGTTTCCCCCGTGCCCGGCGGCGTGGGCCCCGTCACTCTGGCCTGCCTGATAGAAGCTTCCGTGAAGGCCGCCGAACTGGCCGTCAAAACGGAGAAAAGAGGAATAATACTCACATGAAAACTATCCTGAAACTTGTTATCGCCCTGCTGCTTCCGGCGGCGCTCAGCCTGCCGGTTTCCGCCCAGGACGAAGAAGGCGCAGCGCCCCCGGCGGGGACCACTACGGAGAGCGATGTAAGGCCGATGGTAAAGCCCGCGGCCAAGCCGGCGGCGAAACCCGCGGCTAAAAAACCGGCCCCTAAAAAAAAGCCGGCGAAGAAAAAGAAGAAGCCGGCCAAGCCCGTGTCCGAATACAAGTTCACCTCGGCGGACGCCGTGCCGACCTATAAATTCGACAAGAAGGCCAACCCGATAGTAAAAGCCCCGCCGAAGAAGAAAGGCGCCGCCAAGCCCGCCGCCAAAAAGCAGGAGGGCGACGATTCTAAATATATAAAAGAAGAAAGCGCGACCAAATCGCCGGAGGAAGGACAGTAATGGCCGACCTCCTGGTCAAGCTTTACGATCTTCCCCAGTCCGCGCAGTCGCTTGAAAAACTGCGCGAAGACGGTATAGAGATACGCCGCGCCATCGGCCCCGAAAAGCACGCCATAGTGGAATGGGCCGAGAAGAAGTTCTCGCGCTCCTGGGCCTCCGAGTGCGACGTCGCTCTTTCGGCGCAGCCCGTAACCTGCTTCATAGCTATAAAGGAAAAGCAGATAATCGGCTTCGCCTGCTACGATTCCACCCTGAAAGGCTTTTTCGGGCCTATCGGCGTGGACGAGAGCGTAAAAAAGAAGGGCCTGGGCAAAGCGCTTCTGATACGCACGCTTGAAGCGATGCGCGAGGCGGGCTACGGCTACGCCGCTATAGGCTGGGCCGGGCCGGTGGAGTTCTTCAGGAAAACCGTAGGCGCCACGGTCATCGAGGGTTCCGAGCCCGGTGTTTATAAAAACCTTATAAAAGCCGGGCCGAGGCAATAGGCCGCCGCGCCCATGAAAGTCCCGCACGAGTGGCATAAAGATTTTTTCAGGAACTCTTTCTATAACCCCGCCTCCCCGGCGGCGGTGGAGCATGCCCCTTCGGAAGCGGCCTTCATACTCAAGCGGCTTAAATTGAAAAAAGGCGCGGCGCTGCTCGACTTGTGCTGCGGCCCCGGCCGCCACGCCGTGGAATTCGCCAAAAAGGGCCTGGCCGTTACCGGCTATGATTTTTCCGCGGAGTACCTGAAGGAAGCCGCGGAGCGCGCTAAGAAAAAGAGGGTTTCATTGCGCCTTCTGCGCGGCGATATGCGCCGGCTGCCGTTCCGCGGCGAGTTCGACGCGGCCGTGAATTTATTCACCAGCTTCGGCTATTTCCAGAAATTCTCCGACGACCTGAAAACCCTCAAAGGCGTGGCGGCGGCGCTTAAGCCCGGGGGGCTCTTCCTCCTGGACGTCATCCACGGCGCTTTTGTCAGGGAAAATTTCCGCCGGCGCGACTGGCTGGAGATGGAAGATTATTACCACCTTGAGGAGGTAGAGGCCGTACGCGACGGAGTGTTCACTACCTGGACAAGGATAGAAAAGAAAGGCGGAAAAGTTCAGTCGCGCGTTTTTTTCAGCCGTCTGTACGATAAAAAAAAGATCAGCTCCGCCCTCGGGAAGGCCGGCCTCAAGCCCTTGAAGTTCTGGGGCGGCTTTAGCGGCAAACCTCTGACTTCCAAAGCTAACCGGCTTATCGTCCTGGCCAGGAAAAACCGATGAAGACCCAGGAAGCGCCGGGCTTCAAGATAATCGGCGTACTGGAATCCTGCTTCCAGGAAAAATTCGGCACGCCGCGCCAGCCGCATTTGGTGCCCGGCTCTTTCGCCAAACTTAAGATCTATCCGCAGTTCTCGCCGGAGCATTCCCTGGCCGGGCTGTCCGAATTCAGCCATGTCTGGCTGCTCTCCTGGTTCCACCTCAGCACGAACAAGACTTTCCACCCCAAGATCCACCCGCCGAGGCTCAAGGGGGGTAAGATCGGCGTCTTCGCTTCGCGCACGCCGCACCGCCCAAATCCGGTCGGGCTTTCCCTTACCAAACTCGAGCGCGTGGAAAAAGATACGCTCTATCTCTCGGGGATAGACCTGATAAGCGGGACCCCCATTTTGGACGTAAAACCATACCTTCCTATCAGCGATATCGCCGCCAACCCGCTCTCCGGCTGGGTTCCGCTCAACACTTTTCCCGAATTAAAAGTGGAATTTTCCGATCGGGCTCTCAAGGACATTGAGAAGCTGGACCCGCCGGGACTGCGGGAGATCCCCCGGCTGATCGCGGATACGCTCCGCCACGACCCGCGCAATATCCGCGACCGGACCCAGATGAAGGACGGCGCGGAGCTCGCTTTTTTTATGCTGAACCGGGAAATAAAGTTTTCGGTCACCGGCAACACGGCCACGGTCACAGGAGTGGAAGCCGCCGTCCCCTTCGATAAGAAATTCCGCAGGGAAAAGCCCCGCTAGCGCCCCGGCCCCTGAATTGAAAACCCAATAAATATAAAGTAACATCAAATTACGGCGGGTTAACCTGAATCCAGCAGGATTCCCCGCGAAGCGGGCGGAGGGCCCAGCGCTATGCGCGCCAGGCCCGACGAGGTGTATGCCTCCCGAAGGGCGCCCGCTATGCGGGCGGAAAGTTGCAGTTGCAACTTTCAGGCTTACCGCCGGGAAAGAGATATAGTCCGGACTTATGCTGAAAATTCAATATCTGCAGGACTTGAGGGCGAGGATAACCGCCAAAAAGAACTCTATCGCCCAGGAAAGGGAGACCTGGCAGTCCGGCAACACCTATTACTATTCCCAGATCCTGAATTCCCTCAAATTTTTCATCCCGGCCGGCTCTTCGGTGCTGCATATCAACTGCGGCACCGGCTTTATCCTGGAAAGGCTGGCCCCGTCCCGCGGGGTAGGCGTCGACGATGGCGCGGCGCAGATAGAGAAAGCGAGCCAGAAGAAGCTTAAGAACCTGGCCTTTCTCTGCCAGAACCCGGAGGAGCTGAAGCTGGAAACGGCGGAAGCCTTCGATTATATCCTCGTCTCCACGATAGAGGAACTCGTGGATATCAAGGCCGTCCTGGACTCCGTCTCGAAATACGCCGATAACCATACCCGGATAATCCTCACTAACTACAACTATCTCTGGAACCCTCTGGTCAACCTCGCCGAGAAGCTGAAGCTGAAATATCCCCAGGAGCTGCATAACTGGGTTTCTCCCAAGGACATGGACGACTTTTTAAGGCTGTCCGGGCTCGACGTCATCGCTACCGACAGTATCGTGCTTTGTCCCTACTACATCCCGCTGCTTTCATGGCTGCTGAACAGGTTCGCGGCCAGGCTGCCTTTTTTTAACAATTTCCCCATGATCCAGCTTTCCTTCGCCAGGAAGACGCCGCAGCTGAAAGACCCGAAGGAATATTCCATCTCCGTGGTCGTTCCCTGCCGGAACGAAGTCGGCAATATCCAGAACGCCGTCGAGCGGATCCCCGCGATGGGGAAACACACCGAGATAATTTTCTGCGACGACAGATCCACGGACGGCACGCCGGAGAAAGTCAGGGAAATGATAAAGAAGTATCCCGAAAAAGACATCAAGCTGGTGGCCGGGCCCGGGATCTGCAAAGCGAAGAACGTCTGGACCGGCTTCGACAGCGCCGCCGGGGATATCCTGCTGATCCTGGACGCAGACCTTTCCGTCGTCCCCGAGGAGCTGCCCTATTTCTTCGAAGCCATCACAAAGGGTTACGGCGAGTTCATCAACGGCTCGCGCCTGGTCTACCCCATGCACGACGGCGCGATGAGGTTCCTGAACGTCCTCGGCAACAAGTTCTTTTCCACGCTTTTCTCGTTCATCCTGGACATCCCGCTGAAAGACACCTTGTGCGGGACCAAGGTCCTGTGGCGGACCGATTACCTTAACAAAGTAAAACCCCGCCGCGGGACCTGGGGCGAGGACCGCTGGGGCGACTACGACCTGATCTTCGGCGCGGCTAAGAATCTGAAGATAATAGAATTGCCCGTTCACTATATGGACAGGACCTACGGCGAAACCAAGATGACGGGCAGGTTCAGGAACGGCTGGATCATGCTGAAGATGTGCCGGCAGTCCATGTTCAAGACCAAGTTCCATTAGGACGGACCGATTATGAAAATACTTGTGACGGGCTCCAGCGGTTTGATCGGCAGCGAAGTCGTTTCTTATTTCGCGGAGAAAGGCCACGAGATCTACGGCGTAGATAATAATATGAGGGCCGATTTTTTCGGGCCCGGCGGCGACACCAGCTGGCGGCAGAAAGAGTTAAGCGGGAAGTACAAGAATTTCAAGCACGCCTCGATAGACATAAGGGACCGGGCCGCCGTCCTGAAATGCCTCGAAGAGCTCAAGCCGGAAGCCATAGTGCACACAGCGGCCCAGCCCAGCCATGACCTGGCCGCCTCCAGGCCTTTCGACGATTTCGACGTGAACGCCGTGGGGACGCTGAACCTGCTGGAGGCCACCCGGCGGCATGTGCCGGAAGCGGTCTTCGTCTACACTTCCACCAATAAGGTCTACGGCGACGCGCCCAACAGCATAAAGCTGAAAGAGCTTGAAAAGCGCTGGGAATACGATGACGAGAAGTACAGGAACGGCATCGCCGAAGATTTCACCATCGACCAGTCAAAGCATTCGATCTTCGGCGCCTCGAAAGCGGCCGCGGATATCATGGTGCAGGAGTACGGCAGGTATTTTTCGATGAAGACCTGCTGCTTCAGGGGCGGCTGCCTGACGGGGCCTAACCATTCCGGGGTGGAGCTGCACGGCTTCCTGAGCTACCTTATAAAAGTGAACCTGGAAGGCCGGGTTTACAAGGTGTTCGGCTATAAAGGCAAGCAGGTGCGCGACAATATCCACTCCCTGGATGTGACCAGGATAATAGAGCAGTTCATCGAGAGACCCAGGATAGGCGAAGTCTATAATCTGGGAGGCGGACGGGGGAATTCATGCTCCATCCTTGAAGCTTTCGGGATAATAGAGGGCATAACCGGGAAAAAGATGAACTACGAGTACGTGGAGAAGAACCGGGAAGGCGACCATATCTGCTATATCTCCGACCTGAGCAAACTGAAGAGCCACTATCCAAAATGGGATATCTCGGTGCCCCTGCCTAAAATATTCGAGGAAATAGCCGAAGCCTGGCAGAAAAGAGGGCTGAAGTAAAAGCCCCGTCTTATATCGGCGAAAGAAAAAGCCCGCTGGATGTCCAGCGGGCCTTTTTTTTCGCGCGGTATTATTTACTGGCCGAAGTCGTAGGCCGCGGCTTCTTCCGCGACGGCATTGCAGCGCTTTCCGGCCGCGTCCGTCATCTTGGTGCGCATAAAGCCCTTCTCGCCCCAGGAGGTTCCCCAGCTGTTGCGCAGGATCCAGACGCCCTTGCCGGGGGGGAGGTTGCCGTTCTCGTCGAAAGCGGCGCCCTCATTGTCCCAGCCCACTATATTGATCATATGGTCCAGCTGGCCGTATTTGCAGGCATTATAAACGCCGCCGCTGTAGCTCTGCCAGCGGCCCACGCCGGCGGCCACCGCGATGGCTATTTCTTTGCCGGTGCTGGCCATATAAGCTTCTATATCTTTAACTGTGGGACCGGAGGCTTTCTCGCCAAGCATGAACCAGCCTTTTATGCCCGCCGCTATCGGGAGGTCGGCGCGGCATTTGCCGTTGCCGTTCTTATAGGGGCAGTCTTTCCAGAGCGGCTGCCCGCGCGGGGTGACGATATCATTGGCGGAGTCGAAGTAGCCGCCCTGGCAGCCGGCGGCGTAGGTGGAATTGTTCACCATCCACTCCTGGGAGAGCCGGCCCGGATCTTTGCCGGCGAGAGCGTGCCCGTCGCGGTGCGCCGCGGTAAGGCCGAAAGCCCAGCAGCTTCCGCAGGAACCCTGGTTCTCTATCTGCGTGAGGCCGGGGCGCAGGTCGAGGGCGTTGGGTATCTCGACTTTAACGTCTTTGAAAGATTTCCACATCGAGGCGGGCAGGTCTTTCTTTATAAAGCCCTTTGCGTAAACCACGCGCTCCGCCGCCTCGGTAAAGGTGAATTCCGGGAAAAAAGGAGTGGAGACGGCCGGCTGGGAGGCTTCCCTGGCGGAGCCGAGCATCGCGCCCATATCCCCGCTCTGGTCGAAAGTCACTTCCCTGTCCGCCGCCGCCGCGTAGCCCGCAAGCGAAGCAAAAGCAAAAAATACCGCTATAAGTTTCTTATTCATTTAGCCTCCGAATATATGGTTAAACCGGCCCAAGAGTTGTCTAAAGTCAATTATACACAACTCCCGCCAGAATAAACGAGCAAAAAGTGCTTTTTCACCCCGTCACGCATTGAAGCAGGAGTTCACTTGACGTATTACTTTACTTATGCTTTACTTATCGTAAGAGGAAAGCATGCCATTTGATCCTAAATTCGGCCCGACACAGCACCTTCTCAAGATCATAGAGCGGGCCGCCGAGCTGAAGTCTAAAATACAGAGCGCCGCTATAGGCGTAAGCTGGCTGCCGGATATGCAACGCGAAGCCCTGGCCAGGCAGACCCACGGCTCCACGGCCATAGAGGGAAACCCGCTTACCCTGCCCGAGATCAAGACCCTCGCGGAAGGCGGAACCCTGCCCGGCGCTAAACCACGCGCGGTGCAGGAGATCCTGAACTATTTCGAGGTACTTCGATATATAGGAAAGAATTCCGATATTGCGGCCATCAAAGTGCCGCAGATTCTCAAGCTCCACGCCATAATAGGACGCAAGAGCGCTCTTGACCGCGGCCCGGTGGGCGCTTTCAGGGACTATAAAGTCTTCGTGGGAGGTCATGCCCCGCCCGCCCCGGCCTCCGTGCCATACCTGACCACTGAATTGTGCGACTGGCTTAACGGCCCCGGCAAGGAATGGCCCGCTCTTATCAGTTCGGCCATACTACATTACCAGTTCGAATACATCCACCCCTTCGGCGACGGCAACGGCCGCGTAGGCCGGGCGCTGGCCACCTGGGAACTTTACCGCAAACAATTCGACACCAGCCATATCTTCGCGGTGGACGAGGTCTTCCTGGAAGACAGGCAGGCCTATTACCGCGCCCTGAACCGGGTACAGGCCCAGGGCGGCGATGTTTCCGGCTGGGTAGAATATTCCGCCGAAACGGTACTCGAAGCCCTTAACCGCACCTGGAAGCGCATAGACTCCATCCGCACACTCACCGGCAATAAAGCCATCTCGCTCACCAAGAACCAGGAGCGCCTGCTGGGCCTCCTGAAAGAAGCTCCCCGCGGCATACAGGAAATAATGTCCGCCCTGAAAGTAACCAAACCCGGCGCGCACTTCATCCTGAAACCCCTGCTCGACGCGGGCCTGGTAAAACGCTCCGGCGGCCACAAAACCGGAAAATACATGGTCTAAAGTATCAGGGGACGCACATGACGTTATGACTATTTATCAACAGAACGATTCGTGTTGTTAGATAAGTCATATCGTCATGTACGTCCCCTATGCCGCTATATCGTCATGTACGTCCCCTATGCCGCTAAGCGGCCAGTTCGAACATTTTGTCTATGGAGCGTTTGGCGCGGGCGGCTATTTCCGCGGGGACCGTCACTTCTTCGGGGTTCGGGTCCTTCAGGAGGGCCAGGACGCTTTCAAGGGTTATGGACTTCATGTAAGGGCAGAGCCGGCACATAGCTATGAAATTCTTCTGCGGGAATTTAAGCTTGGCCAGCTCGCCGAAGCCGCATTCGGTCACGAGCAGATAGGCAGCCGCGTTCGTATTCTCCACATAGCGCATCATATCGCCCGTGCCGCCCATGAAATCGACCGCCGCGATAAGGTCGGAAGGGCATTCGGCGTGAGCCAGCGCGACGAGGCCCGGATATTTCTGTCTGTAAATTTTTATCAGGTCCGGATTCAAGTGTTCATGCACGATGCAGGTCCCGTGCCAGAGGATGATATCCTTGCCGGGAGTCTTTCCCAGCACCTTCGCCAGGTTGGTCCCCATGAAACGGTCGGGGATAAAAATAACCTTATCGTGCTTCTCGTACATCTTATGCAGGATCTTCTCCGCATTGGCGCTGGTCACTATGCAGTCCGACTCGGCCTTAACTTCAGCCGAAGTGTTGATGTAAGTGACCACCGGCAGGCCGGGATGCGCGGCTTTCAGCTTGCGCACATCCTCGCCGGTAATAGCCTCGCTCAGCGAGCAGCCGGCGTTCTTGGAGGGTACATAGACTTTTTTTGAGGGATTGAGGATCTTGGCCGTCTCGGCCATGAAATGAACGCCGCAGAAAACTATGATATCCGCGGCCGTCTTCCGGCAGTCATCAGCCAGCTTGTAAGAATCCCCGACGAGGTCGCCGATGCCGAGTATAATGTCCGGCGTCTGGTAGACATGGGCGCAGATAACCGCGTTCTTCTTCTTTTTAAGAGTGTTTATCTCGAGCGTCAGGCCGGCCACGCGCGCTATATCGCCTTCTACGCAGCGGCGGTGCAGGCCTAGCGCGGTCAGGCGTTTAATTTCCTCGTTCAAAGCGTCCATATCAGCCTTTCAACTCCCATTTCCCGAGGATATCGGGATAATTGGTGAAAATACCGTCCACGCCTATCTTCTTCATGCGCAGAGCGTCTTTTTTCTCGTTCACGGTATAGACGCAGACCCTGAAACCGGCTTTTTTTATCCGGGAGACGTTCAGTTTGAAAGCTATGCGCAGCGCCATGTGGAAATTCACCGCGCCGATCGCTTTGGCTTTCTTTATGGCGGGCAGGAGGAACAGGGTGCTTAGACCGTGGCCGAGAAAAGCCAGTTTCAGGCGGGGGGAAAGCTCGCGGAAGCGCTTTAGAGTGGCATAGTCGAAACTTGAGACTATCGATTTGTCGAAAAGCCCCGGCTTGCTTTTCAGGAAAGAGAGGACTTTCTCCTCGATGCCGGGATAAACATTTTTGTCGTTCTTGATCTCGAAATTCAGCCAGTCCGACTTCTGCCCTATAATATCCAGAACTTCCTCCAACCGCGGGACATGCTGCACTATTTTATCGCGCTTGAAATGGGCCGCCACATTGTATTTTTTCAATTCTTCGTAAGAAAGGTCCGCGATCCTGACCGCTTTGTGGGCCGTGGGCTTCAGGTCATAATCGTGGTGCACCACCAAAATGCCGTCCTTCGTCTGGTGCACGTCGAACTCGAAATCTTTGGCCCCCATTTCAATTGCCAGCTTGAAGGCTTTCAGGGTGTTTTCCGGCGCATAGCCCGAGGCGCCGCGGTGAGAGATTATTTTCATACAAAAAGCTTCTTTACCTCCGAGAAGTATTCATCCGAATATTCGAAGCCGGCCATCTTGTCACGCTCCGAACCGGGGCCGTGAAAATCGGTGCCGGCGGTAAGGAACAGGCCGTGCCGCGCGGCCAGGCTGATGAAATCCCGGGTGGCGACGCCGGTATGGGCGGGGTAAAAAGCCTCCAGCCCGTCCAGGCCCGCGGCCTTCCAGGCGGGCAGGTCCAAAATTTTAGATATTCCTCCGGGGTGGGCGAGCACGGCTTTGCCGCCGGCTTCTTTCACCGCCGCGATAGCTTCCTCCACTGTCGGTCCATTGGGGAGGACATAGGCCGGCGCGCCGGGGGCGAGGTAGCGCTTGAAAGCCTGGCTCCTGCTCGGGACCAGCTTGCGGGAGCGCATTACGTCCGCTACATGGGGGCGGCCCACAGTGCGGCCCTCCGGCACAGGCAGGTCTTCGAAAGCTATCTCCACGCCCAGCCCTTTAAGCAGCTCGAGTATCTTTTTTATCCTTACCACCCGCCTGCCGCGGAACTCCGCCAGGCGCGCGGCCAGGACCTGGTCCGCCGGGTTTATCCCGTAGCCGAGTATATGGAGGTTCTCATGCAGGCCGGTGCTTATCTCCACGCCGTAGCAGTAGCTGATGCCCGCCTCTTTCAGCGCCGGCTCCATCTCGGGCCAGCCGCCGACCATGTCGTGGTCGGTAAGCGAGAAATATTTTATGCCGGCGCGCGCGGCCTCGCGGGCCAGCAGCGCGGGCGTAAGGGTACCGTCGGAATAAGTGGAGTGATTGTGGAGGTTGATCAAAGCCATAGGCGCCGGAGGCGCCTGCCTCCGGCTTGCGGACTTCCGGCGGAAATCTTTTTTAGCCTACCGTGACGGCTTTAACTCCGGGGACTTCTTCTTTTATCATGCGCTCGACGACGTTCTGAAGCGTCATCGTGGCGTGGGGGCAGCAGCCGCAGGCGCCGGTCAGGCGCACGGTAACGACGCCCTTCTTCTCATCCACGCCTACCAGTTCGACGGAACCGCCGTCGGCCGCCAGCATGGGCTTTATTTTCTCGATAACTTTGGTTACTTGGTCTTTCATAATGATACCTCTGATTAAATTATACCATGCCGCGGCCCTCCCGGCCCCGCGCCGGCCCCGGCCGGGCTGGGCCCAATGCCGGGCCCCGTTTAGGTCCTGCGCCCTTTCGGCTTCTCCCGCATTACTGTAGAATATACCAGGTAAGGAGATACCCGCATGAAAAAACACGCCCTGGCCCTGGCCGCCATAACCGCTTTCTTTTCCGTTTCCCGAGCGCAGGATAATACAGCTCTCGACCAGCTGGCGGGAACTTCCGATATAAACATTACCATCCCCGAAGCGCCCCTGCCCGACAGGGGGCCGATCCTGGACTCTATTTACAATGCCTGGGACCCGGCGGCCCCTTTCTCCTATAGCCAGGCGCCCGCGCTGGCGCTTTCATATACCGGCGGAGTGACCGTTATAAAGAACGTGCGCTCAGGCCCGGCCCCGGCCGACCATAAGAGCTATGCCTGGGATACACTCACGGTAAAGACCGCCCTTATAGAGAAAGTCGTTTTCGGCTACAGGACTTACGGCGTCGGCCACTCTTTCCTGGTCTTCGTTTTCAGGGACGGCGGCGCGGTCAATTCTCTCGGTAAGAGCGTCCGGGCCCTCACCTTCGGCGCGGAAGGCTGGAGCAGGGAGCCTTACGGGTATACTCTCGCCCACGCCCTGAACGGCCGATACCCTCTTATCTGGGCCGCGACCACCTTCGAAAGCTATACCGGCTATATCGTGGGTAAAAAGACGGACTCTTTCTTCAAGAACATGAACCTCGGCCCGGCGCAGACCGCCAGGCTGTTCGAGCTGCTGATGGCGCGGATAGACGAGACGAACCGCAATAAAGAGATGTACAACATGTTCACCAACAGCTGCACCAATAACCCGGTCAATCTGATAAACCAGGTCATCCCCGCCGACAAGCGCATCGCGCTGGAAGTGATCGGCGTGACGAATCCTAATTCCGCGCTCCCGCGTCTCGCCGTGAGGAAATACACGAATAACGGAACGCTGCGGACCGAAACCTTCCGGATGGGCGCGGATAATTACGCCAAGTTCGACATCACAAAGATATAAACCGCTATGCTGAAAGAAGCGAAGAAAGTGCGCCAGATAGAGGGGGACCCGCGGCGCCGCTGGTTCGACGACGAATATTTCGACCTGATCGTCTGGTTCGAGAAGGATGACTCTATCTTTGGCTTTCAGCTCTGCTATGACCGGGAGAACATGCCGCGCGCGCTGACCTGGACCAAAAAGAACGGCTATAAGCATACCGGCATAGACAACGGCGAGTATATCTGGGGCACTTCAAAGAACGCCCCGGTGCTGGTGGAGGACGGGCTCTTCGATTCCCCGTCCATAGGTAAAAAGCTGGAGAAAGCGGCGGCGGAACTGCCGCGCGACATAGCCGATTTCGTGCTTGAAAAAGTAAGAGCCTTCAAACTCTGATGCCCAAGGATTTTAAACCTGAAACAGGCTCCGGCGACCTGGGGCTTACCGACCTCTTCGGCGGCAGGCGGGTTCCGAAAACGGACCGCCGCGTAAAGCTGAACGCCCTGGTGGACGAGCTCTCCGCCCTGCTGGGCCTGGTCAAAACCGGAATTAAGGACAAGAAAACCAAAGAAGAGCTTTCGGCGGCGCAGGCGGCGCTTATCCGCGCCTCCGGCCTGGCGGCCGGCATGAAAGGCGGGCTTAAAGAAGAAACCGCCGCGCTGGAAGCGCTGATAGGCGCGCTTTCGGAAACTATAAAACCGCCCAAAAAATTCGTCCTGCCGGGCGCGAACGAAACTGAAGCCCTGGCCCACCTGGCCAGGACCAAAACCCGGATCTGCGAGCTCCTCGCCTGGGAAATAAAAGCAAAAGCCCCCGCCGTCTACCTCAACCGCCTCTCCGACTACCTCTTCCTCCTGGCGCTGAAGAGCGCCAGGAGATAAGGTGACACACAACTTAATTCAATATTAAGTTGTGCATCACTTTAATTTTAAATAGGGTTGATCCGCCTGTCCGGGCCGGTCAGTTTCAGCATCCCGCCCTTGAACATCACGCCTTCCCTGAAGCGCGGCATATAAACTTTCACCTGGGCTATCCAGGTCTCCCAGTCATGGGGCCATTCGCCGCCCCAGCGGTCGTACCAGCAGGTTATGCCCTTTTCCTTGATTATCTCCGAGAGCGCCTCCGCCTGGGCGTTAAAAGTTTCCCAGGCCCCGAGGCCGTGCGCTATCACGATATAGCCCTCCCGGAGCTTTTCGAGGATGGCCGGGTCGTTAAGGCCGGGCGCGTAGCTGAGCGGTTCGTTGAAATAGATCCCCGGGTCGAAGTATCCGCCGATCTCGGCCTGCATATGATAAACCCCGCTCAGGCACATCGCGGAGTCGAACAGGTCCGGATGCTTCAGGAAGAAGTTGGCGGAGTGGAAAGCCCCGAAGCTGTTGCCCGTGGCCATGAATTTCTCGTTCACATTATAGACCCCGCGGATATAAGGGATCACCTCGCCGGTGATGCAGGCTTCGTACTGGTTATGCCTGTGGGCTATCCATTCGTCCCTGACCGGCTTGTACCAGCTTTCATTGTCCCGCCCGTCCACGCAGAACACCATGATCTCGCCTTTCTCGATGAACTCGGAAAGGGCGCCGATCATACCCTTGTTCTCGTAATCGAAGAACCTGCCGCAGGAAGTGGGGAAAACCATGACGGGTTTGCCCGACCAGCCGTAGGCTTTGAACTCGAACTCCTGACCGAGGTGCCGGCTGAAGAACTTGTGGTAGTTGACTTGCATGGTTGTCCGTCCTGTGGCTGCTTTAAAATTACCACATTAATCTTATTAAATTTCAGCGCCCGGTGCAGTATGCTAAAATTAAGTTAAGGAACCGATATGAATTTTGTTTTTCTTTCTCCTCATTTCCCGCCCAATTACTATCTTTTCTGCCGCCGCCTGAAAGAGGCCGGGTTCACGGTGCTGGCCATAGGCGAGCCCGAGCTCGGCGAGCTAAGCCCGGAGCTGCAGCAGGCGCTGACCTGGTATTATAAAGTGGACGATCTGCATAACTACGGGGAACTTAAAGCGGCCTGCGAGTTCTTCACCGCGCGGTTCGGGAAGATAGACAGGCTGGATTCCCTCAACGAGTACTGGCTCGAGACGGAAGCGCGCCTGCGCACCGAGTTCGGCGTCTACGGGGTGCAGAACGACACCATCGCCGACATCAGGCACAAGTCCCGGATGAAGAAGATCTTCGCCGCCGCCGGCATCCCGCACGCCCGCGGCCGCCTGGCCCGCACCGCCGAAGAGGTCCTGGCGCTCGCGAAGGAAACGCGCTTCCCGGTCATCGTGAAACCGGACGACGGGATGGGCGCCGCTTTCACCTACAAGCTCAGGAACGCCGCCGAGATCGGGGAATTCTTCGCCGGCAAGCCGGACCGGGAGTTCATAGCCGAGGAATTCATCCCCGGCGACATAGTTACTTTCGACGGCCTCGCGGACCGGGACGGAAAAATAGTTTTCTGCACTTCCCACGTCTACGGCGAGGGCGTGATTGAAACGGTCCTGGCCGATTCCCATACCTCTTATAATTCCACCCGGGAGATCCCCTCGGACCTGGAAAAAGCCGGGCCCC
>CAZUQT010000014.1:0-26618 GCA_964622585.1 uncultured Elusimicrobiaceae bacterium | reverse complement strand
GCCTGGTGAGGCCGGTGAAATAGAGCTTCGTTTTCCACTTGAAGCCGGGGGCTATGGAGCAATAGGGCAGGCCGGGCGGGCCGTCCCGCACGGAGACGAGGTACGGCTTGTACTCGAAAGGCCAGACATACGTCATGTCCTCGGTGCGGCCGCCGCAGACGGAATGGTAGAAGGCGGCGGCCGGCTCGCCTTTGTAAAGGAGCATCTCGCCGCTTGTGGCGTCGGCGGCGGCCTGGGCTTTGGGGCTGATCTCGCCCAGGCCGGTATAAAGCTGGCAGTGGGTGGAGTCGCACATGTTGTACCCTTCACCGGCGTGGTTCTTCATATACTTCACGGTATAGGTGCGGGCGGCTATGGCCTGCGCTTTGTACGCCTCGGGGTGGGAAAGGTCGGAGGCCTCGCCGGAGACGACGCCGGCCAGGTAGGTTTCGAGAGGCACTGTATTGATTATTCTGAGGAGTCCTTTTTCCGCGGTAAAAATAAGCTCTCCATTGTATAGCCGGCGCGGCAGCCCGCTGCCGGAAAGCCAAAGCGTGCCGCTGAAGCGGAGATTTTTTGCCGGCCCGGCTTTCAGGATCCCGTCCAGGAGCACCGAGGAGCCGCGGGCGTAGACCCGGCCGCGGCCGCCAAGAAAGCGGCCGGCCGCGGAAACTCCTCCGTTAGCCGGCTCGACCGTGACCGAAGCCGTTTTATGGAGCGAATAGAGACGTACGGCTATCTGGCGGCCGGCCGCGGCCCGGGCCGGGCAACAAACGGCCAATAACAGCAGGAATAGAAAGGCTTTCAACGCCTTTTTTCCTCGGGCGTCGGGGGGGTGTAGAATTCAACCAGGGAACCCGGTCCGGTTTTTTGGGCCGGTCTTATCCGGATGAAGCCCGCCGGCGAGACGTCAAAGCTGTCCGCGCCGGTAAGGAAACCCGCGATGGCGCCTATCAGGGGCTGGTGCCCGACCAGCAGCACGCGGGAATTCCCCGAGGCCGTGCTCAGTATCAGTTCCTGAAGTTCCTGGAGTGAGCCGCCGCTGAGCGCGTCCGAAGTCCGCCTTGCGGCGCCGGTAAAAACGGCCGCGGCGATCCCGGCGGTGCGGTCGGCGCGCAGGAAAGGGCTGGAGATTATCACGTCGGGAACGAAATCGGAGGCGCTAAGGTGGCGCGCGGTTTCAAGGGCCTCTTTTTCTCCGAGCGGAGAGAGCGGGCGCTCCGGGTCCGAAGCTACTCCCGCTTCGCGCGCCGAAAGCGCCTGTCCATGCCTCATCAATACGATTTCCGCCATCCCTGAATTTTACAAAACTTTGTTTATGCCTTAACAGTCCGGCGGCCCGGGCGCCTTAACCCGGATGAGGGCATATTAATTCTTCTTATCCGGGTTCCGCCGCCGGCGCTTTCCCGGCGCAAACGCTTCTATTGTGCGCTTCCATACGCCGCAGCGCCGGAAGTATTAGTTTTGCTAATACACTCGCGCCGGGCTCTTTTTTTAGCCGGCTTTGGCGCAGGTAGATAAAGAGGTAAAGTTGCATATAATATAAGTACAGCGTCAGTTTGAACGGAGGTTACAGGTGAACTACCACATATTAAAAAAAGACGAGCTTGACGGGTTCATTAAGAAACTCGCCACGAAGATGAAAGTCTGCGCTCCCGTGGCCAAAGGGCACAATAACTTCGCTTTCGAAGAGGTCTCCTCCGCCGCCGGGATCGCCCTGGACTATATCCCTACGATCCTCCCGCCTAAAAAGTATTTCATGCCTCCCCGGGAAAAACTGCTGGATTTCGATATCTCCGGGGACAAGCCCAGGGACACGGCTTCGGTCGACGCCGAAAAACTAGCGATCTTCGGCGTCCATACCTGCGACCTCGCCGGGATACAGTGCCTCAATATGGTGTTTTCCGAGAAGCCCCGCGACTATAACTACATACTCCGCAAGGAGAATGTTTTCATAATCGGCCTGGAATGCAGCCGGTACTGCGACGGGAGCGCCAGCTGCGCGCTGGTCGGGAACCATTATCCCAACGGCGGGTATGACCTCTTCTTCACGGAGCTGGGCGACAAGTTCATCATACACGTCAATACGCAGAAAGGGGAGGACCTGGTGGAAGGGATGGGCCTGCCCAAAGCCTCCGCCGCCTACCTGGAGTCGCTGGACGATGTCCGCGAGGAAAAGAGGGCCGTTTTTCAGAACGAGATAGGAGTGGACCAGAAGACGCTGGCCGGGATCGTAGCCGGAGGCCAGGAAAGCAAGGTCTGGCAGGAGATCGGGAGCCGCTGCGTCTCCTGCGGCAACTGCACCAATGTCTGCCCAACCTGCTACTGCTTCGATATGGCCGACACTATCAACCTGGACATGAAGACCGGCTTCCGGACCCGCACCTGGGACTCCTGCCAGTTCGAAACTTTCGCGGCGGTGGCGGGGGGGGAGAATTTCCGGGCGGAGCGCGCCGGCCGGCAGCGCCACCGCATCAACCGCAAGTTCAGCTACCCGCTGGACAAGTTCTACCGCTCCTTCTGCACCGGCTGCGGCCGCTGCACGCGGACCTGCATGGCCAAGATCAGCCTTAAAGACACGCTGAAGGCCCTGGTCGCCGAGTCCCGTTCCGTTTCACACGGAGCGGGACAATATAGTTCCTCATCTTTGCCTTTATCGGGCGATGAGAGCATAATAAAGGGATAAATATGACCGAGGAAATCACGCACTCCAACTGGAAGCTCCGCAAAGGGCAGATCATCGCCTCCAAGCAGATGACGGCCTCCGAGAAGTGGTTCGACATCAAGCTGGACGACGGCAGGCTGGACCACGAGCCGGGGCAGTTCGTGCAGGTCGAGCTCTACGGCATCGGCGAAGCTCCCATCTCCGTCTGCTCCAGCCCGACGAAGCGCGGCTCTTTCGAGCTGACCGTCCGCGCGGCCGGCAGGCTGACGAAAGCGATGCACGCGCTGGGCAAGGGCGACTGGGTGGGCATCCGCGGGCCCTTCGGCAAACCGTTCCCGGTCAAGCTGATGACGGGCAACGACCTGCTGTTCGTGGCGGGCGGGCTGGGTATCGCCCCGCTCCGCTCGCTGATAAACTATGTAGTGGATAACCGCCGCGAGTTCGGCAAAGTGGACATCCTGCTCGGGTGCAAAACCCCGACCGATATGCTCTTTGGCGACGAAGTAGCCGGCTGGCAAAAGCGGCTGGACGTGAACTTCTCCTGCACCGTGGACCGCAAGGACCCCGACTGGAAGGGGAACGTCGGCCTTATCACGAGCCTGATCCCCGGCCTGACCATCAACCCGGAAAAGACTTTCGCCGTGGTAGTCGGCCCGCCGATAATGTATAAATTCGTAATAGCCGAACTCCTTAAAAAAGGCCTGCCCGAGCGCCAGATAATACTGTCGCTCGAGAGACATATGAAATGCGGCATGGGGAAATGCGGGCACTGCCAGATAGACCATCCCAAAAACTATTACTGCTGCAAAGACGGCCCTACCTTCACCTATGAAGAGGTAAAGGCAGCGAAGAAACTTTAAGACGGAGAACTATGATGAAAACAGAGAAAGAACCCGTTAAGACCGCCGCGAAACCAAAAGTGGCTTTCTTCGACTTCGCCTGCTGCGAAGGCTGCCAGCTGCAGGTGGCGAACATCGGCGAAGCGCTGCTCGACATCCTCGGCGCCATCGACGTGGTGGAATTCCGCGAGGTGATGAGCGAGAAATACGACAAGGATTACGACGTCGCGATCATAGAGGGCTCCATCACCGACCACCACGCCGAGGAGCGCCTGAAGAAGATCCGCGCGCGCTCCAAGGTGCTGATAGCCTACGGCGCCTGCGCGGCCATCGGCGGCGTGAACGGGATGAAGAACTCCTTCGACCTCGACGAGATCCGCCAGTCCGTCTACGGCAAGGACTTCAAGCTGTTCCCCAGCTCGCCGACCCGCCCTATCCACCAGGTGGTGAAGGTGGACTACACCATCAACGGCTGCCCCATCTACCCGCCGGAGCTCGTCGAAGTCCTGAAGCACGCGCTGCGCGGGCTTCCTTATACCGTGCCGTACAACCCGGTCTGCTCCGAGTGCAAGCTGAACGAGAACGTCTGCATGTACGAGCGCGGCGTCAGCTGCCTCGGCCCGTGGACGAAGGCCGGCTGCAATTCCTGGTGCGTCAACAACGGGAATATCTGCTACGGCTGCCGCGGCGAGGTGACGAACCCCGCGAAGAACGCGAACGACGTTATCGGCAAATATAACCTCAAGCCCGAACTTATCAGGAACAAGTTCGACATGTACAACAAGTGCAAGGAGGGCGACAACAATGGCGACCGCAAATAAGAACCTCGATATAAAAGTAGAGTACGTCACCCGCGTAGAAGGCCACGGCAATATCGTGGTCAACGTGAAGGACGGGAAGATTGAGAAATGCGAGTTCCACGTAGTGGAGTCGCCCCGCCTGTTCGAGGGGATGCTCCGCGGCCGTTCCGTCTTCGAGGCGCAGCATATCACTTCGCGCATCTGCGGGATCTGCTCCTGCGGGCACTCGCTCGCCTCCATCCAGGCGGCCGAGGACGCGCTGGGCGTGAAGCCCTCCGCGCAGACCACCAAGCTGCGCAAGCTCCTGCTCGACTACGAGTTCCTGGACAGCCATATCCTCCACGTTTACCTGCTGGCGGCTCCCGACGTGCTCGGCGTGCCGTCTTTCGTGCCCCTGATAGAGACGCATAACGGGGTGGTCCGCCGCGCGCTGCGCATGAAGAAAGCCGCCAACGACGTCTGCGACATTCTGGTCGGGCGCCATGTCCACCCGATAAGCGCCATAGTCGGCGGCTTCACCAAGCTGCCGCGCCCGAAGGACATAGACGCACAGATAGCGATCCTCGAGGGCATGGCGGACGACATGGCGGAGACGCTGAAGCTCGCGAAGGTGCTCAAGTTCCCCGACTTCCACCGCGAAACCGAGTACGTCGGCCTGGTCTCGGACGATTCCGAATACCCGCTGCTGGAGGGCCAGATCGGCTCCACCGACGGGAAGCGCTTCAATAAAAAAGATTACAGGAAGGCCACCAACGAGTTCATAGACCCGCGCAGCTCGGCCAAGTTCACGAAGCTTTCCCGCGACAGCTTCTTCGTGGGCGCGCTGGCCCGCTTCAACCTGAACGCCGACAAGCTGCACCCCAAGGCCAAGGCCGTGGCGAAAGAGCTGGGCCTGAAGCCAGTCTGCCATAACCCCTACCTGAACACCGTGGCGCAGATAGTGGAGACCGTGCACTGCTATTACCACGCGCTGGAGATCCTGAAGGACCTGAAGAAGACCGGCCTGGATTACGGCCAGCAGGTCACCGTCGGGGTCAATGAGAAAGGCGTAGTGCCCGTGCGCGCCGGCAACGGCGTGGGCGCCGTCGAAGTCCCGCGCGGCATACTCTACCACAACTACGAGACCGACGCGGCCGGGATGATAAAGAAAGCGAACTGCATCATCCCGACCAACCAGAACATAAACAATATCGAGTACGACTTCGCAAAGCTCCTGCCGGAGATCATCACGCTCCCGAAGGAGACGATCCGCCTGCGCCTGGAAATGCTGGTGCGGGCTTACGACCCGTGCATCTCGTGCTCGACGCATTACCTCGATGTCAAATTCGTGGACTGAAGAGGTAGCCCGCGCGCTGGCGCCCAGGGGCAGGACGCTGGTGATAACGCTGGGGAGCGGACTAAGGGCCGACGACGGCGTCGGCCCTTCCGTTTTCTCCCGGCTCAAGCCGCGCCGCGCCGACCTGCGGTTCATGAACGGCGGCACCGTTCCGGAGAATATCGCCCAGACGGCGATAGACTGGAAGCCCGACAAGATCATCCTTATAGACGCGGCCGATTTCGGGGGGGCCGCGGGCGAGGTCCGGGTCATCCCCCTGGAGGCTGTAAACCGGCAGGTCGTTCTTTCCACCCACAGCTTCCCGCTCTCCGTCACCTTTTCAATAGTGAAGGAAGATACCGGCGCCGAGCTCGCTATCGTCGGCGTCCAGGTCAAATCCCTGGAATATAAAGAAGTCCTTTCACCTGAAGTGGAAGAAACCGCTTCAAAACTCGCCCAGTATTTTAATAATATAGACTAGTTGCGCGAAGTCCGGGAGTTCGTCAGCCGGGGCCGTGCGCCCCGCGTGCCGAGACCCCGAGAGGGAGACCTAATGTCAATTTTCCAGGTTAAATCGGTAGACGAGATAATGGCCGAGTCCAAAGAGAAAGGCCACAAGCTTTCCAGGGTCCTCGGCTCCTTCGACGTGACGATGATAGGCATCGGGGCCATTATCGGCGCCGGCATCTTCGCCATGGTGGGCGAAGCGGCGGTCGGCGCTTCCAGCGGCTACCCGGCCGGCCCGGCCCTCATAATTTCCTTCATCCTTACGGCCATCGCCTGCGGCTTCACCGCTCTCTGCTACGCCGAGCTCGCCGCCATGGTGCCTATCTCCGGCAGCGCCTACACCTACACCTACGCCACCATGGGCGAGCTGGTGGCCTGGATAATAGGCTGGGACCTCATCATCGAATACGCTATAGGGAACGTCGCGGTCGCGATCAGCTGGTCCGGCTATTTCAACGATTTCCTCAACAGCGCTTTCGGGATAAACATCCCGCTCTGGCTGAGGATAGACTACAGGACTTTCTTCACTAAAGCGGACGCGCTGTCCTCGGCCCTGCAGAGCGGCAACGCTCCCGTCGCCGAGGCCCTGAAACTTTTCGACCCGGCCCTGGTCCCTCATTTCTTCGGCATCCCCATAATCTTCAACCTGCCGGCGGTGCTTATAGTTTTCGCGCTTACGGTGCTTCTCGTGGTAGGCGTGAAGAAAAGCACCAGGTTCAACGATTTTCTGGTGATGATAAAGCTCGCCGTGCTCGCTCTTTTCGTCGGGGTCGGCTTTTACTATTTCGATATAAAGAACTGGACGCCTTTCGCCCCGGGCGGCTGGAAGGGGATACAGGTAGGAGCGGCCACGATCTTCTTCGCCTATATCGGTTTCGACGCCGTTTCGACCGTAGCCGAAGAGACCCGCGATCCGAAGAGGGATATGCCTATAGGCATTATCGGCTCGCTTATAATCTGCACCCTGGTATATATCCTGGTGACCATAGCGCTTACCGGCATGATGCCTTTCATGGAACTGAAGAACAAGATCGCCGAACCGCTGATAGCGGGGCTGGACTACAACCACGCCGCCAGGTGGATAATAGTAGTAGTTGCCCTCGGTTCCGTGATCGCGCATACCGCGGTCCTCCTTGTTTTCCAGATGGGGCAGCCCAGGATCTTCTTCTCGATGAGCCGCGATGGGCTGCTGCCCCCGTATTTCGCCAGGATCCACAAGAAGTACAATACTCCGCACGTTACCACGATCTGGACCGGGATCATCGTCGGGGTGCTCTCGGCTTTCTGCAATATAGACGAGATGGCCAACCTCTGCAATATCGGCACGCTTTTCGCTTTCGTGCTGGTCTGCGCCGGGGTCATTATCCTGCGGGTAAAGGACCCGCACCGCGTCCGCCCCTTCAGGGCCCCCGGCGGCTATTTCACCCCGGCGCTGGGTATCGGTTTCTGCCTGTTCCTTATGATGGGGCTGGATAAGGTCACCTGGCTGAGGTTCTTCGTCTGGCTCGCTATAGGGCTCGTTATCTACTTCATGTACGGGTACAAGCATTCCCGGCTGCGCACGGGAGACCTGGCGCTGAAACCGGGGCCGATCCTGCCCGGGGCCGACGAATTCTAGTTTTTGCGGCACTACGTTAAGACAAAGGAGAGGTTATGCTTGATAAAATGAAACAGCTTTGGGAAATGAAGACGAAGATGGACCAGATAAAGAAGGAGCTGGACGTCCTCCAGCTCGCGAGCGAGGACAGCCTGGTGAAAGTCACCATAACCGGCTCGCAGGAAATAAAGAGCGTGGAGCTTAAGTGCGACCTGGCTACGGCCAACAAGGCCAAGCTGGAAGCCGCGCTGGCCGAGACGGTCAACCGCGCGGTGCGCGAGAGCCAGAAGGCCGCAGCGCAGAAGATGAGCGCGCTGGGCGGGATCCCGGGCCTTTCTTAAGGAAATAAGAAACAGAGAACCCGGCTTCCAAGGCCGGGTTTTTCTTTTTAGGCATTAGGCGGCAGGGTACGGCTGGGCGGGCCGGAACGCAAAATCGGCGTCGCGCACACCGTGCGCGCGCCTGCCGCTCTCGCGCTCGGCGCTACGCAAGCCTCGCGCTCCGAGGGGCTTTTGCTAACCCGGCCCGCCCGGCCGTCCCTGGAACTAGCCTATTACTTTATTGAGAATAAAGGGGAGGATGTAATACTTTCTCTGCGCCGCCGTATTTATTAGTATAGAGGGAATGGCAGCCATGACTTTCACCGAACTATACGACCGCTTTTTCAGCAAGGTCTATAACTACGTGCTCTACCACGTCAGGCTGCCTGCGGAGACGGACGATATAACGGGACGGATCTTTGAATCGGCGCTGAACAGCTACGGGAACTACGACCCGGCGCGGTCCCCGGTGCAGGCCTGGCTGTTCACGATAGCCCGCAATGCGGTGATAGACTGGGCCAGGGCCCGGAACCGCAGGGGCGAAGTTTCGCTGGAGGACGCGGCGGAGCGCGCGGGAGCGGACCCCAGGCCCGAGGCGGTCTTTGAAAGGAAAGAGGAAGCGGGGCTGCTCCTTGATGCGGTAGGCGCGCTGGACGACCGCTCCAGGGATATAATAGCGCTGAAGTTCAGCTCGGGGCTGACCAACCGCGATATAGCGCTTATGACCGGGCTCGGTGAGAGCAATGTGGGGATCGTGATCTACAGGGCGGTCAAGAAAATGCAGGCTTTTTTAGAGGATAAAAAAAGTTATGAACGAGCAGGAAACGGCGGAACTTTTTAACAGGGAGCTGGACGCTCTTCTGCAGGGCGGACAGGAGCGCCCCTTCGGTCCCGACGGCGGGGCTATGGCTCTGGCCGGGGAACTGGCCAGGGCCGATTTCAGCGGACGGTCCCTTATAAAGGAAAGCCTGCGTGAGCGGCTCGCCGGTAAAGGAACCGGCGGCTTCGTGGAAACCCTGCGCTCGCTGTTCTCCGGTAATTACGCGCGCGCGGCTATGGCCGCCGCAATTCTGGTGGTCGCGCTGCTGCCGCTGGCCCGCCGCCATTCCGCGCGCGTTCCCGGGCCCGCCGCCCCGCCGGTGATAGCCCGGCTGCCGCCCGCTCCTTCCGCGGGAAAAACCGGGTCGCGGCTCCCGGACGAGCTTGCGTCCTCTTATGCCGCGCCGGCCGAAGGCTTTTTCGCGCCTATCCCGATGGCCAGGCTGGAGACGGAGCCTATAAAATATTTTCCGATATCCCAGGCCGGGACCGGCTCGCCCATAGCAGTGGCCGAGGGCCGCGAGGTGAAGCTGGAGAACGGCTCCGGGATAGTTTTCGAGACCGGGAGCGGCGTCTTCACGCTTGAAAGGCGCGAGATCTCCCTTGAGGACATTTTTGAGCGCAAGGTGATCTAGCTGAGAGGATAAAGGAGGCCTTATGAAAATACTTGGACTCGCGATAGTGTGTTCTGTCGTCTTAGCGGCGCCGGGGGCGCTGCGCGCTTCGGAGCTGAGCGCGGCCGGGACCCCGGCGCAGCCGGCGGCGGTTTCCACCGGAACGCCGGCGGCGCTGACCTCGGCGCTGGTCAAGGGCTACAGGGGGACTTCCCTGCCGGTCGGCGGCGACCAGCTCCTGTATCTGAAGAAGGGGGACCGCGTGGACGTCCTGGTCACCTTCGACGCCAAGATGGAGGACAAGGATAAGAAAGAGCGCAAGGAGAAGATCACCTCCACTTTTCTTCAGAACATAATAGTGATAAACGTGCGCAGGCCCGAGAAGGTGGACGAGACCGGCGCGGTGGAGCTGCTGCTCAACCCCGTGGAAGCCCAGTACGCCGCCCTGGCCATCTCCCAGGGAAGCATAAACATAGTCGTGCGCGCTCCCGGCGACACGGAACTGCACCCGATGGAAATGGCCAGCTTCCGCAAGCTGATCCAGTAAAGGGCCCGAGGAGGATATATGAAACTCAAGACCAACTTCCTGATACTGTCCGTAATTCTGGCCATCCCGGCGGCCGGCTATTCAGCCGCGCCGTCGGCGGAGGAGGTAAACTGCGCGTCGGAGGACATGCAGGTGCTGTATTATTACCTCGCGCCCGAGCCCGGCCAGGCGGTCAAGGAGCGCCCGACAAAGTGCCATGGCGCCCAGGCTGCGCTGAAAATGCCCGACTGGCTAGAAAAGTCTCTTCCGGCAATGAGGGAGAGGAAAGTCTGGAAAGACCCCGAGGAGGGGGACCTGAGCGAAGCCCAGCTCTGGCAGACGGCTTTCTCCATCCTTTACGAGCTGGCCGCCACGACCCAGAAGACCCTGCCTAACTCGGCGGGAGGGGCCGCCCTGGCTCCCGCCGCCCTCGAAACGCAGTATAACGAGATGCGCCTGCGCTACATAATGAGCGTGGACCGCATAACGCGGGCCGGGCTGGAAGGTTCTTTCGGGGGCAGGGGGACGGCTCTCCTCTCGACTATGAACTCCGTGATGGAGCGCCTGGACGGCATGACCGGGGCCATAGCGAAGGGAGATAAAGAGGCCTTCAATACGAATGCCGGCGGGGCGCTGAAGCTCAGCCGCGAGGTATTCTCCCAGATGTTCGAGGTTCCCCGGGCCGCCGCCGGGAAATTCAAACCTAAGTACGCGCCCGAGGCCCGCGTGCTTCCCGGCTACAGGGGCGTAAGCCTGAAAGTCTCGGGCTCCCAGGCGGTATTCCTGGAGAGCGGGGACAGGGCGGACATGCTTGTGACCTTCGACGCTATCATGGGCTCCGGCGACAAAGAGAAGGTGACTGCCACCATATTGCAGAACGTAGTGGTGGTGAAAGTGTTCAAGCCCGCCTCGCCCGCCGAATCCGGCGTGGTGCAGCTCCTGTGCAACCCTAACGAGGCGCAGTACGCCGCTCTCAGCCTGGCGCAGGCCAACAATATAGTCCTGGTGCGGCGCGCGGCCGGCGACTTCGAGATGCGCCCGATGGAGATAGCGAGTTTCCGCAAACTGTTCAAATAGCGTACGGCGGTCCGGCGCGGGGATGCTTATATGAAAACGTACTGCGCGGGGAAAAAACTGCGGCTGACGCTCGTCCTGGCGCTGGCGCTTCCCTGCGCGGCTTTCGGCGAGAAAAAGCTGCCCGAGTTCCGGCTGAATTCCACAAGGATCTCCGCCATCCCGAGACTGGCGGATGGCGATATTCCCGCCGTCCCGCCGCCGACCGACACAGGCTATTACGCCGGGTCCGGCGGCGGCAGGGTCCGGCTGGACAGCCTGATAAAAGTGGTCGTGGACGCGGAGCGGGGGAGGGCCGAGATAAATTTTCCGGCCGCGGAGGCGCGCCACGGGTTCAGGTCCTCGCTCTTCGTGAAATTCGCCGGGAACGACTCCACTTCGGTGCTGTCCTGGGCGGCCGTGGTCTGCTCCGGCGGACAATACCTGGGGTATAAGGGCTCCAGCCTGAAGCTCCCCGACCGGGCCGGCGAGTTCGCCATCAGGGATGAGAGCTTCGCGCTCGGCCCGATGAAAGAGATGCTGGGCAGGACCCATCCCTGGATCGTCCCGGCCGGAGAAGGCGGCGCCCTCAAGCCGCTGGATTCTCTCTGTTCCGCGGATTTCCCAAAAAAGATGAAGGTCTATTCGGTTAAGGCCCTGCCGCGTGAAGCGAACGGTTTCAGCTTCAGATATGACCAGGGGCGGAACGTGCTTACGGTGACCTGGTCGAAGTAAAAGCGCCGTCAGCGGCGCGTCCTCCTTTTGTATAATTTACCTATGCACGAATGGGCTTTAGCCGAATCCGTAATCAAGGCCGCGGCGGAATACGCCGGCGCGGAAAAAATCAAAAAACTAAAAGAAGCCGGCGTGGTTTTCGGCGAGCTCCAGGCCATAGACAAAGAGATCTTCGTCTTCGCCCTCGAGGAGCTGCGCAAACAGTTTCCCGCCGCTCTGACCTGCAAATTCAAGATCATAAAAGAGTCCGCGGCTTTCCGCTGCAAGGCCTGCTCCCATAAATTCGCTTTGAAGGGCCTGAAGAAAACGAAGGACGAGGCCGAGTTCATCCATTTCGTCCCCGAGATGGCGCATACCTTCCTCAAATGTCCAAAATGCAAAAGCCCGGATTTCGAGCTCGTCGCGGGCCGGGGCGTAAGCATAAGCTATATAAAGGGCGCGAAATGAACATCGACCCGCGCCCTTCCGTTATCGAGGAGCGGCTTAAGAACGTAAAGCGCATCATAGCGGTGACCGGCTGGAAAGGCGGCATCGGCAAGAGCGTCACCGCCTGCTCGCTCGCCCTGCTTCTGGCGAAAAAAGGTTACAGGACGGGACTCTTCGACCTGGACTTCGCCGGCGCCTCCGACCATTTGATACTCGGCGCAAAAGGGCTGTTCCCCAAAGAGGAAAAAGGCCTCGAGCCCCCCGTACTGGAAGGCGTGAAGTTCATGTCGGTAGTCTTTTTTTCGGAGAACAAAGCCGTGCCGCTGCGCGGGGCGAACGTCTCCGACGCGATCATAGAGCTCCTGGCGATAACGCAGTGGGGGGAACTCGACTTCCTGGTTCTGGACATGCCGCCCGGGATAAACGACGCCGCGCTGGACGTGATGCGCTTCGCGAAAAAAGCCGAGGTGCTGGCCGTCACTACGCCCTCGCTCATAGCCCGCGACGTTCTCGAGCGCTCTCTCGCCCTTTATAGAACTCTCAAAGTCCCTGTGCTGGGGGTGGTTGAAAATATGGCGCGCGGCGCGGCGTCAAAAAGCGCGGCCGCCCGGCTGCGCTTCGACCCGGGGCTGGAGGCCGCCCTGGGCAGCCCGCCTGCCCTGCTGAAAACGCGGTTCTGCCGCGACCTTGCGGCCGCGGTTAAAACACTTAAATTATAATGTGAGTCTCTTTAACCCGGCTGCCCGGGTATGGAGAAAAAGAAGGAAGAGCCTTTCCCCGGCTCCGACTTGAACCAGATCTTCCCGCCGTAGTATTCTACTATCTTCTTGCAGGATGCCAGACCTATCCCGGCGCCCTCGACGTCCTTCCCGTGCAGCCTGCCGAAAAGCTTGAAGAGCTTAGTCTCATAGGCGCTCTCTATGCCGGCGCCGTTGTCCCTGACCTGGAAGATCCAGCCGCCCCCTCCCGCTTCGGCGGAGACGCTTATCTTCGGAGCCGCCCCGTTCCTGAACTTGATGGCGTTGCTTATCAGGTTCTGCAGCAGGCTCTCCAGGTGGAAGCGGTCGGCGCGCAGGACCGGCAGGCTGCCGCGTTCTATAATAGCGCCCGAAGAGGAAATTCTGTTCTCAAGCGCTTTAAGGACGTAATCGAGCGCCTCTCCCGAGTCCACGGCCTCCAGGTGCAGCGAAGCGTTTATTTTTGAATATTGCAGCAGGCCGAGGATAAGGGCCCGCATGCGCCCCACGGCGCCGGTTATGAATTCCACGTGTTTTTCGGACTCCGGTCCGAGCGCCGTCCGGTATTTGGCCTCGAGCAGCTGTATGTAGTTGGTGATGGTTTTCAGGGGCTCCTGCAGGTCGTGGGAGGCCACGAAAGCGAAGCGCTGCAGGTCTTCGTTGGAGCGCATCATTTCGTTCTCGTACTTCTTGCGTAAAGCTATGTCCCGTATCACCGCGACTATACCCGAATTATTGCCTTCCGTATCCTGGATGTAGGAGGCCGAGACCAGGACCGGTATGGTTATCCCCGGCCTCGCCGCCAGTACCGTTTCGAAGTCGCGCACTTCGCCGGTCTTCCCGAGCATGGAGAGCCAGCCCCCGGTTTCCCTGCCTTCCCAGGGGAAAAGGTCCGTCACTCCGGTGCCGGCCAGGTCGCCGCGGCCGATAACCGACCGGGCGGCGCCGTTGGTCCTCCTGATGATCCCGTCCATGTCCGTGACCAGAAGCGTATCCACCATGTTGTCTACTATGGCGTCCAGGTAATTTTTAGAGACGATGGTTCCCGCGAGGGTTTTTGACATCGCGTTGAAGCTGCGGGCCAGGTCTCCGAACTCGTCGCGCGAGGAGACCGGGATCAGCGTATCATAATCACCCAGGCGGATGCGCTCGGTGCCGGCGATGAGCCTGCGTATGGGCCGGAGCGCCGCCCCGGTTATAAAGAAGGCGGCGAGCAGGATGGCTGAATAGACCGCCGCCAGGATGGCCGTGGTTTTGCGGGCAATATCCCTTTCCGTTTCTATCAGCCCCCTGAGCTGTATATAGATCACCAGGGTACCCAGCCGCTTTGGCTGCGTCCCGGCCCCGAGCAGGGCCAGCTCTTCGGGAGATTCCGACTTGGGAGAGTTGACCGGGACGTAGATCTGCATAAGCCCGGCTTCGCCGTGCACAGGTATCTCATAGCCGCCCGCCGCGGAAAGGAATTTAGCGGCATGCGCTTCCGGGATCTTTTTGCCCTTCCTGGCCACGTCCGTATGCGCCAGTATATTTCCGTCTTTGTCCGCGAAACAGGCGTTCGAGGCGTTCAGGTCGCCGACCAGGGAATATAAGAAAGGGAGCAGTTTGTCTTCGCGCGCGGCGGAGAAATCCACCGCGGCGGCTTCGAGCAGCCTTCTGGCCCCGGCCGCCGCGGCCGCCGCCGTTTCTTCGTGGAGGGTATTGCAGACGGCCCGGCCGGTGAGGTAGTTGATCACTACCCCGCTCAGCAGAAGCAGCGGGACGAGGAACAGGAGCAGCTTGGCCCTTATTTTCACCTGGCCTCCCCTGGCGGCGGCAGGCCGCATTTGGCCGAGAAGGTGCGGTTGATGGTCAGCTCGGAATGAGGCACATAAATGGTTTCCGGCAGCGGTTTCCCGGCGAGCGCCGCATCGAGCGCGGCGGCGGCCGCTATCCCCGCTTCCGTGAAAGTGGGCGCGAAGGAGGCCGCCGCCCCGAGCTCGGACAGGCCCCCGGAGGGCGCGTAGAAAGGGATCTTGTTCGAGCAGGCGAACTCGGCGAGGACCTGGAGGGAGGTCTTGTTTATAAGGGCGGGTTCAGGCAGCAGCCAGAAGGCGTCGGCCTTTCCTCCGAGGTCCCGGAGCTTGCCGGGGAACTCCAGCGGGCCGCCCAACCCTATCGGAAGTATCTGTACTCCGAGCGGCTTTGCCGCGGCGGCCAGTTCGGCCGGATATGTCCCTGCGGAAGGAGTTTTGAAGAAGACCGCCAGGCGCTTGAGGGCCGGCTGGAGCCCTTTATAGGCCGCTACCGCCTGGCCCGGCTCGGGAAGTGCGGAGATACCCGTAAACCTGCCGCCGGCCCGCTTCGGCGCATAGCCGGGCGCCAGGAGGTAGATGACTTTAGCCTGGCCCGGGTAATCGAAGGCCGCCGCCATGGAGCCGAAGGCCGCCACGGCTTTCAGGTCCGGCGCGAATTTAGGTTTTTCTTTAGACAGGTCGAAGGAGGCTATCGGGCGGCCGAGGCTTTTCTGGAAGGCCAGGAAGGTCTCGAAGTAAAGGCCTGACCCTTTTGAAAGCACGGCGGCGGCTTCCTGCGCGCGGCCGGAGGCGGGCGCAGATAATAAAAGCGCCAGGACCAGCAGCGGCAGCGCCGCGCGTTTTTCCTGATAAGTCGAATTTTCCCTGTTTATTTTCGGCATGAAGCCCGTCGGAAGCCTGCTTAGAATTTGTAAGACGCTCTGGCGCGGACTTCCCGCGAGGGGCCGGGCAGCGGCGCGTGGCCGCCGTTATACGGCTGGAGGTAGCTGTAGCCGGAATTAAAGATGTCGAATACTCCCAGGCCCAGTTCCATATGTCCGCTTAACAGGTTCTTGCGGGAGAAATTGAGGTTGGCCAGCAGGATGTCTTTGAACTTCCTCGTATAATGCGTGAACGGGGGCGTCAGGACGGCCGGATAGTTGGAAGCGTAATAGCCGCGCCGGCCCGCGTAATAGACCGCCGAAGGGTTTACGCTGAAGTCGGGGGAAAGCTTTACGCTGGCGTTCATTGTGAATTTATGGGGAGCGAAAGCCAGCAGCGCGTCGCTGCCCGCTCCCGCATTGTAAAAGGCCACCCCGTTGCTGGCGGCGGTGTAATAGGAATAGGCCAGGTCGGAGTAGCCCCAGTCTTTTTTGACCCGCGCCGTCACTTCGAAGCCTTCCGAGCCGGTGTGCCCGTAATTGCCGTAGGACTCGGCCGCGTTCAGCGTATAGTAAACTATCGGGTCTTTTATATTTATGTGGAAGATATTGGCGGAAAGGAAAAAATCATCCCCGAATTTATAGCCGGTCTCGAATTCCGTTACGGAGGTCTTCTCCGGTTGTAAGTCCGGGCCGATCTCCAGGTTGTCTATCCCGGGGGCCCTGAAGGACTGGCTGTAGATAGCCTTCAGGTGCAGCCTGTCGAAAACCTTGGTCCAGGCCAGCCTGGGCGAGAAAGCGCGGTCGAATTTTTCATGCTTGTCGCAGCGCGCGCCCGCCGAAAGCATGCCGAACGGATAATCAGCCACCCCTTCAAGGAACAAAGCGGTATTGTGGTAATGGATGCTTTTGGTCCCGTTCCTGAAATACAGATCGTAAGTGTTCCAGATCCTGGGCGTGGTGTCCGCAAGTATCCCGCTTTCCTTCGAGACCTCCGCGCCGCCGGAGAATCTAAGGCGGTCGGAGGCGGTATAGGCGGCTATGACCGTGCCCTTGGAGTAGTGGCTGCTTTTGTCCCTGGGGTAGAAATCGGCGTTAAAGCCGTTGAAGGGCTCCTGGTAGCTGTAATTAAAGGAGGGGGTCAGCGTGAACTTTTCTCCCGGGCTGAACTCCCGGCTGACCTCGGCAAAATAGGCGTCGTAGTCCCTGCGCATCGGGCGCGGCAGGATCGACTCGGCGTAATAATCCCGCTCCGTAGTGCGGTATTGGTCGGCGATCAGCCTGAGGTCCGCCACACCGCTCTTGAAGCCTATATTCAGGTTCCTTGAGTGTATCTCCGAGGCGCCCTTCATCGAATAGCCGCCGCCGCTGAAATCCGTATAGCGCCTGTCGCTCCTGTTGGAATCGCTGAACCTGGCCTTGGCGGAGAGTTCGGAGTTCTCAAAAACTTTCCCGAAGGCCAGGTTAGCGCTTCTGTTGCCGAAGGTCCTTGCCATGCGGCCGTAGGAGAGCGCGGCTTCCGTGCCGGCTATGGCCTTGGCGCTCCTTGTGGTTATCTTGATGACGCCGAGCTCCGCGAAACCGCCGTAAACCGCCGAGCCGGGGCCGCGTACGATCTCTATCCTCTCCACCTGCTCCGGGGAGATACGCTCCAGCTGCGCGCTGCCGAAGAAAGATTCATTGTAGCGCTGGCCGTCCACCAGGACCAGTATTTTTCCTTCGTAGGCCCAGTTGCCCCTTACGCCGAGACCCAGCGAGCTCTCGACGTCCACGCCGAAATCCAGCCCGGGCACCAGCCTCAGCACGTCTATCAGGTTCCTGGCGCCGGAATTGATGATCTCGTCGCGGGTTATCACGGTGACTATGCCGGGAGCCTGCCTGGCGGAGAAATCCAGGCGGGAAGCTATCGCGGTCCTTATATTAAGAATGTCTTCGAGGGAGGCCCTTTCGAAGTCGAAAAATTCCAGTTCGCCCGCGGTCGCGGCGAAGGCCGGTCCGCCGGGCAGGAATAGAATGAATAAGGAAAGCAGTATGTTCTTCAGAAGTCCCCCTGTATCGCTCATGATGCGGCGCCGCGCGCGGCGCCATTTGGCTTACTTCTTTTTGCCGCCGGTCCTGCTTTGCGGCTTTTCCGTCCGTTCCGCGCCCAGCTTCACTACGGAGAACCAGAATTCCTCTATCAGGCCGACTATGGCCATGAAAGATTTGAAGTCCACGGGCTTGACTATGTAGCAGTTGGCGCCTTCGGCATAGCACTTCGAAACCTCCGTTTCCTCTTCGGAGGAGGTAAGCACCACTACGGGCAGGCTCTTAAGGGCCTTATCGCTTTTTATTTCGCGAAGGACCTCGCTGCCTGAAAGCTTCGGCAGGTTCAGGTCGAGCAGGACCAGGTCGGGGCGCTCGGCCTTCTGGTAGGGAGGCTCGTGCTTGAGGTATTTAAGCGCTTTTTCGCCGTCGTCGAGGGCGATAAGGTTGATGGAAAGCTTCGAGGCCGCCAGGGACTGCCTGGTAAGTTCTGTGTCGCCCGGGTTGTCTTCCACAAGAAGCACATTTATCTGTTTCATATTTTATGGCCTTTCACTATGTTGAGGTAAAGCGCCCTTCAGTCTCCGGGCTTCGCAGAATTATACAATATTGAAAAATGCGCGGCGCGCGCTATGTTGACCTCGGGCCGGACTTATGCCAGAATATCGGTGGCATGAAATCGATTTCCAGACCTGCCGGTCCGAAGCCGGCTGCCGCCGCGCGGAAGAAGCTGCCCGAGGCCGGCGGTCTTTACGGCGTCATCTTCGAGCAGGCCAGGGATTCTATCCTGGTCCTTGAGCTGCCGGCTGGGGGGGTCCCGGTGATAAGGGACGCCAATCCCGCCGCCCTGATACTCCACGGCTATGCCCGCGAGGAGCTTGTCGGGAAGCCGGTCACGGTACTGGGCGCGTCCCTGAACCGCGGCCGCCTGTCCCGGCATAATGGCGGCGAGAGCGCCGCTTTCGAGGTTCTGCAGAAGCGCAGGGACGGGACTCCGCTTATAACCGAGGTTACCGCGCGCAACGTCGATTTCGGCGCCGCGACCTACGGCATTCTGATAGAGCGCGACGTTACTCCCCGCCGCAGGCAGGAGGAGGAGGGGCGGCTGTTGTCCGGCCGTATCATGCTGGCCCGCGAGGCGGAGAAAAAAAGGCTGGCGGCTTCGCTCCACGACGCAATAGGCGCAATGCAGGTGGGGATGTCTTCGGAGCTCCTCCTTATAGAGGCGGAGCTGCGCGGAGGCGAGAAGCGGCGCGCCCTGGCCCGCATCGACCAGGCGCGGAAGCTCCTGAAGAAGGTGACCACCGCCGTCAAAGGGGCCTGCGTAGAAAGCTGGCCGCCGGCTTTGGCCGTCTCCGGTCTCGACGCCGTACTCCGCGAACTTATCTCCGGTTTTTCCCGCCGCTCGAACATCTCGGTGATCCAGAATATCCGCCTGCACTACGCGAAGGGCGCGTCCGAGAGCCCGCTCGCCATAGTCCTTTACCGCCTGGCGCAGGAAGCGCTGAACAACGCGGAAAAACATTCGGGCGCCAAAAAAGTGGATTTTTCCGTAACCTGCGAAAACGGCTGGATGACCCTGTCCGTGCGCGACGACGGGCGCGGTTTCGACATGGTGAAGGCAAAAAACAAGAAGAGCAGCCTGGGCCTGAAAATAATGGCCGAGGCGGCCGGTTCGGCCGGCGGCTATTTCTCGATCTATTCAAAGCCCGGCGGCGGGACGCTTATCAAGGCGGAATTGCCGCTCCGCGCGGGGCCGGCCAGGGACCTATGACCATACCCGCGAAGATACGCGTGCTGATAGCCGACGACCATTCCGTCGTTATAGAGGGCCTCAAGGCGGTCCTCAAAAAAACCGCCCCCGATATCGTCGTTTCAGGAGAGGCGCGCGACGGGCGCCGGGCGCTCGACCTGGCGCGGCGCTCCCCGGCGGACGTCTATGTGTTCGATATTTCCATGCCGGTGCTGAACGGGCTGGAGGCGATGTCGCTGCTGCTGCGCTCGGATTCCGAAGCCAGGGTTATCATGCTGAGCATGCACGACGACCGGCCCACGGTGGAGAAAGCGCTGCGGGCCGGCGCGAAGGGCTACCTTGTCAAGGAAAGCGCGGCCGGCGAAATAGCCAGGGCCTTGCGCGTCGTCCATCGCGGGAAGCGTTATTTAAGTCCTTCCATTACGGACCTGCTTGAGAGCTCCGCCCCCTCCTGCCCCCGGAGCGGCGGGAACGTGCGCGACTGGTCCCTCCTTACCGCGAGCGAAATAGCCATCGTGCGGTATATCGCCGAGGGTCTCGGGAACAAGCAGATCGCGGTCAGGCTTTCCATCTCCTGCAGCACCGTCCAGGTGCACCGGCGCAATATCGCCCGGAAACTGGACATACATAAGCAGACCGACCTGGTGCGCTACGCTATCCGCGAAGGCCTCTCCAAGCCGTAAAACCCCGTTTTTCCCGCCTACCATGTATATGGTATTTAATTCCTGTCCGGCGCAGTGTATCCTATTGTAATTGCATATTCCCTATTCCGGGGTGAAGGAGGCCTTCCAGCCGAAGGCGGTCCTCGCTATCCGGGGAAATTTTCGTTTCGTCTGATGAGCATTTGAATACAGGGCCGCGGAAATATGGGGCGGATTATGACAGGAAGACCACAAAAACCGAAAATTCTGGTGATAAACGATAATCAGGATGGCCGCCACCTTCTGGTCAGAGTTCTGGCGCCTAATTATAAAATGGCGGAGGCCGCCACCGGCGCGGAGGGGCTGCAAAAGTCCCTGGCCAGGCCGGACCTGATCCTCCTCGACGTGAACCTGCCCGACATGAACGGCTTCGAAGTCTGCCGGCGGATAAAGGAGAACGCGCTTACCGCCCATATCCCCGTCCTCCACCTGTCGGCTACCTCGCTCGACCCTGCCTCCCAGACGACCGCCCTGGAGAACGGGGCCGACGGCTTCCTGCGGCTGCCGGTGGAAACGCCCGTCCTCGTCGCCACGATAAATTCCCTGCTGCGGATAAAAAAGGCCGAAGCGGCCCTGGCCGCCGGCAACGCCAGATTGGCCGCGTTCTCGCGGATCGACAGGATCTTTATTTCTACGCGCGGCGCGGAAACATGGAGGGCGCTCCTGGCCGCCGCGCTCGGCCTGTTCTCCAGCGATACGGGCTCCCTGGGCTATTTGAGCGAGAATGAGGAAATGATCTTAGGCGCCGTCATCGTGGACGGGTCCGGTGACCGCCGCGTGAACGAGACCCCCATGACGATCCCTGCCGGCGCCTGGAAGGATCGGCCCTGGGCCGTAGCCATCAGCGGCGGAGCCGTTCTAACCGACAATAACCCTTTCAGCCGGGAATTGCCTCCCGCACACGCCGGCCTTAAGCGGTTTTTAAGCATACCTCTCAGGGACGGGGACAGGCTGCTGGGGCATATTACCGTCGCCAATAAGCCGCAGGATTATACCGCCGAAGAGGGCGTTTTTGCCGGGATCATGGGCGGTCATATCTCCGCCCTTATCAAAGGACGGCTCGACGCCGAGAGGCAGGAGAGCCGGAGCTGCCGGATGCTTATCGAAATGGCGGATATGCGGAAGACGGAATCTTTGAGCCATCTGGCCGGCGGCATCGTTCACGATTTTAATAATATTATGACCGGCATAATAGGCAACTTGTCGGTGTTGATGGCGCGCGACAGCTTCAGGGGCGGGGACAGGGAAGTCCTGTCCGATATGCTCGCCGCTTCCGAAGGCGCGCAGAAAATAGCGCTCCAGCTGCTCACTTTCGCCAAAGGGGGGCAGCCCGTTAAAAAGCCATTCGATCTCGGCGAAGCGCTTTCATTGTGGGGCGGTTTTTCCCTGCGGGGCTCGAAGTCCAGGGCCGAGGTGAAGATCGCTCCGGGACTATGGGCGGTCAACGGCGACGAAGGCCAGCTTAGCCAGGTAGTGAATAACCTGCTCAGGAACTCCAGAGAGGCTATGCCGCACGGTGGGGTCGTTGAAATCAGGGCGGAGAATGTGGGCCGCGACGAGGCGGCGGGCCGCGGGCTGGCGGAGGGTAACTACGTGAAGCTGACCGTTGCCGACTCCGGAGTCGGGATCACGCCTGATAACCTCGTTAGGATATTCGATCCTTATTTTACGACCAAAGCCAGGGGGCACGGCCTGGGCCTTTCCATGGCCTACTCTATAATCAAGGACCATGGCGGGGATATCCGGGCGCGCTCATTGCCCGGTTCGGGCACGGAATTCACTCTTTATCTGCCGGCGGAGGAGGGCATGGCCTCCGCCGGGCGCCCGGCTGCGGCCGGGCTTCTCAGGGGCTCCGGGCGCGTGCTGGTAATGGACGACGAGGAAATCGTCCTGAAGGCCGCCAGCCGGATGCTCGTCTCTTTGGGCTATGAGTGCGTCTGCGCCGCTGATGGAGCGGAAGCGATAAAGCTCTATAGGGCCGCCATGGGCGGGCCGGACGCCTTTCACGTCGTAATAGCGGACCTTACCGTCCCGTGCGGGATGGGCGGCGCGGAAACCGTCAGGAGGCTCCGCGAATTGGACCCGAAGGTTAAAGTGGTGCTTTCCAGCGGTTATTTCGAAGACGAGCTTCCTGCGGAGAACGAGAGCGGCGGTTTCTCCGCAGCTCTCGAGAAACCGTACCGGTGCGAGGACCTGGCCGCCGTGCTTTCAAAGTTGGCCTGCCAGCCCTGAAGGCCCTACCCTCCAAACCGCCAGCGCGGCCCGGAAGCTCATGAACCGGCTTTTCTGCATCTACCATCTATATGGTATTTATCCGGAAATTGAAATCATGTAATCTTAACTCAGGGGCAGGGTAGTCCTGCTTAAATGGGTTAGGGGGGCTTTCGCTTTGTGGCGGCCGTCCCCGGGGGGTGACGGCCGTCCCTTTTTAAAGACCGTCGGAGAGAGGGAGAGGAAATGAAGAGTTCTTCGGCCGTGCTCTGTCCGGAGATGGTGAGGGGGAATATGGCCCTGGTAGCCTGCCTGGGCCTGGCGTGCGCCTGTCTGTATTTACTGGGCAGGTCGCCGTTCAGCCCTGTTTTCTGCACCTGCGCCCTTGTCTCCTGCGGCGCGCACCTTGCCGCCTGGCTGGCCTTCCCGCGACTGAAGTGCAAGCCGGGTTTCTTTATTTCTTTAACCTGGTTCAATATGGTGCTGCTGGCCGTAGTCGTGGGCGATACCGGCGGGATCTCCTCCCCGTTCATGTTCCTCTTTTTCTGGATAATGATATCCGAGGCCATTTGCGGCATAGAGGACCGCTGGCTCCCTTTGTTCACCGCGCTTTGCTATTTATTTTCTGTCTACGGCGACGCCCTTGCCCTGGTCCGGCATACGCATACCGTGGCGCCCGGTCTCTATGACAGCCGCTTCGTCGCGGTGGTTTCCGGCATTAACTTCATTTTCATTATCCTCGCCGGGCTTTCCTCAAGGCACATCACGGCCGCGGCGCAGTCAAATCTGGAATTTCTCCGGCTTAAACAGGAGGAGCTCGGAAAAAAATGCGCCGAGATGAGCCCGTATTCGCAGATCGGGACTACCGTCCACCGCATAGCCCACGACCTTCGCACCCCGCTTGCCTCAGCCCTGGGCTACCTGGATTTTAAAAGGGCAAAGCCCTCCGACCCGGATGACGCCGAGCTGCTTAAAATGATCAGCGAAAGCCTTGAACAGATGTCTTCCATGCTGACCCAGATAACCTGCTACGGACGCCGTTCCGACCTCAGGCCGGAGCGGCTCTGCCTTAAGGCTCTTTTATCCGGAGTTAAAACCATGATCTCCTTCCACCCCGCCGCGGCGGGAGTGGCCCTTACGGCGGATTTCCCCGACGGGGCGATGTCGGTGGAAATGCCGCGGCACGAGCTGCAGCTGGCTTTTTACAATATACTCAAAAATTCCCTGGACGCGGTGGGGCCCCGCGCGGAGAAAAAGGTGAGCGTGGTCCTGCGGCGCACGGGCGTTCACGCCGAGATACAGGTTTCGGACACCGGGCCCGGCCTGCCGGGCGGGCTGGTCCCCTGGTCCAGGGAGGCGGGGGCGCCCCTCAAGCCCGACGGGACGGGCGTGGGCCTGGCGATAACCAGGGATTTTATCCGGGAGCATGGCGGAACTTTCGAGATAGGCAATGCCCCGCCAGCCGGCGCGCTGGTTAGGATAAGGCTGCCTCTCTGCCCGCCGCCGCTGAGTACGCAGTCCTCCTCCTGACCGGCACAGCCCGGTTCCTCTCCCGCCGTACCCGCCCTGCAATTCCTGAAAATTTTGTATTATTATCCTGTAGCCGCAGAAGGAACGGGGTTAGAATCCCCGGCTGCCCCGCAACGGTATGGCCGCAAGGCTGAGCCCGATCTACTGCGAACCCGGAGGTTAAAGCCCGGTATTCCGAGGGGGAGGTAAGCCCAGCCTTCCGGTTGGGTTTTTTTTTATGAAACATCAGAAAATAACGATAAGCAGGTTCCTTCCGGCTTTCGCGCTGGTACATTTTTTAACAGCCGCCGCCCCCTTCCCGGCCGAGGCCAGGCGGGTCGTTTCGCTCATGCCTTCCTACACCGAGATAATCTTCGAGCTGGACGCCGGAAAGGACCTGGTCGGTGTTTCGAATTTCTGCAACTGGCCTACGGCCGCGGCCAAAATAGATAAAGCGGGGGATTACCTCCGCCCGAATATAGAAAAGATCTATTCGCTTAAGCCGGACATAGTGTTCGCCGGGGCCTGGGCCGACGCTTCCTCCTCGAAACAGCTCGCTTCTATGGGGATCAAGGTCGTCTCCCTGGCGGAGGAAAAGAGCGCAGCCGATATTTTCGCGACCGTGCGCCGTATAGCCGCCGAACTCGGGCGCAAGCGCGAGGGGGAGAAGCTCGCCGGGAAACTGGCGGCCATGATGCCGGCAAAGCTTCCTGATAAACCGCTGAAGGTCTACCTCGAAGCGGATACCGGCGGCTGGACCCCCGGCGGAAATTCTTTCCTTTCGGACGCTGTGCGGCTGGCCGGCGGCAGGAATATTTTCGGGGGGGAGAAACGCGGCTACTTCCAGGCCTCCTGGGAGGAGGTCCTGCTTCTGGACCCGGAGGCCGTTATCCTGCTTTCGGGCACGGAGGAGGAATTCCTTTCGCGCCCGATGGCGAAGGGCCTGGCCGCCGCGAAGGCCGGGCGTATCATTACCGGCCTGGACCGCGACGCGTTTTCACGGCCCGGCCCCAGGCTTTTCGGCGAGATAAAGAAACTGGCCGCTTTCTTGAATGTCAAAAAATAAATTCCCGGTATTTATCGCGGTCCTCGCCGCCGCCTGCCTGTTCTCGCTCGCGGCGGGTCCTGCCGGCTGGTCCAACCTGGACATAATCCTCAACCTCCGGCTTCCGCGCACGCTGGCCGCGCTGGCCGTCGGCGCCGGCCTTGGGCTCGCCGGGGCGCTTTTCCAGGGCGTGCTTAAGAACCCCCTCAGCGACCCGTATATACTCGGGACTTCCTCGGGGGCTACGGCGGCCGCGGTCTTCTGCTTTTTAGCCGGGATCGAAAGGACCTCGCCGGTTTTTTTCCTTTCGGTTTTCGCGGGGGCTTTCGGCGCTACTTTCCTGTCCTACTGGCTGGCGCGGCTTGCCGGGCGGCTGTCGGACGCCGCCCTGGTCCTGGCCGGAGTGGCGGTCAGCGCTTTTCTCTCGGCGCTCGTAATGCTCGTCCTGACTTCGTCGGGCGCGCGCTCTTTCTCGCTGTTCTACTTCGTGCTGGGCGGTTTATATTCGGTCCAGCCCGGAGTTCTAGCTGTTTCGTCCCTGATAATCGCGGCCGCGGGGGCGGTGGCCATGGCCCGCTGGCGCGCCCTGGACGCGATGGCGCTCGGTTCGGAGAACGCCTACCACCTGGGCATCGAGCCGGAGCGGGAGAGGATCTTGTTCTTTACGCTCGCCTGCGCGGCCACTTCGGCTGCCGTGGCTATCGGCGGGACCATAGGTTTCGTGGGACTGATGACGCCCCATATCGTGCGGCGCCTTACCGGGCCCTCGGCGCGCGGCCTGGTTCCGGCCGCGGCGCTTGGCGGGGCGGCCATGCTCGCGGCGGCGGACGCGGCGGGGCGCTCTCTTTTTTCGCCCGCGGAGATCCCGGCCGGGATAGTGATGGCCCTGGCCGGGGCGCCCTTCTTCATGTGGCTGCTCTGGAAGAGCTCTAGGGGGAGGAACTGATGCCCGCGCTTAAGGTTTCGGGGCTGACTTTCTCCTACGGTCCGCGGCCGCTTATCCAGGACCTGTCTTTTGAACTGCGCCCCGGGGATTTTATGTGCGTGCTCGGGCCTAACGGGTCCGGGAAATCGACGCTCTTGAGGCTTCTTACGGGCTTTATGAAACCGGCGGCGGGCTCTGTCCGGCTCGGGGGACTGGAAGCGGCTTCTATCGAGCCGGGGCGCCTTGCGCGGCTGGCGGCCTACGTCGCGAGCGAGACCGCTACGCCTTATGACTTTTCAGTCCGGGAGACCGTGCTGCTCGGGCGTACGGCGAGGGCCGGGTTCTGGCGGGGCTATTCCGCCGGGGACGGTAAGGCCGCCGAGCTGGCCATGGAGGAGACGGGGATCGCGGCGTTCGCGGAGCGCTCGATAAATACTCTTTCTACCGGAGAGCGCCAGCTCGTCTTTATCGCGCAGGCGCTGGCGCAGGAGACCAGGGTGCTGCTGCTCGACGAGCCGACTTCCCATTTGGACCTTAAATATAAATCCGGGATCATGGCGCTTTTGTCGCGCCTGGCGGGGCGCGGGCTTGCCGTGGCGGCCGTGCTTCACGGGCCGGCGGTGGCCAGGCTGGGCTGCGGCAAGGCGCTGGTTTTTGGCGGCGGGGGGAAGTATTCTTTCGGGCCGGCGGCGGCAGCGCTGGAGCCGGAGAGGCTGGCGGCGGCCTATGGCATCCCTCCCGATTCACCTTTGCTGCCGAAATAAAAGAACAGAACCGCGAGAAGCTCAGTCGGGGCCTACCGCGCGGGTCGGAACGCAAAACCGGCGTCGCGCACACCGTGCGCGCGCCTGCCGCTCTCGGGCT
>CAZUQT010000013.1:0-27355 GCA_964622585.1 uncultured Elusimicrobiaceae bacterium | reverse complement strand
ACGATGAACGTCTACACCGCCGGCGCCAATCTCAGCCTCCCCATGGACGCTGAACTCGGTCTCGGTTATAAAGCCACCCGCTCCAATGTGGCCGTGTTCGAATCCCTGCCTACCACCTCTGACGAGTATTCCGCCGACATCTATATGCCCGTGCCTTTCGTGAAAAGCCTGAGCTTCGTCGGCTCGGCCATGGCCATGAACGGTGAGAACGAGGAGTCCAACCACACCAACAGCAATGACCACCAGAACAGCTACCTGGCCGGCCTGGAGTGGAACAATGAAGGGAAGTATACTGCCGGGGCCAACTACGCCTTCGACCAGATGTCCAGCCATAGCGACGCTTACTATGCCGGCTATTCCCCCTGGCCGCAGCAGGACGAGGGAGGTCCCTTCGGACAGCCCGAACGCACCCTTGGCGCGCTTTACCGCTACGCCAATGACACGCTGAACTTCCACGCCAGCGCCAAGCTCAGCAAAGAGTACCTGCTCTCCGCCGACAACTCCTATACCCGCTCGCTGGGCAAAGCGCCGGTCTATATCGTCTGCAGGGACGGTATCATAGTCGACACCGAGCCCTCCGACATACGGATAGTGAGCACCAGGATGAACTTGAAATACTCCCCCGCGAACAGCAAGACACTGTCCGCCAACCTCGGTCTGCGGCGGGACCAGTGGACTGATAAACTGGACTCCACCAACAGCGGCTGGGTCAACACCGCCTCGGTGGCCGTATCGGCCAAGTTCTAAGCTTAGTACTTCTATAAAGCGGCCGGCTGATCATTCAGCCGGCCGCTTTTTTTGTATCAGTCGCCGGGCTGCCAGGCCGCGGGACAGAACTCTTGCGTTAAATCAATGCCCCGGTTAGCTTTTGTTGTGCGCCGAGTTGCCTTGCTATTTGATACTATGTCAGGCGGGATGATTTCCGCCAGACGCGGAATGATCCGCTTATATAAACAAACGTTAAATTTATACTAATTGACAGCGCGTACGGAGACCGATGACCAAGCACCTGCCTTTTAAAACAGCAGCTTTTGCCGCGCTGATCTTTTCCCCTGCCCTTTTCTTTGCCGCCCCGCTCCTTGCCGCCGATAATTCGGCCTGCATGGATTGCCATGGCCGCAAAAAAGCCGGCTTCGAAAGCGCTCCCGCGGTAAAAGCTTCGGACCTCGCTTCCTCCCGCCACGCCTCCGAGAAGTGCGTAGCCTGCCATACCGACGCCACGCCAGGGCCGCACCAGGTCAAGCCCTCCAAGATCTCCTGCCGCGACTGCCACACCAAGGTGGCCGCGAAGTACGACAATACCATCCACGCCAAGGCCAGGGCGGCGGGTGAGTCCGAAGCCGCTTCCTGCCAGGATTGCCATGCCCCGGGCCATAAAATAATGAGCAAGGGCAGCCCGGAATCCTCTGTCTACCCTTTCCGGCTCCCCGAAACCTGCGCCCGCTGCCACGCGGACCCCGTGCTGGCCCAGAAATATAATTTCCCCCAGGACGTGCTCAAGGAATATTACGGAACCATCCACGGCAGGGCGCTGGTGCGCAGCGGCCTGCTGGTCACCGCGGTCTGCACCAACTGCCACGGCGACCATAATATACAGAAGCATTCCGATCCGAACTCCACGATAGGCCGCAATCACGTCGTGGATACCTGCGGCAAGTGCCATGCCGGCATAGCCGCCGTTTTCAAAGAAAGCATACACGGCAGAAAACTGGCCGAGGGCAGCGCTCTCGCTCCCGTCTGCACCACCTGCCACAGCGCCCACCGCATCGTGCGCACCGACGCGCAGGGCTACCAGCTGCAGGTGGTCAAAGAGTGCGGCGACTGCCATGGCGAATACCTGGCCACTTACCGCGACACCTATCACGGCAAGATCACCCGCCTGGGCTATACCAAGGTCGCCCGCTGCTCTGACTGCCACAGCGCCCACAATATACAGAAAGTGGCCGACCCCCGCTCCACCCTTTCCCCGGCCAATAAAGCCGATACCTGCCGGAAATGCCATCCCAAGGCCAATGAAAATTTCATCAAGTATATCGCCCATTCGACCAGCGGCAAGCAGGTGCAGTTCAGGGTCATGTTCTGGACCATATTGCTCATGTCCGCGCTGCTGATAGGAACTTTCGCCTTCTTCGGCGTGCACACGCTGATGTGGCTCGCGCGTCTGGTGGGGGATATCAAGAAAAAACGGCATGAAGCCGGGGAAGAGGCCGCCAAGTCCGGCCAGTATTATTTCCGCTTCAAGCTCTATCACCGCATCCTGCACGGGATAATCATCACCAGCTTCCTGGGACTCGTGCTTACGGGCATGCCCATGAAATTCTCGCATACCTGGTGGGCTACCTTCCTCGCCCACCTCTTCGGCGGGTTCGAGGCGATGGGCTTCCTGCACAGGTTCTTCGCCCTGCTTACTTTCCTGTACTTCGGGCTGCATCTTTCCTACGCGGCGCGGTACATAATCTCGCACCGGGAGTTCCGCGTTTTCGGCCCGGACTCGATGATCCCCAGGCTGAAAGACCTGCAGGACTTCATCGGCCAGATAAAATGGTTCCTGGGCAAGGGTCCGCGGCCGCGCTTCGACCGGTGGACCTATTGGGAGAAGTTCGACTACTGGGCGGTGTTCTGGGGCATAAGCATAATCGGGACCTCCGGCCTGGTGCTGTGGTTCCCCGAGTTCTTCGCCGCCGCTCTGCCGGGCTGGGTCTTTAACGTGGCCACCGTGGTGCACAGCGACGAGGCCCTGCTGGCCTCCGGGTTCATCTTCACCATCCACTTCTTCCATACCCACCTCAGGCCGGGCAAATTCCCGATGGACGACGTTATTTTCACCGGCAGGATCTCGCTGGAGGAAATGAAAGAGGAACGGCCCGAGGAATACGAAAGGCTGCTGGCCTCCGGCGAGCTGGAGTCGCTCAAGACCGAGCCGACGCCGGAGTGGCTCTGGAATTTCGCCAGGATAATAGGCTTTACCGCGCTGACTATCGGCGTGGTGACCGTGCTTCTGATAATAGTGGCTATTTTCGCTCCGCTTTTCTGAGAACATGAAAAAAAATATTCTTTACCTCTCCATCGCTTTCCTCCTGTGCGGCGGCGCCGCGGCGCGCGCGGCCGAGGATAATCCCTGTCTGATGTGCCACGGCGAAAAAGGCTCCGGGGCGCCCTTCGTGGATCCAAAGAACATGGCCGCGTCCACTCACGGCCCCTTGGCCTGCAATTCCTGCCACATGGACAAGGACGGCTATCCGCATCCCGAGAAAAAGACCCCGCCGGTTTTCTGCGGCGGCTGCCACACCGACGTGGCGGACAGGCTGATGGGTTCCGACCACGGCAAGGCTATAGCGAAGACCAGATCCGGCCCCGCTATCTGCCTCTCCTGTCACGGCAGCCCGCACAATGTGCGGAAGCCGACCGACCCGGCCTCCCCGCTGCACCGCACTAATATCCCGAACACCTGCGACACCTGCCACAAAGAGCTTTTCGCCGCCGGCAAGTTCCTGTTCGAGCCGAAGAATACTTACGACAAGACCGTGCACGGCAGGGCCTTCATAAAGGACAATAAAGCGAAAGTGGCCATCTGCGTCGACTGCCACGGCGACCACGATATTAATTTCCCGGGGAATTCAGCCAGCCGCATCAACAGGGCCAGGGTTCCCCAGACCTGCGGCCGCTGCCATACCAAGCAGTTCGCCCTCTATTCCACCTCGGTGCACAGCAGGCAGGCCGCGCGCGGACATAAAGAGGCCCCCGTCTGCACCTCCTGCCACGGCGAGCATACCATACAGGCGCACGGCGAATCCGGCTCCAGTGTTTTCTCAGGTTCCGTGGTGAAAACCTGCAGCGGCTGCCATTCCTCGGAGAAGATAACGGCCCAGTTCGGTCTGCCCATCAGCCCGGTAAAGAGCTATATGGACAGCTATCATGGCGTGGCTTTCCGGGCGGGGAGCCTGACGGTGGCCAACTGCGCTTCCTGTCACCGCTATCACGATATACTCGCTCCTTCGGATATCAATTCCTCGGTCAACCCGGCTAATTTGCAGAAAACCTGCGGCACCTGCCACAAGAAAGCCGGCGAACTGGTATCTAAGGGGAAGATACACTCCGACTTGACCGTCGCGCAAACCCAGGGCAGCTACGAGTGGCTGCTGGACATGGTCAAGCATACGTATGTGCTGCTTATCGTCCTGACGCTGGGCGGCATGATGCTTCACAATATGGTAGACCTGTACAGGAAGGCTATCAGCGGCTGGCATTCCCACCCGGCCGAAGAGAGGATGTCCGTGAACGAGCGGATGCAGCATATCCTGCTCGCGCTCTTTTTTATCGGGCTGGCGTATACCGGCTTCGGCCACAGGTATCCGGATTCCCTTTTCAATACCGTGTTTTTCGCCGGGACCAGCGGGGGCGCCCTGCGCACGATACTGCACAGGGTCTTCGGCGGGCTGTTCATCGCCCTGGCCGTTTATCACGCTCTCTGGCTGGCGGCGTTCAGGGAAGGCCGCAAGTGCTTCATGGAACTCCTGCCCGGGCTGAACGATATCAGGGATTTCTTCCAGCTTCAGAAATTCAATATCTTCCATAAAGGCCAGCCGCCGAAATTCAGGCATTTCAGCTACATGGAAAAAGTGGAATACTGGGCGCTGATCTGGGGAAGCTTCGTGATGGTGGTGACAGGCTGCGTCGTATGGTTCAGGGAGCTGTCTCTTCAGTTCCTGCCCAAGTGGGTCATCGACCTTTGCCTCCTGATCCATTTCATGGAAGCCATCCTCGCCTGCCTGGCGATTTTGGTCTGGCATTCCTACTGGACGGTCTTCGACCCCGCGGTCTATCCCATGAACTGGGCCTGGCTGACCGGGAAAGTCGCTTTGCCGCGCGTCGCGGAGGCGAAAGAAGAGGCTGAAGAGAAAGAGTAACTGAAAGGACCGAAGCCCCGGCAGGACAAGACCCCCGCAAAGCCGCGGGGGTCTTGTTTTTATTGGCTTAAGTCAATGCGCCGGTTGCTTTTTGTGTTTTCCGCCGTGAATTTGCGGGAAAGGGGGGCAAAAACATAGAATATACAAGGTAACCTAATTACGGCGCCCGCGCATAAGTTCACAGTCTGCTAAAACGGCGGGGAAAGCCGGCTTAATACAAGGAACGGTTCAACAATGGAAAAGCTTTCCGGTTTTTTACATTTTCTCGGCATCGAGCTTACCAAGGATAAAGGCTGGCATTTAAACCTCGCCCCGCGGTTCAAGGTCGCCGTAACCGTTATCGCGGTCGGCGCTCTGGTAACGCTGCTGTCGCTCATGCATTACTCGGAGTCTCCTAATTTCTGCAATTCCTGCCATATCATGAAACCTTATTATGACGCCTGGAACGGTTCCAAGCACAATAAGGTCGCCTGCGTGAAATGTCATTACCCGCCGTCCACGGTCAAGACGCATCTCTGGCACAAGTTCCAGGCCCTGTCGCAGGTGGTGAAGTACGTCACCCGCACCTATTCCTCCAAGCCTTACGCCGAGGTTGAGGACGCCGCTTGTCTCGCCAACGGCTGCCATGCCACCAGGCTGCTCGAGGGCTGGGTCAAGGTCGGCGACAAAGGCGTGCGCTTCGACCACAGGCCGCATCTGACCGAGAAGCGCCGCGGCAGGCAGCTTCGCTGCACCTCCTGCCATTCGCAGATCATGGTCGGCAAGCATATGGAAGTCACTTATGACACCTGCTATACCTGCCATTTCAAGGGCATGGGTTCCGGCAAGGAACTTAAGCCGCTGGGCGGCTGCCTGTCCTGCCATAACCTGCCGGTAAAAGATTTCAAGGTCGGCAATATGTCCTATAACCATAAGGACTATGTGACCAAGCAGGGCGTTACCTGTCTTAACTGCCACCTCGGCGTAGTAAGCGGCGAAGGGGCCGCTTTAAAGGACAGGTGCTTCACCTGCCATAACCAGCCCGAAAAGCTGGACCGCTACGGGGATATACCGTTCATCCACGAGAACCACGTGACCAAGCACCACGTGGCCTGCTTCCACTGCCACCAGGAGATAAAGCACAGCTCCCCGCTTAAAATGGCCCAGGAGGATTCCACCTCCGGCTCCGGGGTAAAAGGAATGCCCGGCAGCCATCCTGTCGGCGTAAGCTTCGACTGTTCCTATTGCCACCAGGACAAGCATTCTACCCAGCTCGAGCTCTACTCCGGAAGGCTGCCCGAGGAGATAAAGGGCGCTTCCCTGCCGGAGCTGCCCAGCCCGATGTTCAAAGCGGGCGTCAACTGCATCGGCTGCCATTACCAGGACAAGACCGAGAACGGCGGGTTCAGCGGCCATACGCAGAAGGCCTCCGAGCAGGCCTGTTCGAAATGCCACGGCGAGAAATTCAAGGGGACCTGGGCCCATGTCAAAGGCGACGTCGGAACCGCGCTGAAGCAGCTGGCCTCCAAGATAGAAGCGGCGAAGGGCGAACTCGCCAAATCTTCGCGGCCGGAAGCCGAGCTTAAGAAGGCCCGCCTGGCGCTGGAGCACGCCCGGAAGCTGGAGCAGTTCCTCGGCGCGGCGCACGGCGAGCACAATATCTACCTGACCTCCCTGATCATGCGCGAGGCCGACCGCGCGCTGGGCGAAGCCGGCCGGGCCCTCGCGGTGGAGCTCTCCGACATTTCCGCGGAGCCGCTCATTTCCGGTTCGTACTGCGCTACGCAGTGCCACCAGGAGGTGGGCGTTAAGGTTCCGCCGGAAACAGTAAAAGTCCCGGCCTCCAACCCTGTCGCGGCTATCGCCGGCAAAACGATGCCCCACAAGGCCCACACCGAGATGATGGGCTGCGTAAAATGCCACGACATCGGCGGCCACAAGAGCGTGCCGCTCAGGAAAGATTACCGCGAGACCTGCAAAGAGTGTCATAAATAAAAGCGGCCGGGATTGAGGTAACCCCTATGATCAGAACCCTGAAAATGCGCAAGCCAGCCGCAGGCGCGCTCCTGGCCGCTCTGTTCCTTTTTTCCGCAGCCAGCCGCGCGGCCGGAACCCTTCCCGATATCTCTAAGACCCCGGCTTACGAACTGCTCGGGGCTCTCGACCTTCTTAACGTCGCACCGCGGGAAGGCCTGGCCGTGGGAGAAAAAACGGCGCGTCCCGACGGTTCTTATGTAGTACGGATCACGCTCGGGCCCAAGCCAGTGACCGCCCCTTTCAGCGCCCGCGGCCTTGGCATCCTGCAGGTGGAGATGGCCAATATCAACGTCGTTTCCCTTCAGAGTTTCGATCTTCTTTATGACGGCGGCGGCAGGCTCATCGCGGTATTCCCGGTCTTCCCCGACGAGGCGCTGAATAAAGAGCCTCAAACCCGGGAGAAATGGGAAGAGATCCAGCCGAAATATTTCGATCTGAGCCCCTACTATATGGAGGTCCCGCGTTCCGGGAGCCCGGGAGAACTGGAGAAATGGAGGGCTTTCGCCTCCGGTCAGAAAAAAGACGGTGAGCTTATCGCCGATTTCGTCGAGGAGCGATTTAAGCCTGTTACCGCCGTGTATCCCGGCTTTCAGGTGAGGCGTCTTCCCTATCGTTTGCATGAGATAGACATCGCAACGGGGGAATGGGCCGCGTATGAATTCAGCCCGCAGGTTTTCAGCCAGGCTCCCGATACCGGGACCATTCTCAGCGATATGGAACCCGGGGAGTTTATCCGGTTTTTCGGGGGATCGAAGCCGGACAAGCGCCGGACGGTTATCCCCACCTTTCCCTCGGTCTACGCGCTGGTGACCCTGAGCCCGGACGAGACCACGTACCTGCGCTATGTTTCGACGAAGTTCACCCTCGGGCCCGAGTCAAAGATACTGGTGGTCGGCCCCGGCACCGGTGTTGATACGTGGATAGCTTCTTTTCGCAGCAGCGAGCCGGTGCGCGTGGTGGGGATCAATCCGCTCGAAGTCGCTAATACTGTAGCGACGGCGAAAATAGCGGGATTCAAGGTTAACGCTATCGTGGGCGACAATGTGGCCGACGAGAAGGGAAACCTGAGGTTTCCCGGAGAGAAATTCGACGCGGTCTTCTGGAGCATGCCCGCGGTCTGGCCGGAGGGTTTTCCCGAAGGGCACGCGCCCTCATTGTCGGATTATTGGGACGGGGACGTGGGAAGTTTCGTCCTCGCCAGGCTCGCAAAGGCGCTGCCGTCGATGCTTAAACCGGACGGCCACGCCCTGCTGTGGAATTCCGCGCCGTACGCCGACGGCAAGAATATGGTCGCCGAAACGCTCAGATTCGCCGGCACCAAAGAGAAGGTCTTCGACGTGGAGGATGAACGCTTTTTGAAGCGCTCGCTCCCGAAGGAAGAATGGTTCAAGTGCCACCTCTATATTCTTTCGCGCGCGCGCTGAACCCGCGCCCGGACAGGCCAGTATCCACCTGTTCCCGTAAAATAAACCTGTCTCTCCCGCCGGAGAGAAGCGCCAGATAACCGCTAATGTCTTCAACGAAACTGCTTGGCCTGTGGTCGGGCGTGGGTCTTGTCGCCGCGAACATGATCGGCGCCGGGGTGCTTCTGTCCACCGGTTTCATGGCCCAGTCGATGGGGCCCGGCGCCATCCTCCTGGCCTGGGCGGCGGGAGCGGCGCTGGCGCTCTGCGGCGCGCGCGCCTACGCCGAGGTCGCCCTGCTGGTCCCGCGCTCCGGCGGCGAATACCGTTATCTGTCAGAACTCCTTCACCCTTCGCTCGGCTATGCGGCCGGCTGGGCCTCGCTCCTGGTCGGTTTCTCCGCCCCTGTCGCCGTGGACGCCCTGGCCGCCGGCGCTTTCGCCGGTACTCTTTCACCCTCTCTCGACCCGCGCTGGACCGGCGCCGGCCTGATCGTCGCGCTCACCTTTCTGCACGCCGCCGGTTTGAAGGCTTCTGTGAGAGGGCAAAATTTACTCGTCGCCGTTAAACTGGTCCTTTTCGCCGGCTTCATCTGTTTCGGCCTTTTTGCCGGCAGCGGACACTGGCCGGCCTGGGCCCCGCCGGCCGCCGGCGCGGGTTTTCCTTTAGCGGCTTTCATGGGCAGCCTCTTCTATATCGCTTTCGCTTTCAGCGGCTGGAACGCCGCCGCCTACGCCGCCGAGGAGTTCAGGGAACCCGGGCTGGACGTGCCTCGCGCGATGCTGATAGGCTGCGCGCTGGTGGCCGTGCTTTACTTCGCAGTGAACTGGGTTTTCGTGGCGAATCTGACCCCGGCCGACGCTTCCGCCGTCTTCAGGTATGAGAGCGAGAGCGTGACCCTGGGCCATGTCATCGCGCAGCGGCTGGCCGGGCCCGGCGCGGGGCGCTTGATGTCGGCGCTGGTAATCCTCCTGTTCGTTTCCGCGATGAGCGCCATGACCTTCGCCGGCCCTCGGGTCTACGCGGCCATGGCCGGCGACGGCTTCCTCCCGAGGGCTTTCGCGGGGCGCGAGGGGAGGCCCCCGGCGGCCTCCGTGCTGCTTCAGTCGGCGCTGGCTCTGCTAATCGTTTTTACCAATGATCTGCGGCAGGCCCTGAGCAACGTGGGCGCGATCCTCACTCTCTTCGCCGCGCTTACCGCCCTGGGGCTTTTCCGGGCGCGCTTCGCCGCCGGCGGAAAGTTTTCCAAGCCGGCGCTGTCGAGCCTCGTCGCCGCCGGGATATATTCCGCGTCGGCGGCGTACATGCTCTACTTCGGGTTCAAGGATAAGGATTCCACGCTTATCTGGTGGGTAGCGGGAGTTAGCGCCGTCTCCTTCGCGGCCTACGGCCTGACCCGCGCGGGACGAAAGAAGTTTACGGCGACGCTGGGTATTCCACCTATTCAGTGAAGCGCAGCGCACAGATCCAATCCGGACTTGGTCTAATAAGGGGAATTTATTCCTGCTGCTGACCGTTAAATTTTTTTGCGGCCTGAGCCGCAGTTTTGTTATACTTCATAGGATTGGGTTTATGAAAAAAAATAAAATACTAGCGGCAGCGATACTGTCAAGTTCGTTCATTTTTTCCCCTGCCCTTAATGCGGGTTTGTTCGACAAGAAGAAGGAAGGGCCTGCTCAGGACCTGTTCGCCGCGGCACATGAGGCGGAGACCGTGAAACTTAAAGCGGCTCCGGGAGCGCATGCGCCGGTCGCGGAGGGAGCCTGCTCTAAATGCCACGCTTCGCCGAAAGACCCCGCGAAGATGCTCCTGCCCGGCAGGGAACTTTGCCTGTCCTGCCATAAGGAACGCGCCGGAGATCTTGCCAAGGCCTCCGTCCATGTCCCTTATAAAGACATGGAGTGCTCCGCCTGCCACCAGCCGCACGGCTCCGCGAACCGCGCGCTGTTAAGCGCCCCGGTGAACCAGCTATGCTCCACCTGCCATTCGACGGAGGACGAGGCTGTTAAAAAGTCCCATGGCGGCATCAGCGTCATAGGCACGGAGTGCGTCGTCTGCCACTCGCCGCACGCTTCCGCCAATCCCAAGCTGATCACGGAAGCCGCGCAGCACGCGCCTTTCGGGTCGCGCTCCTGCGATATGTGCCACGACGCGCCGGGAAAGGACGGCAAGGCCGCGCTCAAGGAAACTCCGGAAAAAACCTGCTTCGCCTGTCATTCCGATCTTAATAAGCTCGGCGAAAAAGCCGTGGTCCACCCGCCCTTCGCCGGCGGGGAGTGCATGGCCTGCCATGATCCTCACGTGGCACGCCTGCCCGGCCAGCTCAAGAAGCCGCCGCAGGAGCTGTGCTTCGCCTGCCATGACGCCGCTTTGAAGAATAATCATCCGACCGCGGGGCATCCGACCTCAAAAAAAGGCGTGATGGACCCGAACCGGAAAGATAAGCCGTTCGACTGCGTATCCTGCCATCTGCCTCATGCCGGGCTTCTCCCGAAGCTGACCAGGGCCGACCAGTTGACTCTGTGCGAGGGGTGCCATAAACAATGAAAAAAACGATCCTGTTCCTTGCCGTCCTCTTTTTCCCGGCCTGCCGGCTTTTCGCGGCGGCGCCGCCGGATATCGTGTTCCCGCCCGCCCCGGACGAGCCGCGAGTGCGCTTCGTCAGGGCCATCTCGGGGAAGGCCGACCTGGCCGGCAAGGGCGCCAGCGCCTGGGGGAAGATCTGGAAAACGGTAACCGGCGACGAACAGGAAGGGGCGGCCCTGATGCGGCCCTACGGGGTCTGGGCGCAGGGCGGCCGCATCTTCGTGGCGGATACCGAAGGCTCCTCCGTCGCGATCCTCGACCTGGATAAAAAAGTCGTGGGCCGTATCGGCGCGGGAGCGCAGGAGCGGCTCACCAGCCCGATCTCGGTGGCGGTGGACCTTTCAAGCCGCGTTTTCGTCACCGATTCCGCCGTAAACCTGGTAAAGGCCTATTCCCCGGACGGGAAAATATTGTGGCAGGCCGGCAGCCTGGGCGCAAAGGGTGGAGAGCTTAAAAAGCCCACGGGCATTTCTATCGGCCACGGCGGCGAAGTCCTGGTCGCGGACACGGGCAACTCCCGTATCGTCGCCCTCTCTTCCGATACCGGCGCCTACATGCGGGAATTCGGCAAGAACGGCTCGGGTCCCGGCGAATTGTCGGTGCCCGCCAACCTCTGGGTGGAGCCCGACGGTACCGTGCTGGTTTCCGACAGTATCCTCTGCCGGGTGCAGGCCTTTTCTCCGGAAGGCAAGCCTCTCTTTAATTTCGGCGAGTGCGGGAACATGGCCGGCTACATGGCCCGGCCGCGCGGCGTAGCTTCCGACTCCGAAGGGAATATTTACGTCGTGGACGCTCTGTTCAACATGGTGCAGATCTTCAGCCGGGACGGCAAGCTGCTCATGTTCTTCGGCGGCAACGGTTCGGGCCCGGCCTCCTTTCAGCTGCCGGCCGGGATCTTTATCGACGCGGCCGACCGGGTCTATGTGGCGGATTCTTATAACCGCCGCGTGCAGATCTTCCAGTATCTTAAAAAAAAGTAGGGGGGAAACGTGACTATTTACGGGAATCTTCTATTGGCGCTGCTGGCGCCCGCGGTCATGCCGGCCGCCGCCGCGGTACCGGCCGCGCCGGCGTCGGTGGCGGTAAGCACTTCCCCGGCGGATTGCCTGGCCTGCCATAAGGCGGTCGCCGCCGACAAGTTCACGCACGGCCCTGTAGGGGTGAAGATGTGCTCCGTCTGCCATGTCGACGAAAAACCAGCCGCCGATCCCGCCAAGCGCCATGTTTTTTCTTTTTCCAGCGCCCAGCCCGAGCTTTGCCTGGTCTGCCACGAAGGCCTGCGCGCAAAAGTGCAGTCGGGCAAGGGCACTCACCAGGCCATTAAAGCCGCCGGCTGCACGGGCTGCCACGACCCGCACGGTTCCGGTCAGAGATTTTTTCTCAGGGGTAAGAACATGGCCGCCCTCTGCTCCTCCTGCCACGAAAACAAGCTGAAAGGGGCGGTCGCCCACAAGCCGGCCAAGATGTCCTGCGCGCTCTGTCACGACCCGCACGGTTCGGATACTGAAAAACTGCTTAAAAGCAGCCAGCCGGAGCTTTGTCTCTCCTGCCACGAGAAACTGCGTTCCGTCCTGGCCGGCAAGTATATGCACGGGCCCGTGCAGACCGGCTGCACTACCTGCCATGATCCGCACAGCGCGCCCAAGCCGCTGCTGCTCCAGGCCGATTCAAAAAAAGAGCTTTGCCTGTCCTGCCATGACGATATGGCAAAAAAACTAAAGGCGGTCAAACGGCCGCATCCCGCCGTGGAGGCGGCCGGCTGCACGGGGTGCCATCTTCCGCACGCCTCGGAGCAGCCGTCCCTTATAAAGGAGCCTCTCGCAAAACTCTGCACTTCCTGCCACAAGGCGCAGGCCGCCGAGCTGAAAAGCCACTTCCTGCACGGACCCGTGGCCCTCGGACAATGTCAGGACTGCCATGACCCGCACGGTTCCGACACCCCGGAAATCCTGAAGACCTTCTTCCCCGAGGGGTTCTATAACCCTTACCAGGACGGGCTCTACGCCCTGTGCTTCAATTGCCACGAGAAGAACATCGCGCGCGAGGCTAAAACCACGACCCTGACCAATTTCCGTAACGGGGACAAGAATCTGCATTACGCGCATGTCCATTCCGAAAAGGGCAGGAGCTGCAAAGCCTGCCACGCCGTGCACGGCAGCAGCCAGCTGAAGCATATCAGGGAGCAGGTCCCTTTCGGCACCTGGATGCTGCCGATAACCTTTAAGAAGACGGCCACCGGCGGTTCCTGCGCGGTGGGCTGTCACAATCCAAGGGCGTATGACCGTGTCAAAGAGGTAATCTCACAATGAACACATCACGGCTGGTTTTTATTCTTTCCTTCGTTCTGTTCTCCTGTATGAACGCTTTCTGCGCCGAAGCGAATCCTCTTCGCAACCTGGAGCTCGGCGCGGCCGCCTTCCCCTTCTCCCTTCCCGACGCCAAGGGGAACGCGGTGACGCTCGAGAAATACAAAGGGAAACCTGTCGTGATCTGTTACTGGCGCAGGGGCCAGCCTTATTCCGAAAAAATGCTTGCGGTACTTGCGAAGGAGCATTCCAGGTTCGCCGCGAAAGGCGTGGAATTCCTCGCTATAGCCGGCAAGGACGAGGAAGAGGCCGGGTCTTATAAAAATCCGGAAGTCCCGTTCCCCATGCTGCTGGACGAGAAGAGGGACTTTTACGGCTCCTACGGCCTTTTCATCCTGCCCACTACCTTTATCCTGAACAAGGAGCACAGGCTGGCGGCCTATTTCGCCAGCTTCCAGGAGGGGGTCGACGCTGAACTCGACGAGGCCCTGTCCAAAATACTCGGCATCAAGGCGGAGGCCGCGGCTCCCCCGCGCTACGGCGCGGCCAAAGGAACGGAAGATCCGGAACTTAATTTTGCCCGCAAACTGCTTGAGGAGGGGAAACCCGAAGATGCGCTCCCTATACTGGAAGAAGGGCTTAAAAAGTCTACCGGCGCCCCTGAATTGAAATTATTGTCCGGGCAGGCGCTTTTTGAATTGAACAGGCTTGAAGAAGCCAGGGCCAGGCTGGAGGAATGTCTTAAAGACGATCCGTCTTCCCGCCCGGCCATGCTGCTTCTTGGCAGGACCCTTACCCTGCTCGGCCGCTATGAGCCGGCCGAGGAACTGCTTAAGAAAACCCTGGCCGCGAATCCTTATCCGGGGAAGGCTCATTACTATCTGGGGGAACTTTATGAAAAGACCGGGCGCAAGGACCTGGCTCTCGCGGAATACCGTCTGGCGCTTGAAGGCGTATTCCGCCGGTAGCGTTATGTTTTGCCTGGCTGGCTGCCTGGCCCCGGTCCCGCGGCCCTCGGTTCACGCGCCTTACAGGGCTCAGCGCTGCGAGGATTGTCATGACGTGGGAGGGACGCGCGCGCGGGGTGTCCTGGAATCCTCTTTCCCGGGCCAGGTAGAGGAACTGTCTTCGCGCGGGGAATACGGCCTCTCCCCCGCCGCGGAAGAAAAAACAGCGTCGCTTCTGCGCTACCGCGTGGATAAACTGTGTTTTCAGTGCCACCGCGGGCTGGACCCTGATTCCGTGGAGAACAAGGACAAATGGCTTCACGGTCCTTTCCAGGCCGGGGTGTGCCTCGCCTGCCATGCCCCGCATGAATCGCCGAACCCGAAACTGCTTACGGTTTACCCGCTTGAAAAGCTCTGCTCGCAGTGCCACGCGGATTTCCACGCGAAAAAAGGCGCCGCGGCTTATCCCGCACAACCCTGTGCGGCCTGCCATTCCCCGCATTACCAGGACAAAGCGCCCGGCAAATAATATCAGGTCCGATCCATATTCATATTTAAGGATAGGCCTTTAGACCATGGTCCGGCATAGGTCCGTTGACATTGACAAACCCGGAAGCGTCTGCTATAACATCAGGGCTTGATATCTTTACTTTGGAGATCTTGTATGAAGCGAAAGTATGCGATAGGGTTGACGCTGCTGCTGCTGCCCGCGTTCCTTATCGTTTTTCACGGCCGAAAACAGGCCCGTCTCCCCGTGGACCTTCGCGACTCGCTGAGGGACCGGCGTCCCTGCAGCCGCGCCTCCGCGGAGGTAAGCGGCGATTCGGCTTTCTACTCGGCCAGCGCTCCTATGTCCCAGGGCGTCTTCTCCTGCCTGTCCTGCCACGACGGCACTATCGCCCCGGTGGACAGTTCCTATTCCGGAAACTCCGGTTACGCCGGCCCGGCGCATGAGGGGTCGGTAGCGAGCCACCCGGTCGGTGTGGACTATATGCAGGTCATGCGCAGCCGGCCCGACGACTACAACGATCCTCGGACGACGCCCGGCATACGACTTTCCGATAATAAAGTAACCTGCCTGTCCTGCCATGAGAAGGACGGCGCGGAGAATTTTAAAGTGCCCGGCTCCCAGTCCTCTCTCTGTCTTACCTGCCATAAGCTGTAATATCCCTGACTTGACCGGAAACAAGCCGGCCGGGTCCGGCTTTTTTCCGACGAGCGGGGGAGGCGGAGCCGCGTTTTGTATTGAGCAATGTCAATGCTATAAATCACTTTTCTCCTTGCCTTGCAGCTATACTTTCGCTCGCCGGCATTTAATAACATCTATGTATAGAAGTTTGGGTGCTTGTTGGGTTCTCTCAAGGGCGAGTAGAACGCTTTAGCAGTACGGCAGCAGCCAGAACGCAAAATCAAGGAGACATAAATTAATGAAGAAAGTTAATATAGCATTGTTCGCGGGCATTATCGGGACGCTCGCTGTCGGTCAGGCTCTGGCCGGCTTCGCCGGTTCCAAGCATGACTTCTCGGCCACCGGCGGAACGCCGATCACTGGTGTTACGGAAACCTGTAAGACCTGTCACGTTCCCCATAAACCTCTCATGAACGTGCCCCTCTGGGCGCATTCCCTGAGCAGCTTCACCTATAACCTGTACAATACCAACGCGGCCTATGGCGGCCCCAACGGCGCCGCTTACGACGCCTCCCCCGCCAGCCTCGCGGGCAGCAAATCGGCGCTCTGCCTCTCCTGCCATGACGGCACGGTGGCGGTCGCCGGAACCACCTACGTGGGCAGCGGCAATATAATGTGGGACAACGGCGCGGCGGCCGGCAAAGCGAACCCCAACAACGGCCTGCGCGGCAGCCACCCCATAGCTGTCAACTACGCTACGGTGCGCACGAACCAGCCCGCCGATTACAACGACATCACCGCGGATCCCGCCGTGAAACTTGCGGCGAGCAAGGTGCAGTGCACCACCTGCCACAACGCCCACAACAAGGTGGCCGGCACGAAGATGCTGGTGAAGGCCAATACGGCCAGCGCTCTCTGCATCACCTGCCACAATAAATAAGTAAACCGAGAAAAAAAGAAGCCCCCGGCAGACCGGGGGCTTTTTTTGCGCCCTGTTTTTGGCGATAGCGGCCTGACGGCAGCGCGCGGACAGGTGTTATTGTATTAAATCAATTCCTGTCCCGACTTCCGTTATAGGCCTTTTGTCTGAATAATAAAGGGTCTTAAGGACCTTATGCAAGGCCCGTCAACCTGTTAGAATATGGATGTTAGGAAAAGAGTCTTGGCCGCACAGCAACAGCAGAGCAGAGTACAAAGAACTTTAAGGAGATATCAAATGAAGAAAATCAGCATAGCAATGATCGCGGGTCTCATCGGCACGCTGGCCGCCGGCCAGGCTTTCGCCGCCTTCGCCGGTTCCAAGCATGACTTCTCGGCCACCGGCGGGACGCCGATAGCGGGTGTCACCGAATCCTGTAAAGCCTGTCATGTTCCCCATAAACCCCTCATGAACGTGCCCCTCTGGGCGCATGCCCTGAGCAGCTTCACCTACAATCTGTACAATACTAACGCCGGCTATACCGGCCCTAACGGCGCCGCTTACGACGCCTCCCCCGCGAGCCTCGCGGGCAGCAAATCGGCCCTCTGCCTCTCCTGCCATGACGGCACGGTGGCGGTAGCGGGAACCACCTACGTGGGCACCGGCAATATAATGTGGGACAACGGCGCGGCGGCCGGCAAAGCGAACCCCAATAACGGGATGCGCGGCAGCCACCCTATAGCGGTAAACTACGCTACGGTGCGCACGAACCAGCCCACCGAGTACAACGACATCACCGCTGACCCCGCCGTGAAACTTGCGGCGAGCAAGGTGCAGTGCACCTCCTGCCACAACCCCCACAACAAGGTGGCCGGCACGAAGATGCTGGTGAAGGCCAATACGGCCAGCGCTCTCTGCATAACCTGCCATAACAAATAAGTAAACAAGTGAAAGAAGAAGCCTCCGGCAGCCCGGGGGCTTCTTTTTGCTATAAGACAGGAAAAAACTTGATTTTAAGCAAGCATCTTCTTTGACAAGACTTCCAGTTTTAGCTAAAGTTTCAAAACATCGTTGAGCGGCGTCCTCCGGCCTCCCCCGGGTCGCTGGTGTCTTATGCAGCTTGGACAAAGCGAAGCGGATCGCCCCTTTTATGGATACTATAGAAAACCGGAACGAGCCGCAGACGGCAGCCGCCAGGCTATTCCTCCGCGGGTATGGAAAGGTCCTGGCCGGCCTTTTCCTCGCCGCGGCGGCCTTATACTTCGCGCAAGCCAGTTTCATCCTGCCTCTGAAACTGGAGAACGGCGGTATTTTTATAGCCGATTACAAGATCCTGGAAGAAAAGCCGGACCATCCGCGGCTCCAGCTGCTCAGGAAGCGCGAGCGCCTGGACGAAGTCATAGCGCCCGGAAAGACCCAGTTCGAGAAGCAGGTTCTGCTGCGCAAGTGGGCGCGGCGGCAATGGGAGCCCGGGAGCGAGAACTTTTATTACCCGCCCTGGGACGCCCTGGAAATTCTTGACCTCGCAAGAAAGCGGGGCAACCGCGCTTTCTGCGCGCAGTACGCCATAGTTTACCTCCAGGCCCTCCTCTCGGTCGGCTGCCACGCCAGATATATCGATCTGCCGGGTCATTTCGTTGTGGGCGTCTGGTCGGACGATTACAACGAATGGGTGGTGATGGACCCGTATAATGACCTGCATTATGAAGGGGAGAACGGGAAGCCGGAGAGCGGGTTCAGTCTCCACAACGCCTATGTGAACGACGCTGTTAAAGGGATAAAAAAAGTCACTTCCGACGGGGTAAGGACGCAGGTCAAACGCGGGGAGCTGGCCGCTTACCGCATGTATTCCATCGACCTGAGGAACGATCATTTAAGCGAGCCCATTATTTGCCAGGTAAACGGCGTGGAGAGGAAGCTTGCCCTGAACCCCGATTACCGCGCTTACCCCGTGATGGGCCGGGATACGGTGGGGGCCGGGGACACTTTCCTGGCTTTTAAATCGAGAACGGGAGAATCTTTCGAGGACAGGATCTATTCCGATGACGCCGACGATTTCAGGGACGATAAGAACCAGACGATAATTTATTACGCGATGAGCCTGAAAGAGCCCCAGGCGGTGAAGATCGTCCTGCTGGCCGACGATTCCCCGGAATTCAAAGCGTTCATGGTAAGCACCGACGGGATACACTGGCGCGAGGTCCCGGACAGAATAGACTGGGAACTTCAGCCCGGGATCAACACTTTATCCGCCAGGATACTGACCAGTTTCGGCTGGCAGGGGTATCCCAGCCGGGTCAAGGTTTTTTATAAACCTTCCTGGTTGTTCAATAAACCCAAGGTCAGGGAGAGCCGCGGCAGATATGTAAGGAGCGTTTAAGCGGAGGAGGCGGGAAAAGCCGATGCGCGCGAAGCGGCCGGCCGCGCATAACAAATTAGACAGCGAACTGGAAAGAGCCTCCGTGGATGCGGGGGCTTTTTTTTATGTCCCGTCGTGAGGGCGGGGGAATATTGCAATAGGTCAATGACGATATTGCCTTAAAATATAGGTCTTTTGTCTGAAAAATCAGGGGTCGTAAGGACCTTATGCAAAAGCCTTCAACCTGTTAGAATATGAATGTTAGGAAAAGAGTCTTGGCCGCACAGCAACAGCAAACAGAGCACAAAAACTTAAGGAGATATCAATGAAGAAAATCAGCATAGCAATGATCGCGGGTCTCATCGGCACGCTGGCCGCCGGCCAGGCTTTCGCCGCCTTCGCCGGTTCCAAGCATGACTTCTCGGCCACCGGCGGGACGCCGATAGCGGGTGTCACCGAATCCTGTAAAGCCTGTCATGTTCCCCATAAACCCCTCATGAACGTGCCCCTCTGGGCGCATGCCCTGAGCAGCTTCACCTACAATCTGTACAATACTAACGCCGGCTATACCGGCCCTAACGGCGCCGCTTACGACGCCTCCCCCGCGAGCCTCGCGGGCAGCAAATCGGCCCTCTGCCTCTCCTGCCATGACGGCACGGTGGCGGTAGCGGGAACCACCTACGTGGGCACCGGCAATATAATGTGGGACAACGGCGCTGCGGCCGGCAAAGCGAACCCCAATAACGGTATGCGCGGCAGCCACCCTATAGCGGTCAACTACGCTACGGTGCGCACGAACCAGCCCACCGAGTACAATGACATCACCGCGGACCCCGCGGTGAAACTTGCCGCCAGCAAAGTGCAGTGCACTTCCTGCCACAACCCCCACAATAAGGTTGCCGGCACCAAGATGCTCGTGAAGGCCAATACGGCCAGCGCTCTCTGCATAACCTGCCATAACAAATAAGTAAGCAGCCGGATAAAAAGCCCCCGGCGCTCCCGGGGGCTTTTTTTATGGAAGGTTCGATCGGCAGAACGGGTTTTGTCTTAATTTTTCACGGAGGGATGGGCCAGGGTAGCGCTCCGCTTTATTTACTATAATATATTAAACTTTGTGAATATGCTTCCCACAACGATTTTGCTTTCGATCCTCGCGCTGGTTCTTCCGGTGTGGTTCCTTCCTGTCTCCTTTGAGGCTTTTTTATTGCCTAAAACCGTTCTTTTTGCGACAGGGGCATTAGGCGTTCTTGCCGTGCGCGCCGTTTTACCGCGAGGAGGGGTCTCCTGGGGAAAGCGTTCCCTGGCCTGGGCGGTTTTTTTCTGTCTTCTGACCCTTTCCTATGCCGCAAGCCCCTGGCGCGCCGCCGGTTTTGAAGCTTATGTTTTAACGGCCGGTTTCGCTCTCGCCGGACTGGCCGCCAGTCTTGTTTTGCGCCGGGAAGGCGCCGGGACGGCGGCGCGGGCCGCTTCTCTGGCCGCCGCCGCAGCTTCGCTTTGGGCCCTCTGGCAGGGTCCCGGGGCTCCCTCCACTCTCGGCAATCCGGATTTTCTGGCGTCCTATCTCGCCGGCTGCGGGCCATTGCTGCCGGCGCTTTGCGCGCGGTCTAAAGGCTGGCGCGCCTGGGCCTGGGCCGCGGCCGGAGCTCTTTGTTTTGCGGCCCTGATCTCTTCCGGAAGCAGGGGAGCCTGGCTTGCGGCGGTGTTCATCTGGCTGCCTTCTTTCTTCCTGACCTGGCGCGGAGCGGACAGGTCCCGCCGTAAAGTCCTGGCCGCCCTGGCCGTTTTCTGCGCTCTTTTTCTTATCGGCAGCCTGGCCGTTAAGTCCCAAACCTCGGTTTTTGTCCGGGAGCGGGCCGCCGCGGCGCTGCATACCGATACCAAAGCTTTCAGCGGCAGAAAACTTATGTGGAAAGTAGCCCGTGAAATGGTCAAGGACCGGCCGCTGCTTGGCCAGGGCCCTGGCGGTTATCACTACAGATACCTCGATTTCCAGGCCCGGGAACTCGCCAAACCAGAGGCGGCCCAGCTGGGCAGGTACTGGACATATACGCATACCGCTCATAATATTTACCTCCAGCTTGCCGCCGATGCCGGTCTTCTCGGCCTGGCAGCGCTTATTTTTATCATCGGCTTCTCGGCCAGGGGCTGGCTGGCCGCGCGGGGATCTTCGGCTTCCGAGGCCCTCCTTATGCGCGACGCCTGGGCGGCCGTCGCCCTGTCTTTCCTGGTCGACGGGGCGCTTGGGCTTACGCTGCAGCTTCCGGCGAGTTCTTTTCTTCTGGCCCTGGCGCTTAACGCCGCCTCTTCGGCCGATCCGGAACCGCCCGCGGACCTTTCTCCGTCAAACCCTTTTCTCCGCTGGACTTTAGCGGCCCTGCTCCTGGCCGCGGCTATCCCGCTCTGGAGGCTGCAGGCTTCCGATATCCTTATAGGGCGGGCCTTGAAGGCGGTGCAGGCGCAGGAGCCGGCGCGCGCCGAAGAAGCCCTTCAAAAAGCGGTCGCCGCCGCGCCCATGCACGCGCGGGCCCGCTTCTTCCAGGGCAATGTCCTTCTAATGCAGGGGAGACCGGCCGAGGCAGTGGAGCCTTTGTCGGAAGCTATGCGCCGCAGCTCGGACCCGAACATCCCTTACGATCTTTGCCTCGCTTACCTTGGGCAGGAAGACCTGGTCTCCGCCAGGCGCTGGTGTTCCTCCTCGCTGAAACTTAAGCCGGTTTTTCCGGAGGCTTTCGCCACTCTTGGTTCTATAAGCCGGCGGGAAGGACAAAAAAAAGAAGCTGAAGGCTGGCTGCGGCATTCCCTGGAAGCCGCCCCCGGCAACCCTGCCGTAGTACGCGAACTGGGCCTGCTCCTGGCTTCCGAGCCCGGCCGCAAGGCCGAGGCAAGGGCCCTGCTGGAGCCGCTGGTCCGCGCCTGGCCTGACGACGAGGAAACAGTTAAAGTTTTGCGCGGGCTGGGGGCGCGATGAAACGTTTCTCGCTCGCGCTGCTTATTTTTGTTCCGGTCTTCACGTTTTTGCTTCTCCGTCCGGAACCCTCCCCGCTGGCCGCGGCGGCTGCTTCCGTTCCCGAGTGGCCGGAGGCGCCCGCCCCGACGCGTCTGCGTTTTGTGGAAGCCTACTCCGGCATGCCCGGCGATGCGGCCGGACACGGGATAGGGAAAGTCTGGAAATTCCTGCTCGGGATCACCGGAGCGAATACCGGCCCGCGCAAGCTTGTGGCGCCGACCGGGCTCTTCGCCGGCAAAGGCTTTGTCTATGTGGCCGATCCGGGCGCGCACGGCGTGCTGCGTTACGACGAGGCCAAACGCAAGGCCGAATGGCTGCCTAAAGGCCGCAAGCCGAAATTCGTGAGCCCGGTCGCCGTGGCGGTCTCGGCGGACGGTAAAATTTTCGTGGCCGATTCCGCCCTGGGCAAGGTGTTCGCGCTGGACGCCGAAGGCAGGTATCTCTGGGAACTGCGCGGGGATCCGGAGGGCATGGGCCAGCCGGCGTCCCTGGCTCTCGGGGACGGCAGACTTTTCGTTTCCGACTCCCGCGAGCACAGGGTAGCCGTCTACGGCCTGGACGGAGTGTTCCTGTATTCCTTCGGCCGGCGCGGGGTCGGTCCGGGCGAATTCAATTTCCCCACTTATCTCTGGTTCGACGCGTCCGGCAAGAGGCTTTTTGTCTGCGACTCCGGCAACTTCAGGATACAGATACTTAACCCGGAGGGAAAGCCGCTGTCCGCTTTCGGCGAGAACGGGGACAGGCCGGGCGGCCTGGCAAGGCCGCGGGGGCTGTCGCTCGACTCCGACGGCAATGTGTACTCCATCGATGGGGCTATGGAAGCTTTGCAGATCTTCGACCAAAGCGGCCGGCTGCTCCTGTTCGTGGGGCGGGAGGGCTCGCAGCCAGGGGAGTTCTCCCTGCCCGGCGGGGTTTTTGTCGACGAGAAAGACCGCGTGCTGGTGGCGGATACTTTCAACGCCCGCGTGCAGGTGTTCCAGTATCTCAAGGAGAAACAGCCATGACACTTCGAAATGGCATGAAAATATTATCGGGACCGGTTTGGCTGCTGGCGGCGGCGGGGCTTGCGCTCTGGCTTCAAAACCCGGCGGGCGCCTCCTCCATTATAAACTCAAAACACGATCTCTCCGTAGGCAGCGCCACCACCGGTCCCAAAGCTTCCGCCGAGAACCAGGTCTGCGTGTTCTGCCATACCCCGCACAGGACGGGAATAAATACGCCTCTCTGGAACAAGACCCAGACCGTCCAGACCTTTACTTTTTATTCGTCTAATTATGTCAACAACTATCTGGGCATGACCGCCCCGGCCATGGCCGCGCTGGCGGGCACGCGCACCAAGCTCTGCCTCTCCTGCCACGACGGGGTTACGGCGCTGGGCGGGGTTTTTAATATCAATAATGTTCCCGGGACGATAGCCGTGACGGGCGCGCTTTCCGCCGCCTCCAATCTGGGGCTGGACCTTTCCAACGACCATCCCGTCCTCTACGACGTCAAGCCCGGCGCCGGGCCGCCCACCGCCCCGGGCACCGACCCCCAGATACAGCTCCCGGCCGCCGCGGACAAGGTGAAAGTTTACGGCGCCACCAACCGCGTGGAATGCACTTCCTGCCACGACCCGCATGATAACCAGTTCACCAAGTTCCTGGTAAAGTCCAATGCCAGCGCCGCTCTCTGCACCACCTGTCATTTGAAAAGCGGCTTTATCGGAAGCGCGCACCAGGTCTCCGCTGTGGCTTATACGCCGGCCGGCTATACCGCCACCACGGTGGGCGAATGGTCCTGCCGCGACTGCCACCGCGCCCACGGGGCTTCCGCGACCCAGGCCTACCTTCTGACCGGCGCCGAGGAAGCTACCTGCTTTACCTGCCACGGAAATCCGCCGCTGACGGGGGCGAAAAATATACAGTCGCTTTTCGCCAAGACCTATAAGCACCCGACCACGACCGTGTCCGCGAAGCATAAGGACCCGGAGGCCGACGGAACTAACTTCACGAATTCCCCGACCAATAACCGGCACGCAGAGTGCCAGGACTGCCATAATCCGCACCAGGCCAAGACCGGAACTCATACCGCGCCTACCAACCTCATTTCAAATGTGCTGCTCGGGCAATGGGGCGTGGAGCCGACCTTCGGCACCACGGTATGGATACCGGCCGCTTCTTATACGCGCCAGGTGTTCACTAACACTACCGGCTTCAAGGAATACCAGCTCTGCCTGAAATGCCACTCCTCTTACGCTTTCGGCACTACACCTCCGACAGGCATAACGGACCAGACTACTGAAATGAACCCGAATAACCGCGGGGCGCACCCTGTGCTGCGCGCTCTCAATAATCAGACAGCCAGCGTAGCGCCAAAGCTTCTTGCCGCCGCGCAATTGTCCGCGCCCTGGGCTGCCGGCCGGGGCACCCAGACCATGTATTGTTCCGACTGCCACGGCGAGGATACGACAGGAGAGCCCAAGGGTCCGCACGGGTCCAGCATCGCGCGTATGAAGAAAGGGACCGGAAAATACTGGCCTAAAAACGCCTCCAGTGTCCTTTATACACTGGGAAATAACAACTCGACCGACGCGCACCTGGCGGGGCTTTTCTGCCGCAACTGCCATCCCCTGAGAAGTGCGACCGCCAATACGTGGTATAACAATGCCCATCAGGAGCATAGCGGCCCGCAACTGGGTAATGTGGCCTGCGTCGCCTGCCACGTCGTAGTTCCACACGGCTCAAGGCGGAGCCGGCTTATAGGCTACTCCTCTGAGACCGCCCCTTACAATAACGCCGGCGCCGGCGCCTACGAAAAGCTCATCCTGAGCGGCTTTAAAAAGGCGACCGCTCCTACGGGATACCAGAAGTCCAACTGCTACAGCACAGCCTCCGGCTGCACCACCCACAACAACGCGGGGGGCTTCGATCCGTGAGGCGCCCGTTGGCGGCGCTTAAGCGCGTCACGGCCGCGCCCCGTACCGCCATGGCACTGATGGCGGCTTTTGCCATATTCTGTGCCGCAGGTTTCCTGGGTACGAGGGCGCACGGAGAGGCTCCCGCCTTTTTCAGTTCTCCGGTATTCCTGATTGCCGCCGTGGCGGCCGCCCTTGTGCTTGTTTACTCGCTTTGGCTCCAGGCGCGGCGCCTGCTGGGGTCGCCGACAAAGCCCGGTTCCCGGGAAGGCATGCTTCCCCGCTGCGGGGCCTTTACTCTCCATACCGGACTGCTGCTGCTCATCCTGGCCGGACTTTGGGCTTATGCTTTTGAAGTGCGCGGCTTTTTGCAGCTGATGGAGGGGGAAACTTTTTCCGGTACCGAGCCCGAACTTCTGCAGGTGGAAAAAGGCCGGCTGGCCGGGTCTTTCGAAGCGCCTTTCCGCCTGACCCTGAACAGCCTGTCCCACGATTACTGGGCGAACGGTCAGCCGCGCGATTTTGCCAGCCTGCTGCTTGTTGAAGATGGCGACGGGGCCAGGGAAGAGCGGCTCGCTTTCAACTCGCCGCTGCGCCTTTCAGGTATTTCTGTTTTCCAGTCGCCGCATTACGGCTACAGCGTAACGGTGGGGCTTAAGCGTCCCGCCGCGGAAGAGATCTATACCCATTTCCTGCTGGACCGGCCCGCCTCGGCTGAACGGCCGGCCGCCGGCGGCTCCGATTTTCCTACCACGGGCTACCAGGTGAATTTAAGCCTTAAGCCCGATACCGCAGGGGGGAGCTTTTTCCTGAAAGACCCTTCGGTGGAGGCTACTGTTACCGAGGGCGGTAAGATCGTGTATAAAGGCCCTCTTTCCGCCGCGGCGGGAGTCCGGTTCAGCGGCGGCGAGCTTCGCCTGGCCGATCTCGGGTACTGGAGCGGCATTTCCCTTTCCCGCGGTCGCGCCGCCTGGCTCGCCTACTTTGGTTTCGCTCTCTGCGTGCTCGGCGCCGCGCTTCTCTACGCGCGGCCGCGCGGCCCGGCGAAGTCGGAGGTCGTCCATGGCGGCTGAGGCCTGGCTTCCCCTGCAGGCCGTTCTTCACTGGGCGGCCGTGCTTTTTTATATTCTTGCCACCTGGTTCTTTGCCGCCGGGACCTGTTTCGGCAGTGAGAAGGGACAGACCCGCGGCGAAAGCCTTGCCGCGGCCGGCCTGGTCCCTCACATAGCCGCCCTGGCCCTGCGCTGGTGGGCCGTCGGGCACGGGCCATATATGACCCGCTACGAGGTTCTTTCCTCCGACGCCCTGGCGGCCGTCGCGCTTTACCTTATAATTTCCAGGGTGCGCGGCGGGCTTAAACATGTCGGGCTGGTGGTTCTGCCGCTGTCTTTCCTGCTTATGGCGGCGGGGCTGCTTACGGATCCTTCGGTCAGCTACCTCCCGCCCTCTTTGCGAGGCGTCTGGCTGGTCTTTCATATCCTGTTCGCCAAGATCGCGGCCGGCTCTCTCGCTATAGCTTTCGGCGCCGCCGCGCTCTACCTGGTGAAAGAGAGCCGCCCCGGCTGGAGCCTGTCGGCGCGCCTGCCTTCGCTGGAGATCATGGACGCGAACGCCTACCGCTTCACCAGCTTCGGCTTTATTTTCTGGAGCATCATGATAGGCGCCGGCGCGATCTGGGCGGACCAGTCCTGGGGCCGCTACTGGGCGTGGGACCCGGTGGAGACCTGGTCCCTGATCACCTGGCTCCTCTTCGGCGCCTCACTTCACGCGCGGCGCTTTCACGGACTGCGGGGCCGCGGCGCGGCCTGGCTGACTACCGCCTGTTTCGCCGTCTCGCTTTTTACGCTGTTCGCCGTGCCTTTCGTCACCGGCTCGCTTCATACGGAGTATTTTAAATGAAAGCCAAAGTCCTTCTTATAACCCCGCCCTACCATTGCGGCGTAGTGGAATCCGCGGGGACCTGGGTCCCGCTCTCGCTGGTCTGCGCCGCCGGCGGCCTGGTGAAGGCCGGCTACGAAGTGGAGATCTACGACGCGATGTCGCTGTTCGCCACGCACGCGGACATAGAAGAAAAGATACGCGGCTCGCGCCCGGATTTCGTAGGCTGCACCGCCATCACGGCCACGGTCAACGACGCTATCCTGGCGCTGGCTTCGGCCAAAAGGGTCAGTTCCCGCATCGGAACTTTCCTGGGCGGCGTCCACCCGACTTTCATGTGGAAGGAGATCCTTGAAGCGCCCGGCTCCCCGGTGGATTTCGTCGTGCGCGGCGAGGGAGAGACCACCGGCCCCGAACTTCTCGACCGGCTTATCGCCGGAAAAACGGCGCTGGACATCCCCGGCGTCGCCGGGCGCGACGGCGAAGGGGCCGCGGCGGCCGGGCCCCTGCGTCCCGACGCGCCGGTTCTTGACCTCCTGCCCGCCGCCTGGGAGCTGCTGGACTGGAAAACTTACACTTTCCGGCCCCGCCCGGGCTCCATATCGGCTATTCTTTCTTCTTCCCGCGGCTGCGAGCAGGCCTGTTCTTTCTGCAGCCAGCAGAAGTTCTGGGGCAAACACTGGCGCGCCCGCTCCCCCGAGTCTTTCGTGAACGAGCTCGAGCGCCTTAACCGCGATTTCGGCGTTTCCATCGCCATGCTCGCCGACGAAACCCCGACGGTGGACCGGGACCGCTGGCGCCGCATCCTGGACCTGCTCATAACGCGCAAGACCGGCGTGGAGCTGATGCTGGAGACTCGCGCCGACGATATCGTGCGCGACAAGGAGTGGATGGCCGATATGCGCCGCGCCGGTATCGTGCATATCTATATCGGAGTGGAGTCGCAATCGCAGAAGACCCTCGACCTCTTCAAGAAAGACCAGAAGGTGGAAACTTCGCGCG
>CAZUQT010000012.1:27209-28441 GCA_964622585.1 uncultured Elusimicrobiaceae bacterium | reverse complement strand
GCGTCGCGGCCCACGCCCACGCCGGAGGTGTTGTTGCTGTTGGCGTAATAACCTATGCCCGTTCCGTTATTACTATTGCTGTGAGCCATGAATCCGACTCCGACACCGTACGTATTGTTAGTGTCGGCGCTCCGTCCTATCCCGACTCCGTTAGTGAAATTATTGAACGCCCCGTAGCCGATACCGATACCGGAATCATAGTTCAACCTGCTGCCGGAACCTATGGATATCGCGTAGGCATAATTCCCGTCGGTCGAGTATGGGCTTATCACTATGTTCTCTCCCGCTATTGTTATGGTGGAAACGTCCAGAATCCGGTTCCCGCCCAGACCCAGGTTTCCGGACATCGTGTCGCCGGTTTTCTGCACAGCGCCTAATGCGGTAACCCCGGTCAGCCCGGAGCCGTCGCCGTAATATTTGGCGGCGGAAGAATAGCCGATAATATAGACATTTGAGGAGAATTGCGTCCTGTATTTTGCCGGGTCGTCGGAAAGCCCGCGGCCTGACTGGAAAGCAAAGCCGTCGCCGGGATAGATCGCGGCCGTTGACCTTATAACGCCCGCTACGTCCAGTTTTTCCACCGGATTAGTCGTCCCGATGCCGACATTGCCGGGTGTTGAAATTACCATCCTGTAATTTCCGCTCGCGTCCGTAAACCCCGCTATCGCCGAATTGCCGTCGCTGCCTTTGAATGTTGAACTCCCACCTACCACCTCAAACCTGCTTCCCGGCCCCGTCGTCCCGATGCCGACGTTGCCGGACGGTTTGATAGTCAAAATATCTATTCCGGTAAAAGCATTTCCCCTGCTTGAATACAGCTTGGCTCTGATCGAAAAGTCGCCGGTCGAATCGAAATCAATGGCGGACTTAATTGAGCCGCCGGCGCCGGCGACAATGTCGATAAAACTGACCCCACCATTATGCTCGACCGTCAGAACAGGATTTGGACCAAAGATATCCAGTTTGCTGTTAGTCGGCAGCGTACCGATGCCCAGATTGCCGTTGGCTGTGTACAATGCCCCGGCCAGGGACACATTAGAGGACACTTGCAGGCCATACATCCCGCCATTACCGGTTATTGTAACCGACGAGGTATTGGTCAGCTGGCCGGTCAGGGTGCCGCCGCCCAGCGGCAGCTTGGAGGCGTCGCTGCCCGTAACGCCTGTCAGGCCGGAGCCGGCGCCGCTTAGCCTGCCGGTAGCGGTCATTGAGGCCACTACCGCCCCGGTGGG
>CAZUQT010000012.1:0-27199 GCA_964622585.1 uncultured Elusimicrobiaceae bacterium | reverse complement strand
CCGCGGTCCACGACGAAACCGATGATGGGGTGGGCTTCGCCTGCCGGTAGCGTTCATGGAGGGAACTACCGCGCCGGTGGCGTCCCGCCAGATCTGGGCGTAGACGTTAGAGGCCGTGCCAGTAGAAACCACGTCGAGCGCCGCTTGGGGGGCCATGGTGCCTATACCTACCGCGCCCATGGTGGAAATGCGCACCCGCTCCGCTATGCCGCTGCCGCTGGCTTTGGTAAACAGGGCGAGATAGCCCATATCCGTGGTCGGACCGGCGCCTGACTCTATCTTCGCGTTCACACCGAAAGACAGCCTGCCGATAACGGAATTGGCGAGATTCGCGCCGTTGATGTTTATCTCTCCCGCGCCGGCGGCGGGTTTAACCTCTATATCGCTTGAAGGGTTTGCCGTGCCTATCCCCAATTTACCGGCAAGATAAGTGCGGGCGCCGGGGTCAACGGAGTAGATAGCGTATGGAGCGTTTGTCTGAACTCCCGCGGTCTGGGAGCCTATAAATACGCCGTAGGTATTAGTGATAGTGCCGGCGTCGTTCTGGATATCGTCCACAAAAAGGCCGATGGCGTTGGTGACCGTGCCAACCCCCGCCGCTTCGCGGCGTATTTTCGACCTGGCGCCGATAACATAAAATGCCGAGTCCGGTCCATAGGAGGTAGCCTCAAAGTTTGCGGCGGCCAGAACATCCTGGGCGGAACTTCCGCTGGTTCTGGCGTCGATAAATAGCCCTAGCCGCATGTCCTTGCCGGCGGAAAGATTCGCAAGCTTAGCTACAATCTGGACGACAGAATTTGTGTCCAGGTTAACACCGGTAAAATCTCCCACCCCGGTAGTGCCGGCCGTAGATACGAACAAAGAGCCGGAATTTGTTTTTACCTGCAGCAGGTAGTCCGGATTTGCGGTATTTATGCCGACTCTGCCGCCCGTTACCACCAGAGTGGACCCGCCCACGGAGAAGGCGTTGCCCTGCACGGTGATAGTGGAAGTCGTCGTCAGTTGTCCGCTCATAAAACCGCCGTTCAAGGGCAGCTTGGTGGCATCGGTGCCGGATACCCCAGTAAGCCCGGAGCCGTCGCCGTAATATTTGGCCGCGGAGGAATAGCCGACGATGTAGACATTTGATGAAAACACGGTCCTATAATTCACCGCGTCGTCGGAGAGCCCGCGGCCTGACTGGAAAGCAAAGCCGTCGCCGGGATAGATCGCGGCCGTTGACCTTATAACGCCCGCCACGTCCAGTTTTTCCACCGGATTAGTCGTCCCGATACCGACATTGCCGCTTTTTATTGTCATGTAGTCTAATGATGCATCATTTGAATAGAATCCCAGATAATTGGCAGCATTAGAATAGAGAGACATTCCACTCGTCCCAGTTTTACCGATTACCATATCGCCTTGAGTAGGACCTTCAAATCTTGCCTGCGTGGAAGGAGATACAACACTCAAAGCTACGCTCGGACCCGTCGTCCCGATGCCGACTTTGCCGTTGGCGGTATAGAGCGCGCCGGCGAGCGCAATATTGGATGACACTGTAAGCCCGTAAACGCCGCTGTTGCCGGTGACGGTAAGGGTGGAGCCAGCCAGCGTCAACTGCCCGCTCATAGCGCCGCCGATCAGCGGCAGCTTGGTGGCGTCGGTGGCGGAAACTCCGGTCAGCCCGGAGCCGTCGCCGCTTAGCCTGCCGGTAGCGGTCATTGAGGCAACTACCGCCCCGGTGGAGTCCCGCCAGATCTGGGCGTAGACGTTTGCCGCCGTGCCTGTGGAAACAATATCCAGCGCCGCCTGCGGCGCGCGCGTGGAGATGCCTATGGTCTTGCCGGACAGGTCGCCGTAAAGCACCCCGCCGATATTCAGCTGGTTCGAGACGCCCGGGGCCGTCACATCCTGGTCGTAACCCATGATTATGTTCCTGCTCCCGGTCTGGAGAGAATCCCCCGCCTGGGACCCGAGCAAGAGATTATCGGAGCCGGTAGACAATAAGAATCCGGCCAGGTACCCCATCAATGTGTTTCCGTAGTAGGAATTAGACACTGTTCCGTTACCGGCATTATAACCCATTATGGTATTGGAACCACCCGCAACATTATATTGTCCGGCCTGATACCCCACCAGGGAATTATACATGCCGCTGGTATTACTCAACCCGGCATAGGCGCCGAAAAAGGAATTAGAACCCCCCACGGTAGTGTTATATCCGGTCTGGGAACCGAAGAAAGAGTTGAAAGAGGCTGTGTTAAGATAACCCGCCTGCCAGCCTGTAAAAGTATTGTTGCCGCCGGCAATATTGGTGTAACCAGCCTCATGCCCCAGGAAAACATTCCAAAACCCGGTGGTATTGTTGTACCCGGACATATTACCGGCAAAAAGACTATTACTACCCTGGCTCAGCCTTCCGGAGCCGAGCCCGATTCCAAGACCTCCGCCCGGCAATATCGCCAGCACGGTGCTGCCGTTTATCTGGTAACGCGCGGCGGTTATGTCGCCGGCGGCGGTTATGGTGCTGGCGGAATAAATACCAGCCCCGCCCATATTTATACTGCCGGACATGGTGCCCCCGCCCAACGGCAGCTTGGTGGCGTCGCTGCCGGAAACGCCGGTCAGCCCCGAGCCGTCGCCGTAATATTTAGCGGCGGAGGAATAGCCGACTATATAGACATGCGAGGAGAACTGAGTCCTATACTTGGCCGGGTCGTCGGAAAGCCCGCGGCTGGACTGGAAAGCCAGGCCGTCGCCCGGATAAATAGCGGCCGTTGACCTTATAACGCCTGCCACGTCCAGTTTTTCTCCGGGAGCCGTGGTCCCGATGCCTACATTACCCAGGTTATCCACGACAAAACGATAGGCGGCCGCGTTCGCGTCGTACAGCGCGAACTTGCCGCCTCCCGCTCCGGAGCCGGAGGCGGTGGACATAAGGGAGTAACTGCGCCCCAGGCCGGCAGTCGCGCCGAGATACAGGCCGGAGCCGCTCACATCAGAACTTTGAATATACAGGGGGATGGGGGCCGTGTCGGAAACATGGAGCTTATAGACCGGCCCCGGCGTCCCGATGCCGACCTTGCCGGCGAAGTAGTTGTTACCCGCGCCGCTGGATATGATCACTCCGGTCTGGCTGATATTGCCGGCCACGGTCAGTTTCTGGTCCGGCAGGGCTACTCCAATGCCGGTATTGCTCCCCAGGTAATTATATGACGCGCCGCCCTGATTTATACCGTACGATGTCTGTGAGTTAGAGGCGCAGCCGGCTCCCGAGCCTATGTACAAGCCGTTGCGGCAGTCCTTGCCGATGGTAGGCTGGTCTATCTGGAGGGTATTTGTGTTGATGGCGTAGCTTGCTCCCACCTGTATCGGCGAGGTCACGTAGAGGCCGGTGGCGCCGTTTGCATAACCGGCGGTCAGGTCCACGGTGGGCCTGATTATCGCGCCGAACATATACGCCTGGCTTGTGGCAGTGGCCGTCATTGTACCTTCAACTACCAGCAAGCCCATGGGCCATACCGTACCGCCGGAACGCTGCGTTATATTTCCACCGACAAACAATGCCCCTGCGCCGTTGTTCTGGCCGTAATAGTAGCCGTTCAGCGGATTCCCGTTCACCCCCACCATGCCGCTGCCGACAACAAGCCGCGTGCCGTCGGCTGAGAAAGCGTTGCCGGTGACGGTAAGCGACGAACCCGCCAGGGTCAGTTGCCCGGTCATGGTATCGCCGGCCTTTAGCACGTTCTGAGAAGCCGCGCCGGTCAGGCCGCCGGCGAGGCCGGCGCTGAAGGTCTGTCCGGCCGTCCAGGTGTTGGGATTGGCGAGGTTCAGGGCGACTTTATACGGGCTCACAACCGTACCAAGGCCGCTCCTGGTCAAAGTAACGTCGGCGGCGTCCGTGATCTCGTTGCCGACTAGAGGGTCGCCCAGGGCGCCTGTGCCGGGGTCCACCCATTTCGCGTTGCCGGCGGCGTCGGAGGCCAGCACATAGTTGGCGGCGGCGCCGTTAATGAGTTGTATGGCCGGAGCTTGTATCCTGCCGGCCTGCACCAGAATGCCCGAACTGGTCTCGACGCTGAACTGATTCCCTCCGGCGGCCCTGAAAGTTCCGCTGGAGAGTGTCGTAACGCTTCCGGAGAAATTCCCGGAACCCGCCACGTCCAGCGCAGTGCCGGGTGAAGAAGTCCCGATACCGACAGACCCGTTCGTGACCATCAGTGTGGAGCCGCCTACGGAGAACGCATTACCGGTGACTGTAAGTGTGGAACCTGCCAGCGTCAACTGGCCGGTCATGGTGTCGCCGGTCTTCAGCACTTTGGTGGCGTCTGTGCCGGTGGCGCCGGTAACGCCGGTCAGGCCGGAGCCGTCGCCGGTGAACTTAAGCGCGGTCACTCCGTAACCGTCCACCGAGAAGACATTAGTGGCCCCCGTAGAGACCGCCATTATCACGCCGGTTTCGCCCGCGCCGGAAGAAATATGCAGCCGGTAGGCGGGACCGGCCGTGCCGATTCCGACGAGCGTTTGCGGGGTTATCTTCAGCCTGGTGATGTTGTCTATATTGAAAGCGATGGGCCCCGAGGCGTTATTGTTGATAAAGGCTGTGGAGTAACCTTGCGGGATAAGGTTCAGGGTAAGCGAGGAAGCGGGTGAAGCGAAATGCACATAGCCGTTGTCCGTAACTACGTGCAGACGGGCGGCCGGCGCGTTAGTTCCCAAACCGAGATAGCCGTTCTTGACCACCAGAGTGGAGCCGCCCACGGAAAACGCGTCACCTGTGACGGTCAGGGTGGAACCGGCCAGGGTCAACTGCCCGGTCATAGTGCCGCCGGTAAGCGGCAGCTTGCTGTTGTCCGTGCCGCTGGCGCCGGTAACGCCGGTAAGCCCGGAGCCGTTGCCATAAAATATGGCCCCGGCCGGCAGAAACACATGAGTGGAAACAATGATGCCGCCATAAGCAGCCGCGGAGGCCGACGAAATTACTACATTGCCGGCAAAAGTATTTGCGGCTGACCATATCCCCGGCGCACCAGTCACCGTAATCGAAGAGCCGGAAAGCGTCAGTTGCCCTGTCATGGTGTCGCCGGTCTTCTGCACGGCGGCGGCGCTGTAGCCGGCGGTGGCGGCGTAAATGGAATACGGCACCGAGGTCAGGCGCTCGCGCGGCGAAAGGGGCTGCACGGAAGGCGCGGTGACTCCTACCGAGACCTGCAGGTACCACGGGCCGACGGAAAGGTCGGACGCGGGCACGGTAAAGGTGGATTTAAAGAGTCCGTTCTGCACTGTGAACGACTGAGGCCCCGACGGAGTGTTTGTGCAGACGCCGACGACCTCGGCGCTGCAGAATTCGAACAGGAAGAAGCGGTTGGCGCTGACCGGGATGCTCGACTCTTTGAGCCGCCCCTGGTAGGTCATGACCTCCGCCGACAGCGGGGCCGCCCAGCCGAGGATAAAAAGCGATATGGCGAGAATGGTTTTTTTCATAAGACTGCCTCCGTCCGACATGTAACTCCAAAGTTCAGGTAACCGCGGGCGCGCGCCCGAAGACGCCTCCCGCGCTTAGCTTAACCCTGGGAACAGCTGGCCGCCCGCTAGAACTTCATCCCGACCGAGAATCTGTGCGCCGTCCCGAGCTCGCCGTACGGCAGCAGCGCGTAATCGAGAGTGAAGGCGGAATAAACCAGGCCGGCCCCGGCGAAAAAGCCGTACATACCCGCTACACCCGAAACCGAATCGCCGAAGCCGCGGCCCAGTATCGCGTCGCGCTGTCCCGAGGTCGTGGTCCGGTAGCCGAGGCGCAGGGCTATGCCGTCCAGGCCCCTGTACTCGGTCCCGAGCCTGACCGCGGCCGGCCCGTCGTTAGGGAATTCGGCGTCCAAAGCCAGCAGCATATGCGCCGCTGCCATCTTCGCCGCCACCCCGGCCTTGAATTTCATCGGCAGGGCAAAGCTCTCCTCTTCGAACTTGACCTTTGTCCCGAAATTGACGAGCGAAACTCCGGCGGAATAAGGCGTTCCGCCGAACCTGTAAAGCAGCCCGAAGTCTCCGGCAAAAGAAGTCGCGCCGCTGGATTTTATTTTCTGACTTATGATCTTGCCTGAAATCCCGGCGTCCAAAGGCCCGAGCTTAAACCCGCGGGAAACCTGCACCGCGACGTCGCGGGCCGTAAAATTGCCCGTCAGAGCGGCGGAAGCGTCCCTGCCTTCCAGCTCTCCGGCTGAAAAATAGGTTATGGCCGCGGCGTAGGGGCGGCGCATAAAACCGACCTGGGAAACGGCCGTGTCCTGGATATGGAAAGCGTGAGCGAAGGACAGCTCCCTGCCTTCCGGGCCGGCCGCCAGCCCGGCGGGGTTATAGTAAACACAGGAGATATCGTCCGCCACGGCGGTATAGGCCTCGCCCATGCCCAGGGCCCTGGCCCCGAAACCGAGGTTCAGGAATTGGGCGGCGGAGCTTTGCGCGGCGTAAAGCCGCGGCCCCTGCCCTAATAAAACAGCCGCCAATAAAAGTGCTCTCATACTTCCTCCGGGCGGAGAATCGCTCATCCGCCGCATCCAGCGCTGCGGGCGCAGATTTCCGCCGCAGCGCTTGCCTTCAGCCGGCCGTCCGGCCTCTCTTATTTCTTCTTCAGGCCGCCCTCGATCTGCTTGACCGAGCCGTCCGGCATCTTCACCGAGGTCTTCAGGCTCTTCCCCGAAGAGGCGCTCTCTTTGAGCAGGTTGACGAACTTGTCGTAATCCCCGACCTTTATTTCTTCGTGCCATTTGCCGACGTCCTGAGCGGACATCTTCTTTGCGGCTTCCGGCGCGGCGTTGGCGCCGGAGACGGTGGTCATCTGGCCCGCCCGCAGGGACTGTTTGCCCACGGAGTTCTGCACGTCGACGTGCCCCTCGTAAACCTTGACCGTCAGCAGCGCCCGCTGCTCGATGTCGGCTTCGGTGCCGCGGACGGCGCAGACGGCGGAAGGGGTGCGCACGTTTATCTTGGCCATCTTGTGGAGCATCCTGGTCCAGAGATTTCCCACCGACAGGTTGATAAGCTCGCGGAGCTTGCCCTGCGGGGAGATCTCGAAGTTGGAGTTTTCGTTAAGCCTCACCTCGGCGCCGCCCTTGGTCACCAGGCTGGTCCGGCTCGAGGGCCCGGTCTTGATGTTATCGCCCGCGTAGAGCAGGTCGTTCACCTTCAGTTCTGCGTAGGCGGCCTCTCCTACGCGCTTCACCTGCACGTCCCCCGAAGCGTACACGGTCACCGCCACTACCTTGGGCGCGCAGAACGCGGCCGGAACCGCAGCCGTGAAAACGGCCAGCAATACCGCCCCCGCCATCATCAGTTTTCCAAGTTTCATAATGCTTCCTCCATTTCCTTTTCTATTGAAACACCAAATCAATGAACACCGGCCCGTTCCCATTCTATTTTTTTACGTCGAGCCGCGTGAACGAGACCTTCTCGTCGACACGATTGTAGACCCGGAAGATATAAGCCGCCATCGGCGGAGCAGCGCCGGCCGGGGCCTCTATCTGGTAGTAGTCGAAGGCGACTCCCTCGTCGGTCTTGCGTTTGCCCAGCAGGCGCACGGTCTCGGCCTTGTCGTCCGAGCCGGAAATTATACCGATCACCATCGAAGTCGCGAAGTCCAGCTCGGGGGGCTCCTCGGAGGAAAGGGTCTTCCAGGTTTTCTTCCACTCCTTCATATCCCTGAGCACTAAGACGGAAGCTTCCTTCCCGCGGGCCTCGGTATAGCCGGTCCACTCGCCCGGTGTCTCTTCCTTCAGAGGGGTGACGTCGAGAGAGGTTTCCTCCGCGGGGGGCGCCTCCCCCTCCGCGCCGGAGTCCGCGGCGGCCTCGGCCTGCGCTGTCTGCGCCGCGGACGCGGCTCCGTCATCGCCGGAGACGGACGCCCCCACAAGCTGGGCGTCGCCGCTGATAAGGGCAGCGATGACAAGCGCAAGCTCGTCCTGCGAGCAGTTTCCGCAGGAAAGGCTTTCGAAAGTATAGCCCTCCAGGGCCTTCGCTGCCTCGGGGCCCAGCCGCCTGAGGATGGCCTGGAACATCTCTTCATAGCTGAGTTTCTTGGCGGGTCCCGCCGGGCCGGACGAGACGGCGTCCTTGGCGATAAGCCGGGTCTTGCAGTTATCCGGCATATTATCGTCGAAAAGGTCGGCGCAGGCCACGGCCAGCCCCTCGTCCTGCCCGGGAGGCATGAAAGCGGTAAAAGGCAGGTTCACCTTTTCGCCCGGCCCGATAGTCAGGACCTGCTTGGGGGAATCCTGCGCCGCGATGCCGCCCAGGGAGAGCTTCACCGAGATATTGGACTCGGTGGCGGAGCCGCTATTGTAAAGCACGGCTTTCATATTTATCGGCTTGTCGAAATCCAGGGCCGGCGAGCTCAGGTCAAGGGAGGTGATGGTCACGTTCCGGGTCTGCGCCGAGGCCTGGCCCTTCAGAGAGAAATTGTAAACATTGCTCTCCGAAATCTTATTATTGCTGGCGTCGAGGCCTTCGACCTTCCAGTAATAGACCTGCTCGGGCACCAGCTGCTCCCTGGGCTGCGACGGGTTGTCGGGATAAGAATAGGAGCTCTCGCCGGAATTGAGCGCGGTATGCAGAGCGTTATAGAGGCCGGCATTGTCCGACACGGTGACGCGGTAGCGGCTGGCCCCGCTTGCCGTCCAGCGGAAGGTGAGCGGCTTGTCCGCCAGGCCGCGGGCGCCGTAGGGCGGGTAAATAAGCGTAATATTCGGGCTGGAGATCATGAAGGCAACCGTCTTCTCCACTGTTTCCCCGTCCAGCGAAGCCGTGCCCTTGAAAGTGTAATTTCCGGGCGAGACGTAAAAAGAGTTGATGGAAAGGCCGGCCAGCTGCGTCTGCGCCGTGCCGGCCGTGCCGGGGGCGGAGTTCCCGGCGTGGTTAAAGAGAACCGCGCCCGCCGGGCTCAATATTTTGAAAGTGAAAGCGATAGGATTGGGGCTGGTGACGGTATTGGTCACCTTCTGGCGCAGTGTTATGGTTTCGGCGTTGGAGAAGGTCTGGCGCTCCGTTCCGGCCGAGTCGTGGACGGACACGGCCTGGCCTGACAGGTTCTGCGCGCTCGCGGCGCCGGGCAGCAGCCCGCACGGAGCGAAAATTAAAAAAGCGTAGATCAGTTTCATCTCTTGTCCTCTTATCTTATGACCGCGAATTTTCTCGTCTCGCCGTCGGTCTCTCCGCTGAGCTCATGCTTTAGCTTCACGCTGTAGAAATAAACCCCGCTGGCCGGCTTTCCGCCGGAGAAGTCCCAGCGGTACTCGTAGACGTTCGCCGCTGGGGAGGTCCAGCCGGGGTCCGAATCCTCCACCGACTTCACCAGCGAACCGTCCACCGCGAAGATCGAGAGCCGTTTGCGCGCCGGGAGTATTTCCGACTCAAGGTGGAATTTAACGTAAGTGGCCGCGGGATTGGGATAGGCGTAAACGGCGCCTTTCACGAGGAGCTGCCCCAGCGGCTTGATCTCCAAATTCTGCCCCGGGGCCAGCTTTATCTCGAAATTTTTCCAGACGCCGTCGTCTCCCATCACGCGGAGGCTGTAAGGGCCGGGGATAAGGTTGCGGATGGCGAAGCGCCCGGTCATGTCGGGGCGGGCCGACGCGACCATGCGCGCGCCGCGCCAGAGCTGGGCCTGGACGCCGGCCGCCGAAGACCGCATGCCGGAAGGGGCGGAAGCCGGCAGGGTTCCGCTGACGCTGGCGAGCTGGTAGTCGAGCGTAAGAAGGAAGTTGGCGTCGGAATAGCCCATAGGGATCTGGTCTTTCGCTATGGAGCTTGAAAAGCCGTGCTCCAGCCAGGTAGCCTGGACGCGGTAAACGCCGTCGGGCAGCGGAGCCAGGGTAAAGGTGCCCAGCCCGTCGTCCACCGTATAGACGGAAGAGACGACGAGCCCCAGGTTGGAGATAGCGTCCACCATGACCCCGGTTATCCCCACCCCGCCCGGCGTTCTTACCGAGCCGGCGATCATATCGTTGAGGCGGTCGCCCGAGACGGTGTGGGGAACGGCGGACGGGCCGGACCACTGGTCGGCGTCGTCCTTCACCCACATCGTGAAATAGTAGGTCGTTTCAGGGATGAGCCCGGCCACGGTATAAGCCAGGGAGCTTGCCGGCGGGACCATCGAGGTGGAGATAAGCACCTGGGCCGACTGCGTGCTGAAGACCGCCCCCGCGAAAGTGGAATACTGCACCGCGAACTGCCCGTAGGTGAGGGCCAGCGTCCCCCCGTCGTCGCCGGGGAAGGTCCAGGCCAGGTCCACGCGGCCGGGGGCCGAACCCTTGGCGGGACTGAAAGAAGTGACCGCGTCCGGAGCGACCGTGTCCACCCAGGTAAAGGTCGAACCCGCCGCCCCGAAGACGGAGGTGTTGGCGGGAAGCGCGGCGTCCTTGGAGACCGCCGCGGCAAAATACTGCTGGTTATGGGCCAGGCCGCCGCGCAGACCGGCGCCGGGAACAAAAAACCAGGCGGGCCCGGCTACCGTGGCGCTGGCTACCGGGACCCCGCCCCAGGAATCGGAGGAGAAATTCCACCATTTGCCGTCCGAGACGCGCTTGACGTACAGCTCGATGGAGCCCAGCCCGGCCCCGCCCGTATCGGCGGCCGTTCCCCCTATTCCGGTCAGGGCGTACACCGTGGCCCCCGCCAGCGGAGTGGAAAGATAGACCGAAGGAGAGACCTGGTCGAGGAAGAAGGAAGCGTTGGGATAAGGCGCCGGCGTGAGGAAAGAATTTACGTCGCGGGACCGGGCTTTTACCTTGTACTGCACGCCCGCGGAAAAAGGCGCCGTAGAGGCGTTATAAGACCAGGAGGAAAGGCCGGAAGCCTGAAGCCACACTTCCGACGCCGAGGCGAAAGAAGAGCCGTTGTAATAAAGATTCCCGCCGAGCTCCTGTATGGAGACCTGGTTGGCGGTCACCGGGCTGGCTTCGTTCATGGCCGAGGCGGTACCGGTAAAAGCCGTCACCGTGGAGACATATGCCGAGGCGGGAGAGGTGATGGTGACCGCCGGCCCGACGGTGTTCTTAAGTATTTTAAAGACGTCCGCCAGCGTGCGGGTATTGCCGGCGGCGTCTACGGCGCGCGCGCTTATGTAATTGGTCGCTCCGTCGCGCAGCCCGGAGAAGTTCACCCCCCACAGGGCGGTATAGGAGGAGGGCGCGGGTGTGAACCCGGCCACGGCCGTCCAGCCCAGGATGTTCGCGTCGGCCAGCCCGGGATTGGAACTCGCGCTGTAAAGCAGCTGGCCGAGCCCGGAAAGCGCGTCGTTGAAGTCGACGTCGAAGACCGCGCCGGGATCGGCGGCCTGCCAGCCGGGGGGCGACGCGGCGTAATTGTCTATATTCGGCGGGGTGGTGTCGCGGCGGACATAGAAGACGTCGGGGGACACGGTGGCGTTTCCTGCATTGTCGTAAATGCGCACCGAAACATAGCTTGTGACGTTTTCCTGTATGGCTTCGAAAACAGGGGCGGGCAGCATCCAGTCGGTATCATAAATATCGGAGTTGATCCCGGTAACGGCCAGGGTCCAGGTAGAGACGACCGTTCCGGTAAAATTCCGGCCTGTCGAAACCGCCACCTGGAATTTATCCAGCAGGGAACCCAGGTCGGAGAAATGGACCATGTAGGAGCCGCTTGCCGCGCCGCGCCAGGTGTCGTCGCCGGCCTGCAGCGGGATCACCGAAGGAGGAGTATTATCCGCCCCGGTAAGGGTCGGCTTGGAGCCCAGGTCAAGCCAGGCGCTGGAACGGCCCTGGAGGTCGCGGGCCTTCACCCTGAAGTGATAGAGGCGCCCCGACTCGAGACTGTTCACCGTGCGGACCGGCCCCGTGAACCAGACTTTGGGGCCGGAGTCTATGCCGTTAAAATCGGCCGAAGTGCTGACCTGCACCCAATATTCCGTGTAATTAGGGTTGCCGTTGGCCAGCCACTGGGTCGGAACGGTAGTGGCGTCCGGAATTCCGAGGCCTGGAGGATTGTCGGCCGGTACGGCGGCATGAGTGAGCGTGGCGCCGAAAACGACATAATCCGAATATACCCCCCCCCAGCTGACCGCGGCGGCCTTGAAATAATGCGTGGTATTAGGCTGCAGCCCGGCGGCCTCGTAATAATTCCCGGCGGTAAGGGAGGAATAATTGACGGTGGAAAAGCCCGGAGAGGTTGAAACCACCAGCTTATAGCGGGTCCCTAGCGGGTTGCCGTTATCGTCCCAGACAAGGGAAAGCCCGGTGGCGGAAACCGCCGGATAAGCCTCGCTGCCGGGCGGGTAGGCGCGGGTAATTGTGGAGAGGTTGTTCGTGTACGGGCTGTCCTGCCCCCCGAAGCCAAGGGCCTTGACGCGCATAAAGTAAGTTGCGTTGGGGTTAAGGCTCCCGTAAAGCACGGCCGAAGGAACGCCGCTGGAGATAGTGTTAATGGTAAAGGAGTCGTCCTGCGAGGCCTCCGCCCAATAGACCGTGCCCGGGGCGTTATTGCCGGCGGACCATTGAACGGCGAGGCTGCTGACATTCACTTCGGAAAGGGTCAAGGCCTGCGGCGCGACCGGGGGCGTAGCGGACGAAACCGGGGAAGAATAGGCCGCGTCGCTTTCCGTTGAAACTTTAACCTTGAAATAATATGTGGCGTTCGAGAGCAGGCCGTAGTAGGAGGTGGAATTCTGGCCCAGGGTAAGAATAGCGCTGGAGACAGGAACGGAAAAAGAGGGGTCGGAGGAAAGGACCATCAGGGGAGTCTCCGTACCTGGAGTATCCAAAGTCCAGGAAATGGAGACCGAATTCGAAGAAACAGAGGTAAAACCGGCGAGCGGAAGCACGGAGGCTTGGAGGGCCCCCGTATAGAAAGAAAAGATTAGAGCAAAAACAACGTATTTTCGCATCCTAGGCTATATTATAGACAATAATATAGACGATGGTAAGGTGACGGATGATATATGTGACCAAAGTTACTTGATATTCATCAAGTCGTGGGTGCGGCCACCCGGCATTAATAACCGAGCTCTTCGTTTATGAGCATGACCAGGATATCGCTGGCCGACGGCTTTTTCCAGAGCAGGGTTACTGCATTGCAGATGCGCCCGGGGGAGGAGCAGTCGGAGCAGCGGCCGGTCTTAACGCAGGGGTTATCTTTTTTCAGGCGAAGATTGTTGGCGATGGCGGCTATATTCCGCGAGCGCCATAAGCCCTCTTCCTGGTCCTTCGCGATCTTGTTCATCCCGGCCAGCAGGACTATTTTCCGCGGGCCGTAAATGACCGCGGCGCCGCGGTTCCCGTTCCCGTCGATAAAGATAAGTTTTCCGTCGAGAGTGACCGCCTGCGGGGACGCCAGGTAAAGGTCCGAGGCCTGCGCCGCCAGCCAGGTCGACCGCTTGACTTCGGCGTCCATCCCGGGCCTGTGCGTAATTATCGTATTGCCCGCGGCCGCCAGCGCTTCTTCCAACCCGAGCGCCTTGACCGTCATAGAACCGCCCAGGCCTATTTTTTTCCCGGCGCCGGCCAGGGAGAGGAGCGCGGCGGCGGCGGCGGAGCCGCTCTCGCAGACCGCGGCCTCGAAGCGGTTGGCCCGGAGAGCCGCCGCCGTATTTTCCAGGATCCTGAGATTTAGGGTTTTAATATTTTCTTCCATAAGACATCCTCATCATTAAAGAAAAACGGGACCCTTCGGTCCCGCCTTTCCACTGATCTTGCAGCGCGGCTCAGGGCTGGGTCTTCGAGACCAGGCTCTGGGCGTCGTAGGAGATATCGCGGACTTTCCAGGAGAAATCCCTGCCGTTGCGGGAGATATCCATGGCCGTCCACTGGGCGTTGTAGCCGACCAGTTCCGGCTTGGCGCTGCGCACCGCCCATTCGAGGCGCTGCGTAGAATTCTCGATATCGAACTGGACGCGGTTGAGAAGGCTGCGGGCGTCCATGTCTATATCACGGGCGATCCTGTTAAGCTCTTGGTCTTTCTCGGCGAGATTGAGGAGGTTCTTCACGTTCATGCCCAGGTTCTGCGCGCTGGTATTGTAGCGGCCTATGTCCCAGGACATCCGCTGCAGGTCGTTCTGGAAGAAAGGATCGGCGCTGTTGGTCTGGGCGATGCGGCGGGCGGTGCTCTCGAGGCGGTCGAGGTCGGAGCGGACCCAGGTGGTGTCGCTCTCCAGGCGCCAGATGTCGTTCTTGACCTGGTTGAACCTGTTGATGACGTCCTGCGGGACCGAGGCCGGGACTACTACGGGCGCGGGGGCGGCCGGGACGGGGACCGCGACGGCCTCCGCCTTGGCGCGGAAATCCGCGGCTTTTAACGTCGATAATCTGGAAAAGTCCGCGGCGAAAGCCGAGGACGCGATGGAAACCAGTACGAGCGCGAACATTGATTTTTTCATTCTTAAGAACTCCTGACCTTTCGATTTACTGTACTTAATTATACATCCCCGGCGGCCCTTAAGTAAGCGGCTAAAGGCCTATCCGCGGATAGGCCGAAAGTCCCGTTAGAGGTCCAGGCGCAGCACCGACAGGGAGAGCGGCTCGACCTCGAAAGACCCGGAGACCGGCTGCCCGGGCTCTTTTACCAGTCCTACGGAATCGAAAGCTTCCAGCCAGCTGCCTTCGGGGAGCGCGAATTTACGGGGCGCCTTCTCAGGATTTACGAGCACCAAAATGCGGCGCCAGGAGTCCCCCGCTTTATCTCCGTACAGCATATAGGCGATGGCGGGCGGCTTAAGCTTCAGCCCCAGCTCCTCGTAAAACTTAAGATTCTCCTTCACTTCGGCGGCGGTTTTCATCCGGAAAGCCGGATGGTCCCTGCGCAGCGCGATCAGGTCGCGGTAATAGGAAAATACGGAGAAATTCTCCTTCTTGCGCGTCCAGTCCAGGCGGTTGATCTCATCGGGGAGGTTATAGGAGTTATCGTGTCCGTTCTTGGTCCGCAGGAATTCTTCTCCGGCGTGGATAAAAGGTATGCCCTGCGAAGTAAGCACGAGAGCGTTCGCCAGTTTGTCCATGGCCGTCTTGTGCTGCAGCGGCTCGTCCTTCACCGACAGGTCTATGCGGTCCCACAGCGTATTATTGTCGTGGCAGGAGACATAGTTCATCGTCTCGAGCGGGCCGTCGGTGAAGTCCTCTATGGCGCCGCGTATGCCGAGCATCACGCCCTCCCGGTTCTTCGCTGCCTGCACGTAGCCCAGGTCCGCTATTGAAAATACGCTGCCCTTGATGGCGTCCCGGAACCCGTCGTTGAACACGGCGTAGCCCTGCGAGCGCTGGCTGCCTTTCTTAACGCCTTTCACCGGCGTGGCCCCGGCGGCCCAGGGCTCGCCGTAAATGAAGATATCCGGCTTTTCAGCCTTAAGGACGCGCACTATTTCGGCGGCCGCGCCGGTATCGATCAGCCCCATCAGGTCGAAGCGGAAGCCGTCGACCTTGTACTCCCGCACCCAGTAAAGCAGGCTGTCCAGCAGGAATTTGCGGGCCATGGGCGCCTCGGTGCGGAACTCGTTGCCGCAGCCGGAGCCGTTGGAGTAGGTTCCGTCGGCATTGAGCCGGTAATAGTAATCCATGGCGACGGCGTTGAAGTTGTAAGTGGTCGCGCGGGTCTCGGCCGTGTGGTTATAGACGACGTCCATGATGACCTTGAGCCCCTTGCGGTGGAAAGCGTCTATCATCTGCTTCGCTTCCCGCACCCGGGACGAGTCCGCGGGATCCGTGGCGTAGGAGCCCTCCGGGGAATTGAAGTTGACGGGCATATAGCCCCAGTTGTAGGCCGAGGTGCTGTCTCCGTTCTCGAAGTCCTGGAAAGGAAGGATATGCACGGCGTTCACGCCGAGCTCGGCGATATGGTCCAGGCCGGTGGCGATCTGCGGGAAGCCGGGATGCCTTGTCCCGGTTTCGGCGGCGCCCAGGTATTTGCCCTTGTTCTTTACTCCGGAGAACTTATCCATGGTCAGGTCGCGGAGGTGCACTTCGTAAACTACGGCCTCGGAGACGTCGAAAGACGGGCCGGGATAGACGGGCGTTTCATCTTTCACGACCAGCGCTTTGCCGGCGTCGCCCGTAACGCAGCGGGCGTAAGGGTCGAGCCCCTCGTAAACCTTGCCGTTCTGCTCGGTGCGCAGGCGGTAATATTTTCCCTGCAGCGGTCCGGGGAATTTTCTCTCCCAGATCCCGCCCGCCCTGGGACCCAGCTCGTGCACGTAGGGCTGCGCCCCGGGGAAATCATAGACCAGGGCCTCTACCTTTACCGCGTAGGGAGCGAAAACGCGGAGGACCGAGCGTCCTTTTTCGGACGTCATCCCCAGTTCGAGCGGGCTGTAAAATTCCTTTCCGTAAACCGCGCCGCCCAGTCGCAGGACGACAGGCTCGAAACCGGCGGAATTGAGTTTATATTCCCCGGCATTGACCGTTTTATAATCGGGATCAAAACCGGTGAACTCCAGCCTGGCCGCGCGTGAATAGGTTCCGCCCAGGGGCGCCGCCGAAGCGGCGGCAAAGGTTTCCGTACCCCGGCTGAGCGAAAAGCCCTGGCCGGCCAGGAAGTCCGCGGCCAGCGGGCGGGTGAAAGTTACGCGCACCTCGCCTGCCCCGTCCAGCCAGGCGCCCGTTACGGCGGTGGAGACCGCGGGCGGGGCGGGATAGACTTTCGCGTCGCCTTCGAGCAGGTAGACTTCGCCCTGGCGGGCCGCCGCCAATATCTTATCGGGGGCGTCTTTGTTCGTCCAGTTTCCCTGCCGCGGCAGGAAGCCCGTCCTTTTTCCGGACAGCCCCGAGGCGTCGAGGTCGAGCTCGTAAAATACGCCGAAGGGCCCGTCGCCGGCGGGCGCAAGTTCGAAGCCGGGGGTTTTGTCCTCGTCGTTCCAGACCCAGAGGTTCCAGCCGGAGTAGACCTTGTCCAGCCGGCTGTAATGGACCACGAGTTTGTCGGCGCCGAAAAGCTGCTGCGGCATAAGCAAGGCCCCCAATAGAACGAATTTGATGAATTTCATATCGAATCCCCTTTGTTCCTGTTAAATTGTAAAATATATACCTATGGTTCATACAGCGCTATTTTTACTCCTCGCTTCTCTCCCCCCCGCTTTCGCCGGCGTGCAGGCCGCCACCGAAACTGTCAGGATCCAGCTCTCCACCTCGGCCGTCCGGGAACTGGTACTGGCCGAACCCCGCGTCCGCGGCATCCACCTTACCTGCTGGGGCGCCGGCTCCGCCAAGACCAGGAAAGAACTTATAAAGAGGATATCGGACTCCGTAATCAACACCGTCGTCATAGCCATCAAGGAGACCGACGGGAAGGTTTATATCCCGGGCATAGAAAAAGCTGCGGCGTGGAAATCGCACGAAAACGCCATCAGCGACCCTGAGGCCATGCTGAAGGATTTCAAGGCCGCCGGTCTTTACACGGTAGCGCGCATCGTGGTCTTCAAGGACAAGATACTGCCGAAAGCCCGCAAGGACCTCGCCGTGCGGACCCCCGGCGGCGACCTCTGGCGCAGCCGCAACGGCGCCGTCTGGGCCGACCCCTACAGCCACGAGGTCTGGGATTACAACCTCGACATAGCCGAGCGCTGCGCCAAGCTGGGCTTCGACGAGATACAGTTCGACTATATCCGCTATCCGTCGGAAGGCAATACTTCGCTCTGCCGCTACTCCAAACCCCACAACCGGACCACCGCCACGAACAACCTCAAGGACTTCCTGGATTACGCCCGCAAGCGCCTCGGGCCTTACAAGGTCAGGATCTCCGCCGACGTGTTCGGCCTGACCACCTCGGTAAAAGACGATATGGGCATAGGGCAGGATATAAAAACGCTGGCTTCCGGCGCCGATTACGTCTACCCGATGATGTACCCGTCGCATTACGCGCCTGGCGAATATAACCTTAAAAACCCCAATTCCCAGCCCTACAAAGTTATCAACCGCGGGCTGAGGGACGCTATGGCCAAGCTCGGTCCCGATTACGCCCGCATCCGCCCTTACCTGCAGGATTTCTCGCTGGGTTGGCATTACGGCCCCTCCGAAGTCAGGGCCCAGCTCCTTGCCGCCCGGCGCAACCTCCTTGAAAGCTGGGTATTGTGGAACGCCGGGAATAAATACACCTGGGCGGCCCTGACCCCCCAATCCTACCGGGCTTTCGTTGACCCGGAATACAAGGTCGAAGTCAAAGCCGAAACCGCGAAGCAGTAACGGAGCCCGCGGCCTTCGCCTCCAAATAAAGAAGCCCGGTTCCCCGGGCTTCTTTATTTATTTCAAGGCTTCCTTGCCTACGCTTTAACTATCTTTTTATACTCGGCGTGCAGGCCGAAGTACTGCGAGAAAACGCTGCCGATATCGGCGAGTCCCGGCAGCAGCCCGGTCTTCAGGCCCCCGAGCTTTGCGTCGGAGCCTTTGCGGTAAGCTATAAAGGGAAGAGGCTCGTTGCTGTGGTAGCCGTAATCCTCCCGGTGCAGCATCCCATGGTCCGCCGTTATCCCGAGCAGGTCTCCCTTCGCGAGGTTTTTTTCGATCAGCGGCAGCGTCCTGTCTATTTCTTCCAGCGACTTGAGCGCTCCCTCGACATCGCGCGTATGGCCGTAGACGCTGTCCGTATCTACGAAGTTAGAGAAGATAAAAGTACCCTTCGGGCGGTAGACCGTATGCGCCGCCTGCAGCGCGTTTATGGTCCCCTGTATCGAAAAAGGGTTCGTATCTTTTTTCTTGGGATGGACGAAACGGAGCTTCAGCGAGGGGTCCAGGAAAATTTCTTTATTGAGCTTTACCTTGGCGTGGTAGGCGGTGTTCACCAGGTCGCTGGTCTTCCCCACCGCTACCGTCCAGACGGCGCTGTCGTGCAGGATGTCCACCAGCGTCTTCTGCCCGATAGGAAGCACCGCGTCGTGGCGGTTCGAGGTGCGGATGATCTCCCCCTGCGCGTTCTTTATGTAGGACCGGGCTATGGCGCGGGTCATCGGGACCTTCATCTCCATGCCGAGGGCGAAGGCTATATCGGCTATCTTGTGCTGTTCGGCGACGGGGATCACGGCCTCGTTCATGGCCAGCTGGATCAGCGGGTCGCACTTGCTCGCGTAGACGATGGGCCTGCCGGTCCGCTCGTGTTCGGCGGCGTTCAGTTCTATCGCCTCCAGGCCGCCGGCCATCCTATTGAAGAAGGTCTTCCTGCCGATGCGCCTTTCCAGCTCGGAGAGATATTCCCTGCTGAACCCGTCGTTAAAGAGGTCGTAGGTGCGGTGGTCTATCACGCCCATCATCTCGCGGTGGCCGACCAGGCTGTCCGCTGTGGCCGAAACCTGGCTTATCCTCGCGCCGTAGGCCTTCCCTGAAGCCGCGCCGGGCAGCCGCTTCCTGAATTCGGGGAGCACGATACCGCCGAGGCCGAGCCTGCAAAGATTCGGAAGCTTAACTTTACCGGGATATTTTGAAAGCAAATATTCGAGCGTAGAAAGCCCGACGGCGTCTATCACAAGCAAAAGGGCTGTTTTCTGTACGTGTTTCATAGGTCTCCCGTTTTCCGGCGGCGCGGCTAACGCCGGTCTTTAAACTTGTTCCGGATGAATACAGGAAAATTATAGTATATCTGTAATTATGACCACTAAGCCGCTCAGGTATTTCCTCCTGATCCCGTTCTTTCTTCCCCTCTCCGCCTTCGGCGCGCCGCCGGAAACGGTCTCGCACCTGATAAAGGCGGAACTCAACCCGGGCGACGGGAACCTGAACGTCTCTGACCGTGTCTCCTTCAGATCTCCCCGTTCCGAATTCGTCTTTACGCTTCACCGCGGCCTGAACCCGGCTGCGGAAGGCGCCGTTATCGAGGAACTGCGTCCGGAAGCCGCCGCCGAAAGATACGGGATCAACTCCTCCTCCGCCTCCGGGGTCTACGCCGCCTACCGCCTTGTCACGGGCAAGCCGGCGGCCGCCTTCACGCTTAACTACCGGGGAGTTATCAGCCACCCGCCCGGAGAGCAGGCGCAGGAATACTCGCGCAGCTTCTCGGAAACTCCGGGAACGATCTCCGCCGGCGGCTGCTACCTTTCCGGGGCCTCCGGGTGGTACCCGCACTTCGAGAATTCCCTGGTGACCTTCCGGCTGGAGACCGTCCTGCCCGCCCCTTACGATTCCGTCGCCGGCGGGGACAGGATCGCCCGTAAAACCCTCGCCGGGAAAACGGTTACGACCTGGGAGACGGCCAGGCCGCAGGACGAGATAACCCTGACCTGCGGCAAGTACGCGGAATATTCGCGCAAGGACGGCCCGCTGACCTACTACGCCTTCCTGCGCGCTCCCGACCCGGAACTGGCCGTCAGGTACCTGGAAGCCACCGCCAGGTATATAAAGCTCTACTCGGGCCTGCTCGGCCCCTACCCCTACGGCAAATTCGCCCTCGTCGAGAATTTCTGGGACACCGGCTACGGCATGCCCTCGTTCACCCTCCTGGGCCCTAAAGTCATCCGCCTCCCTTTTATAATTAATTCCTCATACCCGCACGAGATACTGCACAACTGGTGGGGCAACGGCGTGTTCGTGGATTACGAAAAAGGCAACTGGTGCGAAGGGCTTACCGCCTACCTGGCCGACTACCTTATCGCCGAGAACCGCGGCAAGGGGCGCGACTACAGGATGACGACGCTGCAGAAATACTCGGACTACGTTTCCGCCGGAAAAGATTTCCCCCTTACCGAATTCCGCTCGCGCCACTCCTCTTCCTCGGAAGCGGTAGGGTACGGCAAAGCGCTGATGATGTACCACATGCTCCGCAACACGCTTAAAGCGGACCCGAGCGACACCGCCCAGGAAAAGCACGACGAGAACTTCAGGAAGGGCCTGAGGGAATTTTACTCCGCGAACAGTTTCAGGTACGCCTCTTTTGAGGACCTGCGCGCCGCCTTTGAAAAGATCACCGGGCCCGGGCGCCTCGGGCCCTTCTTTGACCAGTGGACCCGCCGTGCAGGCGCCCCGGCGCTGGAGCTGAAAGAAGCGCGCGTGACCAGGGGAGGCCTTGAAGGGTATACCCTGGAATTCACCCTGGCCCAGTCACAGGAAGGCCCGGCTTACGCCCTGGAGGTCCCGGCCGCGGTTTATCTCGAAGGCTCCGCGGCCCCTCGCATGAAAACCCTGCAGATGAGCAAAAAGGAAGAGACTTACCAGTACACCTCCCCGTTGCCCCCGGTACGCCTGGAGATAGACCCGGAATTCGATGTTTTCAGGACTTTGAGCCCGCTGGAAACGCCGCCGACGCTTTCGCGCGTGCTTGGCGCCGAGCGGCCCGGGATAATTCTCCCGGCCGGCGCCGCCGGAATCCCCTGGCAGGCTTTCGCGGCGGCCTGGAACAAAGATAAGGATAATCTCCCGAAGATCTCGAGCGATACTGAACGCCCCTCGCCGGACGCTTCCGGTTCATACTGGGTCCTGGGCGCTGAAAACCTGATGACGGCAGATTTCGAAAAAAGCCTGGAAAGCTATGGCGCACGGTTTACGCCCGACTCCGTAACGATCGAGAACCGGGTATTCCCGCGCGCGGGGCACACTTTCGTCTTCGCGGCCTTTAACCCGGCGAATCCGGCTTTTTCAGGAGCCCTCATAACCTCCGGCTCCGCCGATAAGCTCCAGCTGCTCGCCTCGAAGCTTCCGCATTACGGCAAATATTCCTGGCTGGTATTCGATAGCGGAATGAACTCCCTGGCCTCCGGGGTCTGGAGCGCTTCGCTCTCGCCGCTGGCGCTTGACCTCGCGCTGCCCCATACGCGGGGCGGAGGGTATCCGGCCCGCCTGCCGCTGGCGCCGCTCCCATCCATATTCTCTACGGAGCGCATGAAAGAATCTATCCGCGCCCTGCCCGCGGGCGGCCGCGCACCGGGAGAAGCGGGACACGAAAAGTCCGCGGCTTTCATAAAGCGGGCTTTCCTGGCCGCCGGGCTCAGACCTTATACGGCAGAGCGCTCCCACGGGGGCGGGGCCAAGCCCTGGCTCGAGAATATCCTGGGCATAGCGGAGGGCACGGCGAAAAAAGACGAGGCAGTGATCCTCTGCGCCCATTACGACCATCTCCCGTCAAAGAACGGGGCGGTCTTTCCCGGCGCCGACGACAATGCCTCCGGGGTCGCACTCCTGCTGGAGCTGGCCCGCCATTACGCCAAACATCCCGGAGCGCGTTCCGTGATCTTCGCCGCCTTCGACGGCGAAGAGCTGGGGCGGCTGGGCTCGAAGGACTTCCTGGCGGCCCTCGCCCCGGAAGCGAAAGCAAAAATCAATGCGGCGCTCAACTTCGATACGGTAGGCCGCCTGGGGACCGGGAAGATACTGGGCCTCGGCTCGGCCTCGTCGGATAAATGGGTGCATATTTTCAGGGGGGCTGGCTTCGTGACCGGCGCCGATTACGAGCTGGTCAAAGAAGATCTGGACTCCAGCGACCAGGCCAGCTTTATCGAAAGCGGGATCCCGGCCGTGCAGTTCTTCAGCGGGCCGAACGCCGATTACCATAAAGCCACCGATACAGCGGACAAGCTGGACTACGCCGGGCTCATAAAGCAGGCGGAATTCGCCAGGGAGATAATTGACTATCTCGCGGGCGACTCGGAGTTCATAACCCGCCCGGCCGGCAGCCCCGCGCCGGCGGCCGCCGGAGTAGCGGGCTCCGCACGCCGGGCTTCGACCGGGCTCGTGCCAGATTTCGCTTTCCAGGGCAAAGGCGTGCGGGCGCTGGAGATCGCCGCGGGCTCGGCGCTCGAGGCCGCCGGATTAAAGCCCGGGGACGTTATAATAAAATTAGAGGGGACGCCGACGGAAGACCTGCGCTCCTATTCGGTGGAGCTGAAGAAATTCAGCCCCGGCCAAAAGATAACTTTGACCTATCTTTCGGACGGGGAAGAGAGAACGGCGCAGGTGGTCCTGGCCGCCAGATAGTTCTCAGGGCTTGTCTATTTTGCAGGTATTTACGCCCAGCAGGGTGTATAGCCCGCACCAGCCCGCCAGCCCGGTCGCCAGCGCTATTACCGCGGCGGCGCCGAGGATATAGGCCGCGGGCCCGGCGGCCTTGTACGCGGCGAAGCCGAGCGCCAGGCCGGCTATGATACGGATCACCCGGTCTATCTCACCGATATTTTTAGTTATCATATTTCCTCCCCCTTAAAATCACGCGCCCTGTACGGCCGCGGCGTCCAGGACCGCCTTAAGCATCGCCGATTCTGACTGGGCGCCTACCAGGTTCAGCTTTTCATTCACCACTATATGGGGCACGCCGGAGACCTCATATTTCGCCGCGAACTCCGGGAACTCGCTCGCTTCCACCATCTCCGCCGTCACCAGCGCGGAAGCGAAAGCGAACCTGTGCGCCAGAACTACGGCCGACGGGCAGTAGGGACAGGTCGGGGTGACGAAGACCTTGATATTGACGGGCGTCTTAAGCCCGGAGAGGGCGGCCAGGGTCTCCGGCTGCAGGTCCGGGGCCGGCGCCACGGCGTTCTTTAGAGCTTCCAGCAGGGAAACGAATTCATAGCCGGCCGGTATCCCGTAAAACCGCGCCCGCGCCCCCCTGGGGCTCTCTATGACGGCAGCCGGCGTCAGGGTCACGCCATAGGCGGCAGCCTTCTCCGTATCGATAACGCGGTTGTAAACCTCGAGCTTCAGCTTGGGGGAGAGCGCGGCCAGCTCCTTGAAGAAATCCTCGGCGGGGCCGCAGGTCTGGCAAAGGAGCGTCTCCTTAAAGAAGATGATCTTCACTTCGCCCTCTAGCGAGTCGAGCCGTTTTTTAACTTCATCCGAAGTAGCCTGGTCCATTAAAGCCATAAAAAGTCTCCTTCTTTGCCTCTAATAATTAGATGCCGGCCGGGACAAAAAGTTTCACCGGGCTCCCTGTCCGCCCTCAGCGCAGGACTTTAAGGACGCCCATAAAATCGGCGGGCGGATCAGCCTCTATCGACATGATCTTGCCGGCCATGTCCGCGAACCGGAGCCGCCAGGAGTGGAGCATCAGCCGCGGGAACTTCGCCTGCTTCGCCGCGTCGCCGTAAACGCTGTCGCCCAGCACCGGGTTGCAGATAGAATATAAATGCGCTCTTATCTGGTGCCGCCGCCCGGTGACTATGGACACCTCCAGGAGCGTGGCGCCGCGCAGCCGCTCGAGGACCGTGTACCTGGTAAGCGAGCGCTTGCCGTCGAAAGCCACCGACATACGGCCGGAACCGCGCTGCTTGAGGGGTTTGTCTATCTCTCCCCGCTCCTCTTCGACTTTCCCCTCCGCGACCACGAGGTATTTCTTCTCGATCGCGCGCGTCTCGAAAAGCCCGGAGTAATAGCGGTGCGCCTCGGCGGTGCGCGAGAAAATTATCAGGCCGCTCGCGTCCTTGTCGAGGCGGTGCGTCACGAAAACCTTGCCGTATTTCTGGTGCAGCAGCCCCAGCAGGTGTTTTTCCTCCGCCAGGCCGCCGCGCGCCGGCATCGTAAGCATCCCCGACGGCTTGTTCACCACCAGCAGCTCCGCGCTCTCGCGGACGATCTCGAAGTTTTTCATATATTTATCTGCGCCTCCGCCGGGAAAACGTCCCCCGGACCTCTTGATTTACCGTGAAAATCTTTTACGTAAGCCTCGCCGGCCAGGATGGAGGTCACCCCTCCGAAAACCAGGTAAAGCATCGCCAGGAGAATGGCTATGGAAAGCCCCGCCGCGTCGGAAACAACGCCGACCAGGAAAGGGGAAACGGCGTCGCCGAAAGCGTGGATTATGAAGATATCCAGCGCGAAAGCCATGGAGCGCATGTTCACCGGCACGGTTTCCACGATCGCGGCATGGTAGGGCCCGGAATGGGCAAAGATAAAGAACTCGGCGAAGAACAGCAGGACCAGGCAGGTCCTGAGGCTGTCGGTCAGTATCGCGGCGACGCCGAAAGGGACGCTGAGGAAAAAGCTGAGGTAGCCCACGATAAAAAAAGCGCGCTTGGTATATTTGCCCAGCCAGTCGGCGGCCCAGCCGCCCGCAAAACTCCCCGCCACCCCCGCCAGGACGGTGACCAGGCCGAATAAAAAGCCGGCCCTGGCCACGGACAGGTCGAAATTGCGGACAAAATAGGACGGCATCCAGGCCGCCAGCCCGCCCACCGAGAAAGTCCCTATGGACTGGGCGAACGCCGTCAGCAGGTAAGTCCTGTTCACTAAAAGCGCTTTGTAGGATTTAAGGGAAACATGCCCGGAGCGCTCCAGTTTCTCGGGGGTCTCTTTCAGGAACAGGGCGGCAATGCCCAGCAGCGCGCCGGGAACGGCCACGATATAGAAAGCGTTCCGCCAGCCGAAATGCTGCCCGAGGAAGCCGCCCAGCAGGTAGCCTATGGCGCTCCCGACGGGGATGGCCAGGGCGTAAAGAGCCATTATCCTGCCGCGCTGCTCCTTCGGGAACCACTCCGCCAGGTACGACGGCGAAACGGTGCCGTAGCCGGCCTCGCCTATGCCGACCGCCGAGCGCGTGAAAATAAGCTGCCCGTAGCTCCTGATAAAGCCGCTGAAGAGAGTGGCCGCGCTCCAGAAAACGGCGCCCACGCCCACTATCAGCGGCCGGCGCACCCTGTCGCCGAAATAGCCGACGAAAGGCGCGAAGCACATATAGACTATCATGAACGAGGAGGCCAGGAAACCGAGCTGGGCGTCGCTCAGCCGAAGGTCCGTCTTAAGAAGCGGGAAGACCGCGTAAAGGACCTGCCTGTCTATATAATTAAAAAGGCTGATGCAGAATATCAGCACCAGGACCTTGCGCGAATACGGGGAGGTCTTCATTTACATAACAATGATAGCAAAATGGTAATATATGGAAATCATACAGCAGGGACGCTGATCCCGAAATTTTTCTTTTACGGGATATTCTAACGGAGGAAAAATGAAGAAAACCGCTAAAAAAACCGCCAAATCGTCAGACCTCGCCTACGCCAGCAAGAACGGCTACGAAAGGATCTCCCCCGCCGACCTCAGGCACTCCGAGGAGGTCAACAAGCTTTATATGGAGTTCATCGGGAGGGCCAAGACCGAGCGCGAAGCCCACGACGAGGCCGTCGCCCTGCTTGAAGCGGCGGGCTTCAAGAACATGGCGGCGCACGAAAAGGCCGGGACGCGGCTTAACGCCGGCGACAAAGTTTACCGCTCCTGCGAAGGCAAGACGCTCCTGGCGGCCATCATCGGCAGCAGGCCTCTCGAGGCCGGCATGCACATAGTAGGCGGGCATACGGATTCCCCCCGCATCGACCTCAAGCAGAATCCCCTTTACGAGAACAGCGGCCTCGCCCTGCTTGACACGCACTATTACGGCGGGATAAAGAAATACCAGTGGGTGACCATCCCGCTCGCCCTCCACGGAGTTTTCGTAAAACCCGACGGGAAGAAGGTGAAGGTCAGCATCGGGGAAGACCCCTCCGACCCGGTGTTCTGCATAACCGACCTCCTCCCCCACCTGGCGGCCGACCAGTATAAAAAGACCATAGGCGAAGCCATCCCCGGCGAGGGCCTGGACGTGGTCGCCGGCTCTATCCCGGTCGACGAGAAGGACCGCAAGGAAAAATTCAAATACAACGTGCTGAAGATCCTCCGCGCGAAATACGGCGTGACGGAAGCGGACTTCCAGTCGGCCGAGCTGGAGATAGTTCCGGCCGGGCATCCGCGGGAGGCGGGGCTGGACCGCTCGATGATCCTGGCCTACGGGCACGACGACCGCGTCTGCGCCTACGCCGGGCTGAAGGCCCTGCTGGACGTTAAAGGGACCCCCGAATACACTTCCTGCGTCCTGCTTTGCGACAAAGAGGAGATCGGCTCCGTCGGTTCCACCGGCATGGCCGCCAACTTCTTCGAGAACACGGCGGCGGAGCTGCTCAACCTCACCATCCCCGCCTACAGCGAGCTCACCCTTAAGCGCGCGCTCAGCAATTCCTGGATGCTTTCGGCCGACGTGAACGCCCTGTTCGACCCGATGTTCCCTTCCGTCTCGGAAAAGCGGAACTCGGCCATGCTGAACCACGGCGTCTGCGTGACCAAGTACTGCGGCTCCCGCGGCAAATCGGGTTCTTCCGACGCAAGCGCCGAGTTCATGGCGCACATCCGCAGGATCTTCGACAAGAACGGCGTGATCTGGCAGACCGGCGAACTGGGGAAGGTGGACCAGGGCGGCGGCGGAACTATCGCCTACCTGATGGCCCGCTACGGCATGCAGGTCATAGACTGCGGCGTGGGCCTCTTCTCCATGCACGCCCCGATGGAACTGGCCGGCA
>CAZUQT010000011.1:0-31538 GCA_964622585.1 uncultured Elusimicrobiaceae bacterium | reverse complement strand
AGGTCTATAGCCAGCGACATGTTCTTGACATAGTACAGGTCGTAGTGCAGCTTCTCGAGCGACTCGGCCTCGCTGGAAGTGGCGTGGTAATTTATCTGCGCCCAGCCGGTAACGCCGGGCTTTATCAGGTGGCGCAGATGATAGTGCGGAACATTGCGTTCAAGGATCTCCACTTCGCGCGTCCACTCCGGGCGTGGGCCCACAAGCGACATGTCGCCCTTGAGCACGTTCCACAGCTGCGGGATCTCGTCCAGGCGCGTCCCGCGCAGGAACCTTCCGAGCCTGGTAATGCGGGAATCGTTCCGATCTGCCTTGTAAAGAGGGCCCGCCTTGTCGGCCCCGTAGACCATGGTGCGGAACTTCCAGATCATGAACCTCCGGCCCAGATGCCCCACCCGCTCCTGTATGAAGAAAACATTGGAGTGAAAGCCTCCCCCCAACTTCACGGCGGCACTGACCGCTACGGACAAAGGGAGCGTCACGATAAGGCCCGCTATGGAAAAGACGATATCCAGCGCCCGCTTCAGAACCGCGTAGAACGGGTTATTTTTATGAAGAACGTTGCTAAGAAGCCAGCTTGGCTTCGCGGCGTGCTCGGGCGGGATCTTGCCGTAAATATCCTCGTAGAAATCTAGGTGGGTTATTATAGGTATCTCTTCCATCACTGCCGTAGAAAGCAGAAGTCCCTCCATGGCGGGGTTCTTCTCGGCGTCCTCGGCGTCTACCACCAGCAAGTCTATTTTCCGCGACAAATCGCCGCAGGTACTGCCGTTAGGCCGCCAGTAACCGCCTTCCCCGATCCCTACGGCTTTAAGTTCCGGCAGAGGCACTACCGTGAAACCCAAATGCGGGGTGCAGCCCAGATCTTTCTTTATCTCCTCCACCAGCGGATTGCTGCCCAGGAAGGCGACTCTCTGCGCCAGGAACTTCGAGAGTATCGCCCTGGTCCAGACCCGGCGCCAGGCCGTAGCCAGTATATGCATGTAAAGGATCGTCAGGAACAAATGCGTCTTCGGCGTAAGCCCGAGCTGCAAGTAAAAAGCGTAAAAAAGCGCGCTGGCCGCGGCGAGGTTGACCGCAAAAGCTATGAGGGCTGAATTTATAAGATTAATGAGTTTGTTTATGCGTCTGACGTCATAAAAACCCACGGCGTAATAAACTCCGGCCAGCACGGGGACAAAAACAGAAAACACCTTTACATGCTCTAAAAAGAAATCCAGCGGGATAAGACTGAACCGCCGCGTGATCAGGGCAAGCGCCAGCGCCGCGTAAAAAAGCGGTATGTCGCCCAGGAAAAGCAGAAAACTGCGCCACCTGAAAATAAACATTAATTTAAACCCGCCATGAACTAATTATATAACTTTATGCCGCGTCCCATTTTCCAGAACCGAGCGTATGCCCGCCTCTATCTTTTCCCGGTCATACTCCGCTTCCAGCAGTTGACGGGCGCTCTCGGCGAAGCCGGCAAGGCCGGCCTCCCTCCTGGCATAAAATTCAAGAAAGCCGTCCCGTATGGACTCCGGGCTGTCCGGGTCGGCGCAGATCCCTATCTTATACTTCTCCACCAGGTCGCGGACCTCCCCGTTCATCACGGCGAAAACCGGCTTATGAAAAGCCAGGTAAGCCTGGAACTTGGCGGGCACGGTCAGGGCGAGCCCGGGGGCATTGTTCAGCGAGATTATCATGACGTCGCTGGGCCTGAAAAAAGCCGGCATATCGCCGCTTTTTCGCCGGCCCCAGAAAACTACGCCGCTGATGCCCTCTTCCTTCGCGATCCCTTTCAGCGTCTCCAGGTGGGAGCCGTCACCGACGATATTAAGCCTGAGCCCGGACCGCAGCCTTGAAGCAAGGCCGAAGCCGCGCAGCACGTTCTCCAGGTTCTGGAGCTTTCCGATATTGCCGGCAAAAGTGAAATTAAAACCCTCCGGAAGCTTCTCCGTTTCCGTTCCGCCGTCCGGAGCGACGGTGGGCCAATTCGGAAAATGCCCGATCTCCCGGCCGGGAACATATTCCCTGATGCGGCGGGCGAACCCCTCGCAGGAAACCAGGATATTGTCGCAGTTACGGTAGATAAAGCGGATGATCAGGCCGAGGAACCCCTCGAGCAGGCGGGTCTTTTTAAAACCGTAAGCGTAGACCATGTCCGGCCAGATATCCTGCGTCCAGATGGTCACAGGGACGCCGTAGACCTTGCGGGCGAGCACTGCCGGGAGCGCCAGCGTCAGCGGCCCGGTCTGGTAGACGAAGATCCTGTCATAGCCGCGCGCCTTGAAAAGCGCGGCCAGGCAGCCGGTAACAGCGAAGCTCAGGTAATTAAGCAGCTTGAAGAAAAGGGAATCCCTGTAGCCCGTTATTGTGAAGAAGCGGAAGATGTTTATGTTCTTCCACCGCTCCGTCGAGAACATTTTATTCGAATAGCCCGGAAAGATCGCCCCGGCCGGATAACTGGGCGCCTGGGTGAGCACGTCCACCTGCAGGTCGCCGGCCGCCCACTCCGCGGCCAGGCCATTGATTATGAATTCTTCCGGGTAAAACCTTTCGGTGATTATAAGGATCTTAAGTTTTTCCGGCATATGGAGGTCGGCGGGAGCGGGCTCCGCTCAGCCCGGCTTATAATCGCTGAAGTCGGCGTCGTGCTCGTCGTTCATATCGGGAGTCCACGCGGGGTTCGGCATATTCAGGACGAAGGCTTCCCCTTCGCCGGCGTTGATTACCAGCGAGGGAACCCCCGTCGGAACTTCCACGGAAAGATATTCGTGATTTTCACCGGAATAAAACTCTTTATACCCTTCAGGCGTCTTCAGAACTATTTTAACGTCGCCCTTTATGCAGGTGAAAAACCCGGTGCGGATGAAATGAAGGTGGGGCGCCTTCTTCTCTCCGGGAGAGATGACCGTAAGGTAAACCTGCTTCGGCTCGGCGCCCTTGGGGAAAAGCCCGTCGTTTATATTGTAAAGCGGGACGAGGTAACCGTTAGCGGCGCCCGTTTTATGCTTCGTGATGAATTTCGGATGCTTCTGTGTCCTGATCTCCATATTTATCAGACCTGGCGGCGCCAGACCGTACGGTTGATATAGTCCGTGTAGCTCAGGATTATGCGCAGGACTTTTTTGGAGACATTGTCGGTGTCGTAGTCCGGGACCAGCCGGAAGCGCCTGTTCGCGGAGGAATGCTGCTTGACGACCACGTCCACGGATTCCAGGACGCGCTCCGTCTTGAGGCCGCACATTATCAGCGTGCCTTCGTCCATCCCTTCGGGGCGCTCGTGCGCCTGGCGGATAGTGACGGCGGGCACGTTCAGTATGGTGGATTCCTCGGTTATCGTGCCGCTGTCGGAGACCACGCAGAAAGCGCTGAGCTGCAGCTTTACATAGTCGTAAAAACCTAGCGGCTTCAGGAAACTTATGCGCTTGTCCAGGCCTTTCATCCCGAGCTCCTCTAGCTTCTTGCGGGTGCGCGGGTGGGTGGAAACTATCACCGGCATCGAATATTTCTTCGCCAGCGCGTTCAGCGAGCCCAGGAGGTTCCGGAAGTTCTCCGGGCTGTCTATGTTCTCCTCGCGGTGCGTGCTGACCACGAAATAAGCGTGTTCCTTGAGCTTCAGGCGCTTCAGCACGTCGGACTTGAGGATCTTCGGCATATAATGCGCCAGGACTTCCTTCATAGGCGAGCCGGTCTTTATCACTGTTTCAGGGCGTATCCCTTCGGAGATGAGATACCGGCGGGCGTGCTCGGTCAGCGTCATGTTTATGTCGCTCAGATGGTCCACCACTTTGCGATTAAGTTCCTCGGGCACGCGCTGGTCGAAAGAGCGGTTCCCGGCTTCCATATGGAACACAGGGATCTTGCGGCGCTTCGCCGGCATCACAGAAAGGCAGCTGTTGGTGTCGCCGTAAAGCAGGAGACAGTCGGGCTGCTCCTTCTCCATTACCTCGTCGGCCTTCGCGATGATATTGCCTATGGTGGCCGCCAGGGTCTTGCCCACGGAGTCCAGGAAATAATCGGGTTTGCGGATGCCGAGCTCTTTGAAGAAGATCTCGTTCAGCTCGTAATCGTAATTCTGGCCGGTATGCACGATAACGTGCTTGACGTGCTCCTCCAGCTCCGCCATCACGCGGCTGAGCTTGATGATTTCCGGCCTGGTCCCGACGATGGTCATTACTTTCAAAGGCATAAGGTCTCCAAGTCTATTTTAATTCCGCGGCGACTTCCGGCAGCTTCAGGAGCATTTCCTTCACTTGTTCCACGCCCAGCCGCTCGGTATTGTGAGAGGTGTAGTCGGAAAGCCGCGCTTCCTTTTTATCCCCCTCGGTAAAGTACTTGTTGTAGTTCAGGTCCCTGTCGTCCATGCTTACCCTGAAATAATCGCCCATGTCCTCGGCGCGCCGCAGCTCCTCGATGGTAGCGAGAGTTTCGTAGATCTTCTCGCCGTGGCGTATCCCGATGCTCCTGACCGGAACGTCGGACCTGAAGAGCTCCTTCAGCGCCTGCGCGAGGTCTCCGACGGTGCAGGCAGGGGCCTTCTTGATGAAGATATCGCCCTGCCTAGCGTTCGAGAAAGCGAAAAGCACCAGCTTTATGGCCTCCGGCAGCGGGAGCAGGAACCTGGTCATCCCGGCCTCGGTGACAGTTATCGGCTTTTTCTCTTTGATCTGCTTTATGAACAGAGGGATGACGGAACCGCGCGAGCACATCACATTGCCGTACCTGACGCAGGAGACCCGCGTATCCTTGTCCGTGAGGCCGCGGCAGGCGGCCTGGCTGACCTTCTCCATCAGGGCCTTGGTCATCCCCATCGCGTTCACCGGGTAGACGGCTTTATCCGTGCCCAGGCAGACCACGCTTTCGATCTTATACTGGATGGCGGATTCCACGACGTTATGGCTGCCGAGGATATTCGTCATCACGGCCTGCATCGGGAAGAATTCGCAGGACGGGACCTGCTTCAGGGCCGCGGCGTGAAAGACCATATCCACGCCTTTCATCGCCTGGTCCACGCTGTCGCGGTCGCGCACGTCGCCGATATAGAATTTTACCTTCGGGTTATTCAGCTGGATGCGCATGTGCTCCTGCTTGAGCTCGTCGCGGCTGAAGATGCGGACCTCTTTATACTCCTTGTTCACTATGGTATCGAGGAGCTCGTGCCCGAAGGAGCCGGTGCCCCCCGTGATAAGGATCGTTTTATTTTTAAGGTTTGGCATAGCTAGGCAGTTCCTTTATTTGCGCCAGTCGCCGTAAGGCGTTCTGTCCGCGGCCATCTCGGCCATCATCCGCTTCCAGGGCGGGCAGGCAAAACCGACGGCTTTGGCGAACCTGTCGCCGTTCAGATCGCGCCGGCACTCGAAGCTGTCGTCGGGCTCTATCCGCACTTCCAGCCCGTAGGCCTCTTTCATGAGCCTGAGCAGGTCGTATTTTGAAACGGTCTCGCTGGAAACATGGTAAAGGCCGTTCAGGCCCCGGTGGTTCTCGATAAGGTCCCCCACGAGTTCGGCCAGCTTATTGGCAGTAAGGCCGGTGAACATGGCCTTAGTAAAGCCCTTTATCTTTTTCCCCTTCTGCGCCAGGAACCATTCAAGCAGCTCGGCGCCGCCGAAGATCTCGCGGCCGATAAAAGAGGAACGGAGAGTAAGCGCGAAAGAGGCGTTAACGTCGCCGAGGGCCTTGGTCATGCCGTAAAGGTCGCGGGCGTCGGGCAGGTCCTCCTCGGTATAGCCCCCGGCCTTACCGTCGTAAACGCAGACCGTGCTGAAATGGATAAGGCGCGCCCCGGTGTGCGAACACCATTCGGCCAGCCTGTGCGGTAAAAGGGCGTTAATGGAAATAGCGGAATTCTTGTCCAGCGCCTCTTTACTGCGCAGCGTTACCCCGGCGCAGTTCACGATAACAGCGGGTTTAATATCGTTAAGAACGGAATTAAGCCGGGAAAAATCCCTCAGGTCCAGGCCATCTATGACATTCTGTCCGGCAAACAGCCCGCACCTGGCGTAAAAATCCTTTTTTTTGCGGATGGAGACAAAAGTATCGGGGAACCTGGAAGGCAGATACTGCCAGACCTTATGCCCCAGCGTTCCGCCTCCGCCCAATATAAGTATTCTTGTTTTTTCAGCCCCTGTCATTATGCGCCTTGAAAAAAAACCTCACGGCGGGTCCGCCCGCTTGTATAATAATAACAAATTTTAAATCGCCGGGCATTTCAGAGCCGGAAAAAGCCGTCTATATGGCGGGGGCAGCAGTGACTTTACCGGCATCAAGTCCGTTCGCATACAAGCTCGAAAACACGATGACGACCGTGATCAGGTAAAACGGCGTCATAAGATCTCCGTATATCAGATTCGAGATAAAAGCCGCCAGCCAGGCCTGTGAAATGCGCAAAGCGTACACGGAGGAAAAGAAATGTTTTCCTATCTCCGCTACCAGTTGCCACTCGCGCAGCGCCAGAACCAGCAAGCCGGTGACTCCCGTAAAGACCAGCCAAAGCAAAGGAGCCGAAGCAGATGAGTATGGTGAATCCTTAACCGGAATTTTAAAACCTACGCCGAACAGGACGGTCAGCGGGGACGCCGTGAGCGCCTCAAGATTTGCCCGGACCGCGGCGAACCGGCCGCCATATGGATCCTGGACAGATTCGCGCACCCCGATCAGATAACGCAGATCCTTATTGTCCGCGTAATACCTGGAGACCACCATCCGGCCGAAGAGCGCGGTTCCAATAACACAAATAAAGAAAGCGAGTTTCCATAAATGCCCGCTCGCATGTTTGCCGGTCTTAACCAGGAATATTTCCTCAAGCAATCCCGTCAACCCGACAATAAGGTAGCCGGTATTGGAGAACGTGGCGATAGCACCGCCGAGAAAACACATTATTGCGGCAGTTCTCCACCTGCTCAATTTAGTGCGAAGATACAGCGCTTCGGAAAAAAACGCCGAAGACAGTAAAAAACCCGAGGCGGTGGAAGGCTCCAACCAAAAGCCATATAGCCGGAAAAATGAAATATTATTGAAGGGCATCCTGGCCCAACCCTGTCCAAGTATCCCATAAGGGCCATGGTAGACATATCCGCGCGGCGTTGGCAGCACAAAGCTTCCGGCCAATCCGTTAAAATCCGCTATTTCGAGAAAAATGTACTGAATAACCGTTAATACCGCTATCGCGACGAAACACTTCATTAGTGTTGCAGACATTTTTCCGTTCTTTATCAGGTACAGACCGATAAAGCTGAAAAATATAAAGCGGGGCAGGTATTTACACCACTGGGTAAAGGCTTCCCTCGGGTCAGAGGAAAGAATGCAGGACAATAATCCACAGGCGCAGAATAAAAGGAAGAACTGGAAATAGCGCTTAAGCCCGGTATTACCGAAAGAGGGCTTTAAGGTCAGAACAAAAGCCAGACAGAATACGGGGATCGCGACTTTAAGGAGGTTGCCGGCAAAAGACAGGTTCGGGAGCTCGAAAACACCTCTCCATTCGAACAGGAGGGTGTAGACAACTATCAAGGCCGGCAAAAGCAGCGGCAGGTCCATGGGCCCGGTCCTTTGTGAAAGCCATTTTTTTACGATCATATCGCAGCCTTCCCTGTTAACTGCCCCCCGGCACTGAGCCCCGAGTACAAAGTCAGCCATTTGGGACCGACCACGGTAACTGCATACCTTGAAAGCATCAGTTGACGCGCCGACTTCCCGGTCTTTTCTCTTAATTCCGGCGCCTGAAGAAGAAGCTTGAGCGCAACTGCCGTTTCCCGGGGGCTATCGCAAATAAAGCAGTCCCTGCCGTTCTCCGCCGCGATACCTCCGAAGGCTATCCTGGTGCCTACGACAGGCTTGCCGAGAGCCATGGCATCCAGCACACGCGTTTTAATACCGGTGCCGGATTTGTCCAGTGCAAGCAAAATATCGGCCTCCGCCAGAAAATTCCTGTAATCCTCCACCCACTTGAAATATTTCAATCCGTGGAAAGCCGAGAGCCGTTTCTCATCGTGCTTTCCGGCTTTGGGCCCCAGAACATAGAACTCAAAAGGAGGGGTCTCCGCCACAAGATCGCTGTACTCTTTTTCAAGAAACTCGAAAAGGCCGTTCGCTATGCCGAGAATATCCAGGTTGCCGGTGAAGAGGATCCTTGGCGCGGCCTTGCTCCGCCCGGACTCCGGGAAACTCAGCCCGGTAAAGGAAGTATCGACGGCTATCGGAATAACTTCTACGGCAAGCCCGGGACATAACCCGCGCAAATGGAAGGAGTCCTCCTCCGAAACCACATGCACCACATCGAATTTCGGATAAACTTCCCTTTCGAACCTTGTTATCAGATATTTCGAAACTGTAAGATAAAGCCTGCGCAGAATACCCGGGCCTTGGCGTATCATTCTTTCATAGAACAACGAGATAGCGTCGTTGGAAGAGAGGACGGACGGAACCGGGGGGCCCCAGGGCAGGTATTGCGCCATATTTATCACGTCGTAATGGACGGCGTCGTAGGATTTATCAACCGCGGCTCTTTTGAGCGCCGCCCGGAACTCCCCGCTGTTGAAGCCGCCGAGGGACGGCGGAAGCCCTCTGAGCAGGCATAGGAGTTTTTTTAAGATCCGTACTATCCCGGAAGCGGGGCGAACGACTGCCAGAACCTTTACCCCGGGAATTGCCCCCTCGAACGGGGGGACCCTCGCCGCGGCTTCCGGCCCGCCGAAGCATAAGACATCACATTCCAGGCCTCTTGAACCCAAATAAGAAAGCAGTCCAAAAACCTTGCGGTTTATCCCGGTAGCGGGAGGATAAGGGAAATCCTGAAGCAGAAATAAAATCCTCACCCCGGCCCCCTCCCGTGTAAAAATCTGAACCTGTGAAGCCGCGCGGCGGCCTCGCAAATAAGAACAAGGACAATGCTGGCCGCCGCCTGCTTGAACAGAACGGGAGAAACGCCCTCCGTCATGCCGTAGAAAAGGACCAGAAGGAAAAAGGACAGCGCCACGGGAGCAACTTCCATATCCAGAGACGATAATTTCTCCCAGAGGAAAGTCGAAGCCGCTCCGGCCAGTATCGCGAACGCGACCACTCCCGCGTATCCCCCGGCTAAATAGGCCCCCGCCAGAAAGGACGACGCGAAAGAATTCGGATATTTAGACGGCCAGGAAAAAAGAGTCTGTGTTATATAGCCGCTGATCCCCCCCCCGGAAAACAGCAGGGCAAGCGAGGAAAAGCCCAGGGGAACCCCGCCCAGGCCAAGAACAACGACCGCGGTTTCTATCCCGGGTATCCTGAAAAATATAAAGACGACACTTTCGAGCAAGGACACGGGCAAAGAAGAATAGCTCCGCATGGACGAAGCAATAGCGGCAGGGAGGGTCGCGCCGGATAGACGGCATATGCGGTAAGCCGCCATGAACGGGGTCGAGAGCAGAGCAAGGGATCCGGCGGCCAGGATCGAAAAAGTCTCGCCTTTTCTGAATTTAATGCCCCCGCTCAGCCACAGAAATACAATAAGGAGGGGAGCCAGCAGTAGGCTTCCTTTGCTTCCCCTCAGCAGCGCGTCACCCGCAGACCACAGGAATAAAAGCGCGCCGCCGAAAAAAGCCATCTTACGGTCGCCTGCTTTTGAGGCGAAGTGAACCTGGGATAAAATAAGGCCGGGAAGAATTATTATCTGGGAATAAAATATGAGCCCGGACAGATGTAAAGGAAGCGGATCTGAGGGACGGCCAAGTATCCCGATCTTGTAAGTATGAACAAGATACGCCAGGACCGGGAAGAGAAAAACGGCGCTCCAGGAAAGAAGCCTCTCTCCGGACGCCTGCCCGGCGCCGGGCCCTTTTTCCCGGGAAGGACCTGCCGAGCCGCGGCCGGTGTCTGCCAGCACGAACGCGGTAATAGTCGCGCACAAAGCCGCAAAAGAAACTGTCTGAATAATGAACGCTCTGAAAAGGATATCTGCGCTCTCGAAGAACGGCGCGGCGCGCGAAGGAAAGAAGGGGCACGGCAAATCCGGAAAAAGCGTGATGCCGTAGAACTTCGCATAGCCGAACACGAGCATTATCAGGAAAACCAGCCATGCCGCGGGCAGGCGGCCGCGCCTGAGCAGCATTACAGCGGCGACAGAGGCCGACAAACACGCCAGAAAATTGAGGGCCAGGTAAGAAAAAGTATGCTCCGTGAATTTTTCGGCTGTAAAGGCGTATCCCGCGATAAAAAAGGCCGGGACGGAAAGTTTTACAGCGGCCTTCGGGTAATTCAGCCCGCGCCAATAAGCAGAGCCCGGGTATTTCATAGTTTTCGTCCGGGAAAAGAGCCGCGGATATTTTTTTGGATCATTCTACTCAGCGCGGCTAAATACCTAACCGGCGTCCAGGAAAAAACCTCCACCAGGATATTCTCCAGTAGAGATTCGGAAGAGACAAGATTTGAGGCGCTCAAAAGGAGCCTGGCGCCCTTGGAATCCCCCCTCAGTGAACACGCCCTGGCTCTCGCGCGTAAAGAGCCGGCGCAATAGCTTTCGACCTTATTATGCCATTTATTCAGCGGCGAAGAAGGCAACCCTGCCCAGGCCGCGAGCCTCAGGAAACTTTCCTTCGTTTTAGCCGTATCGAATGACAACCCCCCGGGATGTATCGAATACTCCACGACCGGCTTCAGGGAATACGCTGCTGCGCCCTGAGTGGCCAAGGCCAGCCTTAACGCAAGGTCAGTAGAGTTCCCTGTTTCCGGATAACCGCCGAGGAGGCGCGCCGCTTCGGTCCGGAAAAGAGTTCCGGACGGCAGGGCGTTCCTTCGGCCAGCGAGAGACGCTTTTATGAATTCCTCGCCGCTTTCCAGCGGCGGCGCGCCGCGGCTCAGGCCCAGAGGCCCGCCGGCTTCGTCCCTGAAAACGGCGCGCCCGTAGGACAGAGCCGTCTTTCCGGGCAGGAAAGCCCTGACAAGCGTCTCTACCGCCTCCGGGACCAGCTGGTCGTCGTCCGAAAGCAGGAGGAAATAATCGCCGGCCGCCTGCTTAAGGCAAAAGTTCCAGTTCTCCGTCATGCTCAGGTCTCTGTCATGCCTGAAGCTCTTGATACGGCCGTCCTTAAAAGCGGAAAGCGCGCCTTTCACGTCCCCGCCCGAGTTATTGTCGGAAACGATTATCTCCAGGTCCGTATATGTCTGGCCGACCGCGGAGGTCAATGCTTTGATCAGGCCGTCTATCCTGTTCCTGGTCGGGATGGCTATCGTAACCGATCCGGGGCTCCTGGTCATAAAGAGCCTTTTTCGGCGCCGGGACTTATTTTCAGGCCCCCGAGCCATTTACCCGCGACTTTATACTGCAAAAAAGAAAAGTACGCTCCGGAAATTAAAAGCAGGCACAAAGAAGGCAGGAAGCCTCCCGCCCGAACGAAGACCAGGGACAGAAAAGGAGCCGAGAGGAGCGAATAGCGGAGCAGCGGCTCAGGGCGGAGGTCCAGGGGGACCAGCGAGTTCATGCTGGTCCACATGATCCCTACAGTCACCAGGCCGCTGGCCGCGAGAGCCAGCGGAATAAGAACGGAGGGGGCCGGGGACAGGGCCGCCAGGCAGACTCCGGCCACGGCCGAGACGCCGCCGAAAAAGTAGGGCTTGATCAGCGCCCCGGTCCGCATCTCCGAATGGGCCGCAGACGCCAGGATATTGGCCGTCATGCGGAAAAACTCTATGAGCGCGCCGTACCTTGCGTAAACGAAAACGCCGCGGTATTTTTCAGCCACTAAAAAGGAAGCAAGGTATTCGGAAGTTCCGACCAGGAAAAACAGGTAGATAAGGTAGACCGGGATGGTCTTCGCGGCTAATTCGGCAAGGGCGGCGCCGCGGGCTTCCCTGTCGGCGCCGGTTATCTGGCGGTAGAATACCGGCAAATAGAGCTGCTGTACCAGGGACTCGAGTATCCCGGCTACGCTGGTGGCGATGCTGAAACCTACCGCCAGGTAACCGAGGAACTCCGGCCCGCTGATCTTTTCCACCACTATCCTGTAGGCCTGGGCCTGGGCCCAGATAAAGAAAGCGGCGCCCGCAAGTGGACCGGCGAAACCGGCGACGTTTAAAAGAACCGACTTGTTCGCGTACGCCAGGGACCTCGCCGCCGCCCCCGGGGGCTCCGGCGCTTTTTTCCGGAATACGTAAAACCCGAGGATGGCCGACAGGCCGATACCGGCGATCTGCCCCGACATCCACCAGAGCGCGGAAGGGGCGTTGAAATGGACGGCGGCTACGGAGAAAAAAAGGCCGAGTCCCGAAGCGGCGAGCGTAAGCAGGACAAAACTGGACTTATGCCCCAGGGTGTTCAAAAAGGGCAGGAAAACCTGGTTCCAGTTCAGCGCGTAAGTATAGCAGGCGACCGCGAGGGCGAAGACAAGCCCCGGCAGGCCGGCCCCCACGCCGAAAAGCTTCCAGAGCCAGAACACGACGGGGAGCGCGGACAGCGAGACCGCGACGGAGTAAAGGTTATAGCCGAACAAATGCTCGGAGACAGAGCCCGAGTCGTGCCAGACGAACAGTTTCCTGCCCAGGTACATGAACACGGGGTTCAGCGCGAACATTCCGAAGAAGGCCGCCACGGAAAGAATAAGGTAAACGCCGCCGGCCTCGGCCGGGGAAAGGAAAGCGGTAAGAAGCCTGAACGCGGCCAGGGTAAGAACGGCCTGCGCGGCGCGGCCGGCTACCAGCAGAATCGCATCGCGTTTCATGAAGCTCCCGCGGCGGCCCGCTTAAAGACCTCTTCGAATAGGTCCACCGTCCGCTTCGCCGATCTTTCCCAGGTAAATCCGCAGGAGCGCGCGTAAGCGGCAGCGGAAATCTTAGATTTTTTTTCTTCGTTCCAGGCGAGGACCTCGCCGATCCTGGAAGCGAGCATCTCGCCGTCGCCCGGCTTGTAATAAAGAGCGGTCTCGCCGTAAAATTCCGGCAGGGGCGCGTTATCAGCGGCTATACAGATAGCCCCGCAGTTCATAGATTCGAGAACGGTATTCGGCCCGGCCTCGACCCGGCTGGTCATGACGAAAGCCGAGCAGTTCTTGTAGCACCAGGTCATTTTCTCGGCCGAGATCTGCCCGGCCCAGCAAATATCCCGGGCCACCCCGGCTTTCTCCACCATATTCTTAAGATGAAGCTCGTACTGGCGCATATCCTCTTTAGCGTGCCCCGCGATCACTATCCTTAGGGGAGTTCCCAGCTTTTTCCTGGAATATTCGGCGCACTTCACGATATCTTCCAGGCTGCGGTACGGCTCGATCGACCCGGCGGTAAAAATAAAATCCTGCCAATCGGCGGGCACGGTCTCGGGCCTTACGGCGCTCTCCGCAGATAAAGGGGTCCCGAAATATATCGGCTCTATTTTTCCCTCCGGGACCGCCCATTTTTCCAGGAGGAACTGCCTGACAAAGCCGGAGATGGCTATGATCTTCGCGGCCTGGCGCACGGCCCTGCGCGTTTCATGCCTCTGCACCATAAGCTTGAATTTCTGCCAAAGGCCGTACCATTCCCAGGAAACCAGCGGGGCCATGTTCTGGATCATCGTCACTACCGGGACCTTCCCGAACCCGGCCACCCTTGCCGTCGGTACGAAGATAATATCCGGAAGATAAGTGGAGAGCAGCCTTTCCATTTCAGCGTCTATCCCGCTGCTTAAAGGCCTGTACGGCGCGCAGGTCTCGAACCGTATCTTCTCGTTCGGGGCCGCCAGCTCCTCTATCCTTATCGAGCGCGGGGAAACGCAAAGGATGGACTCTACCCGCGGGTCGGCCGCGAGGCGCGGCAAAATGCTCTGGAGGTAATTTTTATACCCGCCGCTTATCCCCCCCCCGGTATGGTTTATGATGGCCAGTTTCATATAATTAGCCGCGAGTTTTCTCTTTCAAATGCTCCGTCCACTCCGCCGCAAGGCGCCGCGGCAAATTCGAACCAAAAAATTTATTACGCAGCAGCGCCAGCGCATGCCCCGAGGTTAACAGGCTCGTTCCGAAAAGCAGCAGGCCGGCCGGCCCGCCCCCCGAGGAAACAAATTTATCGCGGGCTTCCCACCAGGCCTTTCGCTGTCCCGGTATGCCGTACTCGTCCACCCTTGCGCCCACCCAGTCCCGGAACTCGCCCCATTCCGCTTCATCCCTGGCCGCCGAGGGGTCCTTCCGTCCGGCCTTTAGAAGCAGGTGGCAGGCCGCCGCGGCGGCCGCGTCGCAGATCTGCCGCACTCCGCTGCCATGAAGGGACATCTGTCCCGGATGTTTTCGTATCTTCACGAGCGGGTCGGGAAGGCAGGCGATCCTGCCCTGCAGGGACAGCTCAAGCCAGAACCGCCAGTCCTCGGCCCGGCTGATAAGTTTATTATACCCGCCGGCCCGCCTCGCGGCCCCGGCGCTGTAGAAAGCCGAGGAATGAGGGAAAAAAGCCTGAAGACGCTCGAGCCTTGAGACGAGGGCCCGGTGCGCCCGCGGATACCTGTGCTCCGCCACTACCTCGCCCGCCTCATTAATCTCGGCAAAGCCGGAACCAAGCAGAACGACTTCGGGATGCTTCCCGGCGAAGGCGAGCTGCCGCTCAAGGCGCGCGGGTTCGCAGAGATCGTCCTGGTCCACCCTGGCTATCCAGGCGCCGCGGGCTTTGGCTATCCCGGCGTTCAGGGAATCGCCCAGCCCGGTGTTAGGCTTGGCAATGACCACAATGCGCCGGTCCTTTGCGGCATAGCGCTTTATTATCTCGAGCGTGTCGTCCTTTGACCCGTCGTCCACCATGATAAATTCAAAGTCCGCATAAGTCTGCGCAAGCACGCTTTCTATGGCTTCGCCCAGCCAGCGCCCGCCATTATAGCAGGACATCAGCACGGAAACCCCCGGGGTCCCTGAAGGCGGCGCCTGGTTCATTCGGGCTTTTTCCTCAGCCATTCTAAAGTATTCTTTATCCCGGTCCTGATATCAGTTGGGCGGAAACCCGTCAAAGACTTAAGGCGGCGTATATCAAGAACCACCATGGGCACGTCGAACTTGCGCCCGGGCTTTCTTTCTATCTTGAAATCCCCCGCCAGGCCCCTGACCAGGCGCAGTACCTCGTTCACCGAATAGCCTTTCCCCGACCCGACATTTATTATCTCGCCGGAGGCGCCCAGGTCTATCAGCTTCTTCACGGCCTTTACGCAGTCCGCGATATAAATATAATCCCTGACCACTTTCCCGTCGCCCCAGACAGTAACGGGTTTACCGGTGCGCGCGTTCCTGAGCGCTACGTTGATGAGCCCCTGCACCCTGGAGGAATGATATTCCCCGTATGGATTGGAGATCCTCAGCACAAGGTATTCCAGGCCGTGCAGGTAGGCGCTCAACTGAATATATTTTTCGATAGCGAGCTTGACGGTGCCGTGGGAGCAGATCGGGTTCGTGGAAGCGTTTTCCGGGATGCCGCCGCCGCGCGCGTGCGCCGTCTCGGGGCCGTAGACCGTCCCGCCCGACGAGGCGAAAACTATTTTACGGGCGCCGTATTTACGCATCAGGCATAAAAGCCGCACGGTCGGGACCAAATTGGATTCGATATCGTAAACCATTTCGAAACCGTCCGAGGCAGCCGGCACCGTGGTCGAAACCAGGTGCAGGACGGTATCCACTTTGTTTTCCCTGAAAACTTTTTCAAGAGCGGGCTGCGAATCAAAATCGCCGCCGTAATACCTGACCCCTTTGCGGCGAACGGCTTTCTTCAGCGCGGCCGGGCGGTCGAAGACTATAAGCGAATACCGCCGGTCCCCGGAGAATTCCTCCAGCAGGTTCTTCCCTATAAAACCCAGCCCGCCAAGTATAAGTATGTTTTTCATCTTAGCCTTAAAGTTTGACCCACCGCTCCGGGAGAATATCCTCGTTCGCAAAACCATTCCTAGGCGCCACCACCATTTTCCCGGGCGCGTTCGAGAGCCAGGCCCCCCACCAGCTGAAAGTGCTGTTGGCGATTATAAAATGCGAGCACTTCGACATCAGCCATAGGTCAGCGCAGGCGGCCTCGCCGCCCTTATTATGGGAGACGACGGTCACCCGCCCTTCCGGCAGGGCCAGGCGGACCATTGCTTCGGCGGGCTCCTCCGAGAAAAGGAAATACCTGGGTTTCCCCAGCTTGGCTTCGGTATACTCCAGGGCCCGCCTGTAATACTCGGGGGCAAGAGTGGAGGAGGAATCGCCGGCCGCGAAACTGCGGACATGCAGGGCCACGGAAGGCCCCGAAACTATTTCCACCCCCAGCCTGAGGTTCTGTTCATCGGCCGGAGGTATGATACGCAGGTCTTCGCGCAGCCGTTCCTCCGCGTCTTTAAAATAATCCTCGGAATGCCAGTAACCGTCCAAATATAGGGAACCGCTCACTTTAAGGTCAAGCAGCCGCCTGTCGAAGTCGAGCCCCTCCTGCTCCAGGTAAGGCCTCTGCCCGAAGGGCTTGCGGCGCGACAGGAACATAGCCAGGCCGCGCCTGTAGCGCTCGAAAGGCTCAAGGCGCTCCGCCGGAGTCGCTTTTCGGGCCGTAATGCTGAACTTATCCAGCATATACTTGCGCCGGTACTGGATGTCCCGCGCGAAACCCGTGACATCGTCTATCGCCAGTTCGGCTTTATTGGCCAAAGCCAGGCGGCGCGCCGCGGCATAGCAGAACAACTGGTTGCCCAGCCCGCCTTTTATCCGGACGATGACTTTAGCCATTATATTCCGTCGCCGGGCCGCTCAGCGCAGCCAGGAGAACAAACCCTTCTTCTCTTCGGGCGGCATTACCAGATGGGAGAAAGCCTCGAGGTTCTTCAGAAGGTACTCCGGGTAAGTCGCGTCTATCTCCACTCTCTTGAACTTTGAGGAACGGCCGAAAACGTCCTTTTTCCCGGCGATATTCTTCACTATCCTGGAAAGTATTTTTGTGGTATTGAATTCCTGGTGCGCCGCGGACTTTATTTTATGCGCCACCCGTGTTGCGACATCTTCGTCCTTGCTTCCGCCCATATAAGTGAAGTGCCAGCCGCCGTCGGCCACCCGGACGCTCCGCTCCGGCGTCTTATTGATCCTGAGTTCCGCCAGCGGGAACCTGTCCAGCAGGCCCAGCCGGAAAAGGTAGGTTCCAAGCCACTGTTTATGCTTCACGCCGGCGAAATCCCCGGCGTAGGAAAGCAGCTTGCCTGAAACCTCCTCAAGGTTCAGGTAAAAATAGAACTGGCGCTGGGCGAACTGGTAGATCTTCTCCGGGTCGAAGGCGGCCAGGATCTCCTTTATCTTCGCCGGGTTCGGTATCTCGTCAAGGTCGCTGTACATTATAACGTCGTCCTTAGAGCAGCCTGTCAGGCCGCGGGAGCGCGCGTTCTTCTGGAACACGTCCCTGTCGAACGGGGAAACGCCGGGGCCGTTCGGGGTGTCCGACACGATTATGTGTATTATCTTGCCGCGGAATTCTTTAAAAAGTTCCTTGTTCTCATTGTAGAACAGCGGCTTCGGCTGGCCGGAAAAAGTTACCGTGGATTCCACTATCACAAACTTGTCCACTACCTCGTCCAGCACATTAAGCCTGAGCTTAAGCAGGTCCAGCTCGTTGAAAAACTGAAAACAATCGTAAACTTTCATTTCTTACCCCCAAAGAACAGAGTCCCCAGCCTGCGGAAAGGGGCCGCGAGGTAGCTCAGTGCGCATCTCGCAGTTAAATAAGCTTTCCGCCCCGCCAGGCTTTCGCCGGCCTTATTGTGGCGCACCACGAACAGGAAATCGTCGCCCGTTTTGCTTATAGCGCGGAAATCATAGGTCTCGAAGACGAACTTGTCGCCCGGTAGCATCAGCATGAACTGGAAAGAACTGCGGTAGGCGCGCGGAACGTCCTCTATGATAAGGACCCCGTCCTCGTCCAGTTTCGACAGGTAGAGCTCGAGGAAACGCTTCTGGCTGGCCAGGCTGTGCGGGCCGTCGTCGATAAGGATGGTGAACTTGCCGGCCAGCCCGTCGGCGAACTCGGCGCTATAGGCGTCCTTGCAGAAAAACTTGACGGAGGGATAGTCGACATATTCCTTCAGGGGCCCCGCGGGGGCGCCTACAGGCTCTATATCCGCGCCTATGATCTCCGCGTCTTTAAAATAATTGGCCCAGAGCGCCATCGAGGCCCCGCTCCTCACCCCGATCTCAAAAAGCCTGTTGCGGGCGTCGCGCCTAGAGCCGAACTCCTTCTCATAGAAGCCCTTCACATAATTCTTAAAATCGCCTTTATCAGTGCCGCGCGGGTTGGCGGAGATGTTCAGGTTCAGGTCCCTGAGTATCTCTATAAGCGTCCGCCCGGCTTTCGTTTTTGCTTCTTCCATTATGTTCCTCGCTCACAGCTAATATCTACCTGGACATCAGCCTCTCCAATCGATATCTATATTATAGCAAAGGGTCTCATATCGGCCTGGCCAACGGCGAAAAAGCCGGGCTCCATAGCCCGGCGAATATATTTATGAAGTTAGCCTATTAAAAGCTCTTCTTCAACGTAATTTTTTGGGTATTTCCTAATTCCCCATAGGGCGTTACTGAATAGTCCAAGTTAGTAGTCCAAAAACTAAAACCTACCCCCGCACTGAAACCCTTGCCCTTCAAGCTACTTACCGTATTCGTCAAGTAACCGCTACGGAGGGCAAGACCGGACAAAACCACATATTCCGTACCAAAACTTATGGTAGTCTGTTTATCGTAAACAAAGCGTTTAGAGTCCAAGGCCAGATTAATACCGGGGACAATGCTGAAAGAAAATCCCGCCGCAAACGACAACGGGAGAGGATCTCTCTGGCTCATATATTTCAGCCCGCTGCCAAGATTCTGCACCGCTAAACCAATGGTTATCGGCAGACGTGTATTTAATGTCCTGTTGAAGCCGATATCTACTGCCGCCCCACGCGCTTTTTCTCCGGCTATATAGCTTTCCAGATATTTTATTCCTAAGCCAAATCGGCTCCTCCCGATAGTCCGACCTAAGCCCAAGGAAACCGCTTCCTCATAAGAGGTAAAACTCCCGCCAGCGCTGCGGTCGGCATTGCGTATCTCTATTGAGGAATTGCTTAGCTTAGTGATGCCAAGTCCTGCCACCCACCCCCCCAGATAGTTCCCGGTACCTATTGATTTTATTGGCATGGCAACGCCTATAAAATCATGTGTTGAATCCATCAGCCAATTTGTATGGCTGAACCCCACTTCCAGCCCTTTCGCCATCGCCAGGCCGGACGGATTATACGATATTGCCTCGACTCCGGAGGCCAAAGCCGTGTAAGCCGTTCCCATCGAAACTGCTCTGGCGGCAGTGTCAATTTTAAGGAAACTCGCTCCGCTTTCAAGGGCATAAGCGGTGCAGTTGAAACCGAGCAGAACTGGGAGAATAATTAAATTCCTTTTCATATATCCCCTCTCACCGTATCACGGCGAACCGGCCGGTTTTTCTCAACTTTTTTTCCGCTTTCTGTGCTTCTACAACAAAGTAATAAACCCCACTGGGAATATGTCCTCTCCAGGCGTATTCATAGGCATATTCAAGTCCGTTCCCATCATTTACAGCGCCGGGCTGCCCTGAAATAGTGTAATTATGAACAACATCCCCGGAAACATCATATACGGTTATCTTAACAATGTCAGCTAGGCCGGCCTCTACATGAAATATCGAAATCTGTCCGCCCTTGGCCGGGTTTGGGTAGACGTAAACTTCACCCAGTTTGAACTCGGAACTTATCTCAGAAACTGTAACTCTAACCGGAGCCGAGGCTGGCTGGCGCACACCGACAACCGCCTTTCTTTTACCAGCAAAAGGCAGACCAAGCCCAACAAGTGGAGCCTGCCCCCTCCCTGACACCCCTAAGCCAATCCCGACAATCCTAACCTGGCGAGAAGAGGAGCCTGTCCCACCTGACAAGATCTTGGCATTTTCACCGGCACTAACTATCGGACAGATGCAGCAGCAAAGAAAAGAATAAAATATTTTTTTCATACGCCCCTTTCAACACCCCTTAGCGTAACTCTTGAACCCAGAATTGTGGCATAATACCCGCACGGTCTGCGAGTAGTTGACCGGTTCCAGAGGCGATTTTGGTATCCAAACAGAATGAATGCGTTCCAGCCGGCAATGGAAGTGTGATCACTGAAAAACTGGCACCCGTATTCCACCAAGCTCCGCCAGGAGAAATTGTGGTTATCGCATAATCTCCATTCCATGGGACGCCATCCGTCTTTAGTCCCAAACTTATCAATAGTGACCCACTTGCATTAAGCGCTCCAGAGAATGTAGCTTGCACCCGGCCACCATTTGTGATAATTGTAAGAGTCGACCCTAACACACAGGTATTACCCATAAATGTTGTATTCGTAAACACGTAGTCTTGGTTCGGGCTATTATTATCAATGACCGTTGAACTACTATTCGCCAATTCGTTTAAAAAGCTTAATTTATCTCTCGTCGGCAGCACAACGAACCCAGTAAAAGTCTTGTTCCCTCCCACCGTCTGATTCGCCTCCAACAGGTTCACATTTGAAGACAACCTTCCATCCGCAACTGTGCCGCTCGCAAGATTGGAGGCATTTAGGGCAGTAAGCGAGGCCCCGCTCCCATTAAATAGTCCGGCTGTCACTGTGCCGGCAGGCATATTAATACCAGAACTAAGACTTAAACTATAACCGTTCGCGTCCTTCCCCGTTACCGTTAATGTTGATCCCGCGATGGTAAGTTGTCCGGTCATCGTATCGCCTGTTTTCAGTACTGCCCCTAAAGGCGTGATGCCGGTAAGTCCAGATCCATCACCACTAAATTTGTTTGCTGTTATTAGCCCACTAGCGGTAATGCTATCTACCAATAGTAAATAACCTTCTCGTATTTTTACGGAAGACGTGGTGTTATTCACTGTATAAGCACCAAGTGCAACAGAGTGAAGGGCAGTTGCTCTCGCTCCTGCCCCGATGGCCAACGATTCGCTATTTGTAGCCTTTGCATCCGAACCCAAGGCGACTGACGATGAAAGCGACAGAGTGTTAGCTCCGATTGAAGTGGCATAATAAGCATTATCATGTGAACCAGCCCCAATACCAACTGCATACGAGTGATTGTTATATGCACCATTACCAATTCCTACGCCATAATAGCTATTGCCATGAGCATCAGCACCAATTCCTACGCCATAATTGCTATTGCTATGGGCGTCAGCACCAATACCAACACCATAGTAATTATTTCCACTGGACGAAAACCCGATTCCAACTCCCTCATTCTGATTATTAGCCGCATATGTTCCAACACCAACACCTAGTGTGTAGTTATATGATGTGCCTTTTCCTATTCCTACACCGCCATCAAAGTTACTGACGGCACCATACCCTAATCCAATGCCATTCGTCCAATTAGAAGATGCATTATTCCCAATTCCAATCCCATACCCGTTATTATTCACGGTATCAGGTCCTATTGAAATACTATGATCGTAATTGCCCTGAGAATTTGGACTAATCACAATGGAATCGCCCTGAACGACTATAGTTGATACATTTAAGAGATTGTTGCCAGCCATATTCAAGCTTTGTGCCGCAGTGTGATTACCGAGATTATCCCCTGCGCCCATCACACCGGTTAGCGATGACCCATCACCATAATACTTACTTGCGTAAACTTCACCGCCACCGGTCAGGCGAATGACGTTTGATGTCCCAGTAGAGATTACAACCATGTCTCCGCCTGTTCCGGCGGCAGAAGTTATGTGCAACCTGTATGATGGCGCTGTTGTCCCAACACCAATATTCCCGTAAGCTCCAAAGACATTCTGATTCCCTGTCTGAGCGTCACCACGCACAGTTAGCGCAAACGGTACAGCAGTTACAGGGAACGTTGAGATTATTTCGTCTGTGGAACTAGTGAGTTGCACAATATAGTCCGAACCAGTCTGAAATACCCATGGGCCTGGATTGACAACGTAGGTTTGGGTGGAAAAGAAGCCTCCGGCATCTGGGATAAGCGCCACATCTGAAGCGGTCCCCACTACTGCCCCGCTAGGACCTCCAGAACGTATCCAGACTCGGACTGGGAATATTGGAGTTGGGGAGCTAAGCTCCCCCTGTATGGTAATGGAATTAAAATTAGTAGCTAAGACATCACTTGCAACAGAAAACAGGATTAAGGCTGCTAGTATTTTTTTCATTTCACGTTCTCCCGTTCGTTATTTCTAGCCCCAATTTTACACACCATGACCAAAATATCTTTAACGATAAAGCATAACGTACCGTTTGTAGTTTATATCAAGCGGCAAAAATATCCAATCACGCTCGCGTGCGGATTTCTAGATATTTACCTCGGAGTTAGGTCTGGCGAACTATTTTTTGGGGAGTGTGCGGGTTTTAGTTATTGGGCAATTGGAAGCGGGATTTCATCACGAAGCCTGGGCTGCACATAGGTCCAGCCAAGACATGATTTGTTTTTTATACGGCGTCCCAACTGCAACCCGAGTTTCTTTCGCAGCCGTTGGATCCGGCCGCGGATAGACTCCTCGTTTTGCGGAGCAAAGTCGGAATTATACAGACACTTTGAAATCTCGTCTTCTGAAACAAAAGCAGGACTTTCTTGAACAAGCAGGTAGAATAATTGGAATTGATAGAAAGACAGCCTCACAACAGACTTCGAAAAGCGAATAACCTCTAGACCAGCTCTCTCTAAACGAATATCCCCTACCTCAAGTATTCCCCTCTCCCAGCATATCCGACGCATAACCATTTCTAGAACTGCGCGATTCTTAGCAAAATCAGCGTCCTTCAAAATAAAGCCGTCAGCTTGACAGTCTGTATACGCCGACTTCTCCCATGATCCCTCCCCACTAACAATAATTATAGGAGTGCGAACCATCTTCTCTTCTTTCCTTACTTTGCAGCAAAACACGGCACCATTCGCATCTGGCAGGCAATAATCAAGCAGAACACAATCTGGCCTATGCGCATTAAATTGCTTAAGACCGTCATGGCATGAATCAGCTGTATAAATTATGTATTTATCCTTGGGAAAGGCATCCCCAGCCTGCCATAGCCATGCCGGGTTATCGTCGATAATAAGAATTTTGCAGCGATGCATATACTACAACAAACCCGACTCAAAAAAGCAGACTTTTATGACATGGGATATGTTGTATGTTTGAATTAATTCCATTATCTATTGTGTAAGCAACCTTATAAGCCTGCGGAAAGGGGCCGCGAGGTAGCTCAGCGCGCATCTCGCAGTTAAATAAGCTTTCCGCCCCGCCAGGCTTTCGCCGGCCTTATTGTGGCGCACCACGAACAGGAAATCGTCGCCCGTTTTGCTTATAGCGCGGAAATCATAGGTCTCGAAGACGAACTTGTCGCCCGGTAGCATCAGCATGAACTGGAAAGAACTGCGGTAGGCGCGCGGAACGTCCTCTATGATAAGGACCCCGTCCTCGTCCAGTTTCGACAGGTAGAGCTCGAGGAAACGCTTCTGGCTGGCCAGGCTGTGCGGGCCGTCGTCGATAAGGATGGTGAACTTGCCGGCCAGCCCGTCGGCGAACTCGGCGCTATAGGCGTCCTTGCAGAAAAACTTGACGGAGGGATAGTCGACATATTCCTTCAGGGGCCCCGCGGGGGCGCCTACAGGCTCTATATCCGCGCCTATGATCTCCGCGTCTTTAAAATAATTGGCCCAGAGCGCCATCGAGGCCCCGCTCCTCACCCCGATCTCAAAAAGCCTGTTGCGGGCGTCGCGCCTAGAGCCGAACTCCTTCTCATAGAAGCCCTTCACATAATTCTTAAAATCGCCTTTATCAGTGCCGCGCGGGTTGGCGGAGATGTTCAGGTTCAGGTCCCTGAGTATCTCTATAAGCGTCCGCCCGGCTTTCGTTTTTGCTTCTTCCATTATATTCCTCGCTTGTAGCTAAAATCTACCTGAGCATCAGCCTGTGCAGCAGGTCATTGTACCTGGCTTTGAACCGCCGCTTTAAAGCCGCCGTCTTCCCGCCGGGCCCGGCCTCCGCCCTGACTGCCGCCGCATTAAGTTTCTCCTGCTCAGCCAGCTTCGCCCTGAAAGCCGCCGTATCGCCCATATACGGGTTCATTTCGTAATTTGCGCTGAAGATCAGGTTCATAAGGCGCTCCACCTGGTGCGCTTCTGAAGGGAAATAGGTATAGCTTACCAGGTGGTAGAGATTTTCGTAAAAAGCCGCCGGGTATTTCCGCACCTGCTCCGCCGAGACTATGTGGCAGGCCCCGGGGGTGAACAGCACCCACTCCGGGACTATCGGGTCCATGAAGACAAAGCGCAACAGATCATTGTAATTCGAGAAATATTTATGGGTCCTGAACGGGACGTACCAGGAATTGTTTATCTCCAGGAAAGCCCCGTCGTAAAGCTGGTAGGCGATGCCGGGCTTGTCCTTATTGGCGCGGTCGTCGTAGAGGCAGGTGTAGAACTTATTGGCGTACACTTTGTCGAAGAACTCCTGCGAAACGTGCCGCCCTATCATATTCCCTTTGGCCAGCATCATCCGCTCCGGGAGTTTATCGTAATTGTCGATGAAGAAGCGGAAATAGTCGGAAATATTGTGTCCGGTGTTCAGCACGAAAGAGATCTTTTTGTATTTTTCCTTCAGCGCCGCGCTTACCGCTTTGTCCGTGGACTGGTCGTAGATATGGTAGTCCGAGCAATAGCGCAGATACGGCTCCGGGTCCGTATTGAAGTTGGAGATCACAAAAAAAGTGTCGGTTTTCTTCGGGTCTTTCATATCAGCTTCAGTCCAGCAGCCGGTGTTTGGCCTTCGACGCCGCGTCCATCACTTTTCTGAACTTCTTTCCCAGCGCGGACAAGGGCGGCGCCGGAGGCCTTCCGCCGAAAGCGGCCAGGCCGTTGACGGCTTTATAGCGGGCGTATTCGGTTTCGCATTCCTCGAAAAAAGAGAGCTTCCCGTCCCGGTCCTGCCACAGCCAGTCCCTGTAAAGGTTGAAAGCGCAGGCCCAGAAACCGTCGGAGACATTATGCCTGGCCCAGTATTTCGGCGCTATCACGCGCTTGACCGTCTCGCTGGTCCAGGCCGGGAAGAAAGCGAAACTGGAATTAGCCAGTATGAGATACCGGGCGTTCTTCACCGCCGAATAATCCCCGCCTATGTCGAAATGGAAAGCTTTATATTCGGGAAGCAGCTTCCGGGCGTATTTAAGATCGTCGGTTATCACCACGAATTCAAGCGCTGGATTGAACCGCAGCATATTAGCCGCGGCGCCGGTCCAGTAAGAGCGCGGGAGTATCAGGTCCGGCGTCCCTTTGTATTCCCCCCCGCGTATATTCATCACGCAGATATTCTCGCCTGAAAAGTCCCTGCGGTCAAAAGCGGGCTTTACCTTCAGCCATTCCCGCACCTCTTTTTTCCTGTGCAGGATGAATTTCTCCGACTGGAAATAGCCTTCCAGCTTTGTATTGTCGGGCACTGAAAGCAGGGCGGGGTCGAAATCGCGTATATCGCAGTTATACTTCGGGTGCCAGACGTCTTTCTCGGCGTAATAGTTGGTAATACCGCACGGCAGAGTCTCAGGGGGCCCGCCCTCCGGCCCGGAACCGCCCTCCACCCTCTTCCCGAAATCCAGCTCGAGGAAATCCTTCCCTTTGAATTTCTCCGGGCTCATTATCCCGAAGTCCAGGCCCCGGTCCAGCGCCAGCGCCCGCGTAGCCACATAGCTCCAGAGCTGGTTGCCCAGGCCCTGACCATTATAAAGTTCAGTGATCAGCATTGGACCCCGGCCCTATACCGCGGATAGACGCTATTGGTCCCGGCCCATTTATGGAAGACAAAAGGCTTTATACCTTTTACTTCGGGTATCATCGCTTCATGCGAAAAATATTTAGCGACGTCCAGCGGCGCGAACTTCATCCCGTTGGCTTCGTAGATATGCTTGTTCTTGACGCAGATAAAACCGTCCTCGTTATAATAGCCGTGGAAAGGCTCCCAGGGCAAATTCAGCTTCACCGGCAGGTCCAGCAGGCGCTTGCTGCGCAGCGAAACGCTATTGCCCACCCGCACTATATTCCCGTTCACGTCGCGGTAGGAGAAATCATCCGTAGGCAGCGGCCAGGGGGCGCCTATATAATCGTAATCCAGGAACTCTTTGCGCCAGGAGGACGGGTTCACCACAAAACCGTCGGCGTGCACCAGCAGGGCGAACTCGGTTTTAATATGCGCACCCAGGTCGTAAATTATCTGCCGGGACCATTCGTCGATGCTTTTGACCTTTTCTATCCGCACGAATTCCAGCTCCGGTATCCTGGCCATGCCCGGCGGGGAAAAATGGGACAGCAGTTTCACGGCCCCGAATTTTACTCCCCGGCAGCTATACACCATGCCGCTCAGCGTTTCCTCTACGTTACGGGTGGCCATGGCCACCATTGTGACATTGGGGAGGTGCAGCTCTCTAGGGGCTGAAACCTCTATCCGGTCTTCTTCGGGGCAGGCGCGGGCAAACTTTTTTAACACGGCTTTCGCTATAAGCGCGGCGAACCTGGGCAGGAAAGCCGCAGCTATGAAGATCTTCTCCAGCGGCAGCCCGGCGTTCTTTATAAAGAGCCTGGCGTCGCGTTTATTCTCGTCCCAGATAGCCGCGAAAGCGCGCAGGAAGCCCAGCCCTTTCCCGGGCAGGCCGCCGAAATCCCCGGCGTAATGCTTCTTATTCCCGCAGGTAAGAGTGCACATCGCCTCGGGAATTATAACCGCCGGCCCCTTCTGAAGCATATTGAAGACCAGCAGGCTGTCGGTATTTATATTGCCGTAGCCGCCGCTGATCTCCCTGAAGTCAAGCGCGGCCAGCGGGGCACGCCTGAACACCGAATAGAATAAATTGCATTTCCCGCGGAAAGCGTCCTGCAGATAATAGGACAAAGTCCTGACCAGCCTGGAGGGGCTCTGGAAAGGCTTGAACACGCCGAGATGCGTCGCCGGATATTCCAAAGCCCGGCTGCCGTCCTCGCGGACCTCGTGATAATCGCAGAAAGCCAGGTTCACGGCCTTGTTCCTCTCCAGCTCCGCGACCAGCAGCTCGATAAATTCCGTGGAGCGCCAATCGTCGTCGGAGATCCAGGCGAAATATTCCCCCTCCGCCTTTTGAAGCACGAATTCCGTATTGGCCAGAAGGCCGAGATTGCTCTCCTGCCTGAAATATTTTATACGCGGGTCCCTCCGGCTGAACTCCACGGCTATCTCTTTAACCCTGACGTCTTCGGAGGCATTGTCCGCCACTATCACTTCGATATTTTTATAGGTCTGGCCTGAAATAATTTCAAGGCAGCGCCTGAGCGCTTCCGGTCTGTTATAGGTGGGCAGGCCTATGCTGACCAGGCCTTTTATGCCGGCTTCACTCGCCATCTGCCCCGCCTTCGCCGCCGGCCTCGGCGGCCAGCGCGGCCTTCCGGAACACCGGGCTGGCCTCGAGCAGCTGGTCGTAATTTCCCTGCGCTGTAACCTTCCCGCCTTCCAGCTGCAGTATAAAGTCGCAGCGCTTCAGCGTGGTCACCCGGTGGGCTATGATCAGGATAGTGACGTCTTTGTTTACGCCTTCGATAGCTTCCATCACCGCCTGCTCCGTTGCGCTATCGAGCGCGCTGGTGGCTTCGTCGAAGATCAGGACCGAGGCGCGCTTATAAAGCGCCCTGGCTATCCCTATCCGCTGCCTCTGGCCGCCCGACAGCTGGACTCCGCGCTCGCCCACGCGGGCGCCGTAGCCCTCCGGCTTGCTCTCGATAAATTCAGCTATCTGGGCCTGGCGCGCCGCCTGCTTCACCCTGTCCTGGTCTATCAGTTCCGGCGGAACGCCGAAAGCTATATTCTCGGCCAGCGTGGTGTCGGCCAGGTAGATGGCCTGCGGCACATGGGCGATAGCTCTTTGCCAGGGCCTGATATTCGTCTTGTCGATAGGCGTCCCGTCCACAAGCAGCCGCCCGTCCCCCGGGGTAAGCAGGCTCATCACGAGGTCGATAGTCGTGCTTTTGCCGCTGCCTGTTGTCCCCACAAAGCCCACCCTGGCGCCTTTAGGGATGGTCAAATCAAGCCCGTCCAGTATCCAGGGCCCGTCGGCGCCGTAGCGGAACCGGACGGAATCGAAGCGTATCTCTTTTTTAAAGTCCAGAGGGGCCGGGGCAGGTTCGCCGGCTTCCTTCGGCAGCGGCCTGTCAAGGATCTCCATCACGTCGGCCAGCTGCACCTGGTTGCCGGCTATGCTGGTCCAGGCATTGTAGAGCTGCTGCAGCGCCGGGAGCAGCCGCTGCGCGCCCAGGGCCAGCGCGCCAAGCATAGGCAGCGCGCCGGCTATGCCGCCGGCCTTCCTGCTGAGCAGGAAAGCAAGGACCGTGATCAGGACCATCCCCACGGATTCGATAGCGTAGCGCGGCCCCTGCCCCACGAAAGAATTGTCGCCCTGCGCCTGGCGGAAAGGCAAATCCGCTTTCCTGTAAACGTCGCAGTAAACAGGCTGGGTCCCGTCGAGCAGGACGTCCCTTATACCGCCCAGGCCTTCCTGCAGGGCCTTCAGAACCTGCGTCTGCTCGCGCACTATCCGCGCGCTGTTTCTGTGCAGCCTCCGCCTATAGGCCAGGGTGATCAATAAATATACGGCGCCGAAACCGGCGGCGGAGAGCGAAGCCACAAGCGGGTCTATGGCCAGCAGGGCCAGCGTTATAGCTACCAGGGCCAGGGCGGAACTGACCAGGGCGAGCAGAGGCAGAATGATACCGAAGACCACGCCGTTGACTTTATTGGTGATCCCGTTTATCACGTCGCTGCTGTTGCGGGAAATATGTTCCTGGTAAGGCTGGTAAAGGGTGCGGCGGTAAACTTCTATGCTAAGTTCGGAACCGCTCGAGGCGGTAAGCCGGGTGCTCACCCACAGGAGAACTATGCGTATAAGCCCGGCGCCAAGCGCCACCGCGGCGAAAGCGACGGTAAAAGGCAGAACCAGCTGCCCGGGTTCAGTGATGCCGAAATACCTTGCAAAAGCGGCGGCCGCCGGATAATTCAGGACGCGCTCCGGCGCGGTCAGGACGGCGAGGAAAGGGAGTATAGCGCCGATGCTCACAACCTCGGCCAGCGCGCTCACTAGCATCAGCCCCAAAAGAAGCAGGAACTGCCGGCGCCGCCGGCCGGATAAATGGTTCCAGAGCCTGGCAAGCAGGTTCAGCGATGAAGGCGGCGCGGCGGGCTTCACTTTTTGGCTACCGCCTTATCAGCGGGAGTTCCCGACTGAAGATACCATTCATAACTGGCCGCTATCCCTTCGCGCAGGGAGACGGAAGGCCGCCAGCCCAGTTTCGTCATCCTTGAATTGTCGAGGAACTTTCGCGGCGCGCCGTCCGGCTTGGAGGGATCGTAAACGATGTCTCCGCCGTAGCCAACGCAGTCCCTGACCGCGAGCGCCAGGTCCTTCAGCTTTATATCGCTGCCCGCGCCGATATTGATGGTCTCGCCGATATCCTTGTAGTCGCATTTCTCCATCAGGAAGACGCAGGCGTCGGCCAGGTCGTCGACATAGAGGAACTCGCGGAAGACCTCGCCGGTGCCCCACAGCTTCAGACACCCGGCGGAGATCCCCAGCTTCCCGAGTACGGAAACCATCCCTTTTTCTCCCGAGCGCGCTTCAGCGTCCAGACCGAAGCCCACCGGGGTCCTGGCCAGATCGGCAGCGAGAGCTTTGAAATCCCCGGCCCTCAGCAGTTTCGCAAGGTGGAACTTGCGTAGCATCGCCGGCAGAACGTGGGAGGTTTCCAAATTGTAATTGTCATGCGGGCCGTAAAGGTTGGTGGGCATGACGGAAATATAATTGTTGCCGTACTGCTCGTTATAATAGCGGCAGAGTTTAAGGGCGGCTATCTTGGCTATCGCGTAAGGTTCATTGGTGGGCTCAAGCGCGCTGGTCAGGAGCGAACTCTCGGCCATAGGCTGGGGGGCCAGCTTGGGATAAATGCAGGAAGAGCCGAGGTTCAGGAGCTTTTTAACTCCGGTCTTATGCGCGGCGTGGATGACGTTCAGCGCTATCGCCAGATTGTCGTAGATGAACTCGGCTTTATAGGTGCTGTTCGCTATTATGCCGCCCACCCGGGCCGCGGCGAGGAAAACGCTGTCTATTTTATGCGCCTGGAAAAATTTCTCGGTCTCGGCCTGGCGGCACAGGTCCAGTTTCTTCGAGCTTTCGGTCAAAAGCTCCCTGCCAGGCTCTTTTGAAAGTCTTTTTAGAAGCGCCGAGCCGACCAGCCCGGTATGTCCCGCGATATAAGTGAGGCGTTTTGTTTCCATAAGTTAATTCAGAACGGCGACTTAAAATCCCCCAGCTCCGGGAAAGCGGCGTCGCGCGGCGAAATAACCGGTTTTCGCGCCGGCCACTTGATGCCTGCCGAATTCCAGAGTATCCCCGCGTCGTTCTCCACGGAATGCACCGTGGACGTCCTGTAAAGCATCAGCGAGTTCGCGGATAAAGAGTAAAAACCGTGGGCGCAGCCCTTTGGGATATAAAGCATATTGCTTTTTTCGGCGTTAAGCTTAATGGTAAAAGCTTTGCCGTAGGTCCGCGATCTTTTGCGCAGGTCGAGCACCGCGTCGAGGACCTCGCCTTCCAGGCAGCAGACCAGCTTGATATGGGCCGCCGGCGGGGCCTGGAAATGCAGGCCGCGCAGCACGCCTTTCGACGAGACCGAATAGAATTCCTCGGTAAAAGTTCCCTCCAGGCCAAGTTTCTTAAAACCGGGCGCGTGGAAGATCTTGACGAAAGTCCCCCGCTTGTCCTTATGCACTTTCGGCAGGAGTTCGAAGCAGCCGCTTACAGGCGTGTCTTTTTTTATAAAGCTCATATCATTCCCAGTCGTCCGTCCGGATATTCTCCGCGGGGACGCCGTCCGCCGACAGGGAACTCTTGAAATTCTTTATCATTACGGGCGGCCCCGAGATAAAATAAACCGCGGCGGGCCCGTTCTCTTTCAAAATAGTCTTAATGTCCAGCCGGCCTTCCTTTTCCTCGTTCAGCACCTTGAAGCTGAAAGAAGGATTGACCGCCCGGGCCTTTTCCAGGTCGGCCGCGTAAAGCTGGTGCGAAGGATTACGGACGCCGAAATAAAGCCTGGGCTCAGGATAGGCCGCGAAAGTTTGGGACGTGAAAAGCGAAAGAAAGGGCGTTATCCCTGTCCCGCCCGCTACAAAGACCGACTTCTTCCCGTCCTGTCCTTCCTGGAAAAGGTCCCCGTAGGGAAGCTTCACATGGATGACCTTCCCCGGAACCAGCTCAACCGCCATGCGCCCGGTGAATTTCCCTTTCGCGGCGAAAGTTATTTTTATAGTTTCGTCGTCCGGCGAGCTCTGCATCGAGAAACAGCGCGATTCCGGCCAGGGCCCGGCGGGATCGTATTCGTCCAGCGCGAGGTGCAGGAACTGGCCGGGATTGTACTTATAGGCCTTCTCAAGCGGGCGCAGGGTCACGGTCCTGATGTCGGCGACAGGATTCTCCACGGAAACCACTTCGGACCTGTATTTTTTTACGATCATTTTGAATGCTTGCCCATGAATTCGGCCACGCAGTCCCCGACATAGGAGAACATCTCCTCCG
>CAZUQT010000010.1:0-34122 GCA_964622585.1 uncultured Elusimicrobiaceae bacterium | reverse complement strand
CCACTACGAAGAAAATAACTCCTTCGCCCGACACCGTTTCGGCTTCGGTGGATTTCATCAGGTCTAACCTTATTTCTCTCGTCGTTTAACATCATAGGATGATTCCCAAAACCCACTTTCTCCGATTCCGGACCCACGCTCGCGCTTCTAAGGGAACTCCGGGGTACAGCAGCAGAAACCAGCGCAGTGGCGAAGATAAGCCTCTCTTTGGGTTTTTTCTAGCAGTTGACACGACGCAATGTTGTTTATCCCAAACTTTGCATAGTATAGGGGGTAGCAGCGGTTTTGTCAACCTCGCTAGCGTGGTTATTCTCGGGGTTTTCCCAATGAAAACCGGATGGAGGATTTTAACTGCGGAAAGCGGTTTTTTGGGTTGCCGGCACGTTTTTCTTCCGACCGCGCGGCTGCAGGTATACCCAACCGTAAGCTTTGCTGTTCTTAATACGCCGAGCCAATTGCGTGCCTAGCTTTGCGCGCAATCTGTATGCGACCATGTTCAGCGCCTTGCGCATCAACATGGTGCAATCCTGCATAAATACCTTATTACATATTTCAGCTTCGCTGACAAATCTGGGGCTTTTTATAAATAGCGTGTGGAAAAACCTGAACTGTTCCGGCGAAAGACAGATCTTTGGCTTCCCCTTCCTTATGATGCACATATTCTGGGGGTCAAGGGTCAGGTCCGGGCCCCGCATAACGCTGCCGGCGGACTCCGCGCGGCGCAGCTGGCGCTTTACGGCGGCAATTATCTCCGGGAAACTTTTATCCTTGTCCAGAAAAACATCGGCCTGGCAGGTATCATAGCTATAGGCAGCCTGGCTGGGGTCCCCGCTCAGCACAACTATCGGCGAATTTTTAAGCTGTTCATGGGAGCGGATCCCCTGGCAGATGTGTAAAGCCGAGTCACCCCCGAGGTGGTAATCTAAAAGAAAACAGTCGGGAAGCTGCTGGAAGGCCAGTTGAAGAGCTTTTTCGCAAGTTTCGGCGGTGTATACAGTAAAGCCGGTCTGGCTGAAATAAGTTTCCAGCAGATTTAAAGTTGCCGGATTGTCCTCGGCGATCAAGATCGTGTTGCCCATAGTCTAACCCGAGGTGTTATTGTAGCAAAACCAGATTTAAAGTTCCCGAAGTCGCGGCAGTTAGTGAGGACGCCGATCAGAGGGGACCGGTTTATAAAGGGAACCTTTAAGCCATAGTTTGTATAATTTCAACATCCCGAGCCTTCGAGCGCTCCGGAGTTAAGACTATGTCTGAAAAAAGCAGCTTTAAGGACCGCTTTTACAGCCGCCTGCTGGGCGAAATCCCCGGCGCCGGGGCTAAAGAATTCATAAAACACCTGGGTTTGATAGGGACCAGCTTCGCCATAGCAAAGGTCATTTCAGGCCTTGTCACGATAGCCGCGGGCAGGCTGCTTGGACCATTGGAATACGGGAAGATAAACGTCATGGCCTCCGCGGGGGCGGCCATAGCGCCTTTCATGCTCGCCGGGCTGCAGTACTCGGTCGTGAAATACGGCGTGAACGCGGAGGAACGTTCCCGTGTTTTCAGCTCCGCGCTGGCCGCCTTTGGCGCGCTCGCTTTCCTCGTTTGCGGCCTTTCCCTGCTTTTCAGCGCCCAGCTGACCGCGCTTTTCCACATAGACCGCAAGATGCTGTTCTTCTCGCTCGCCTACGCCGTGGCCACGGCGGCCTTCCTGCTGGTCTCCGGCATGCAGCAGGCCCTGGGCCACTTTTCAAAGCGCGGCCTCAGCGAAATAGGCTTCAGCCTGTTGATGGCCGGGGTGTTCATCACCGGGATAACTTACTTCGGCAGGGTTTACGAGGCCATGGCCTGGGCCTATATCGCGGCCTTCGGCGTAATGGCGCTGTTCTGGCTGAACCGCACGCGGCGGGACGCGGACCTCTCCTGTTTCAGCCAGGCTGCTTTTTCGCGGATGTCGGAATACGGCTTTTACAATTTCGGCGCCAGCCTGGGCGGGGTAATGCTCCTCAACGTGCAGGGCCTGGTGGTCAATGCCGCGCTTTCGGCGAGGGAAACCGGGATCTACGCCGCCTACTACACCGCCGCGATCAATATAGGGGGCTACCTGGCCTATATGCTCACCACGGTGCTTTTTCCTAAAGCCTCGTCCACCGCGGACAGGCGGCGCCTCTGGGACCTGGCGGTAAAAAGCTGGAAGCGGCTGGCCCCCGCCGTACTGGCCGCCTTTATCCTGGTGGAGTTCGCCATCCTGTCGCTGATGGGCAGGCAGCAGTACGGTTTCGACCCGCTGCTGATGGTGCTTTTCGCGGTCTGCGGCACGCTGATCCTGGCCGTCAACTCGCTGTCGCAGATCATACTCTCCGAGGGGATAAGGGCCTCGAAGCTCGGTTTCTATGTAACGCTGGGGTCCGGCCTGCTGAACTTCGCCGCCTGCCTGGCGCTGGTGCCCAGGTTCGGCGTAGCCGGCGTAGCTATCGCTTTCATACTGACCTATTCGGCGATGATAACCTGGCTCTGGAAGGTGAAGGATTCCTACCTGTCAGGCGGCGAGCGTTAGCGCGGGGCGCCGCAAATATGGTTCAATTCATTCGTTAAATGAAAGTAAACATCATCTCTTACGAAGACCCTGACCTCTGGATCCTGGGGAAATTCGCCAGGAAGCTGCACGAGGGGGTTTCGCTCGCCGGTTTCCAGTGCGCGCTTTCCCGCGAGCCTGACCCCTCCGCCGACATCAACCACCACATCAGCTATATAAATTACCGCGGCGGGATCTCCGGCGCTGACACGCTGCTGATCACCCACGTGGACACGCTGCACAAGTTCCAGATGCTCAAGACGCAGCTTGATAAAGCCAGGATGGGGATCTGCTTCTCGAGCGAGACGCAGCGGAAGCTGGTTTCCGCCGGCCTGCCCACCGACCGGCTTTGCTACATCAGCCCGGCCCAGGACGGGGCGATAAAGCCGCGGCCCCTGGTCCTCGGCATCACCTCCAAGACCCACGCCGACGGGCGCAAAGGAGAGGAGACGATAGCTTCTCTCTGCGAAAAGATCTCGCCGCAGGATTTCCGCTTTATAATAATGGGCGAGGGCTGGCAGAAGACGGTGGATAAGATGCGCGCCCTCGGTTTCGGGGTGGATTATTACGGCGCCTTCGATTACGGCAAGTATCTGGAGATAGTTCCCTCTTTCGACTACTACCTTTACGTGTCTCACGACGAGGGCTCGATGGGCTTCCTGGACGCGCTCAGCGCCGGCGTGAAGACCATCGTCACCCCGCAGGGCTACCATCTGGACGCCCCTGGCGGCCTCACCCACCCCGTGAACAACGCCGAAGAGCTCTCCGCCGCCTGCCTTGAAATAGCCGCCGCGCGCCAAGTCCTGACGCGGTCGGTGGCCTCCTGGACCTGGAAGAATTACGCTCGCAAGCATATCGACCTGTGGCGCGTACTGCTGGAAGGCCCTTCCGCTCCGCGGCTCCCCGGCGAGCCCTACCCGGACGGGGCGGCGTCGCTGTACAAGCCGGGCGGCGTCCCCACTTTCACCCCGGCGGAGAGCCTGGCCTATAAAACGTCTCTTTTGAAAAATTCCTCAAGGACTTTCTACAGTTATTTTCCCGAAGGCAAAATAACCCTCCCGCTCCTCTACGGCAAGGCGGTCAAGCTGGTTAAAAGGTTGCTGGGATTTTGAGCCGGCGGCCTACGCCTTAAAACTATATTTCTTCGTCCTCTTCAAAGAGCGTTCCCTGTCGCTCCTCTGTAAGAAATACATTATCAGCTGGAATGGCACGATCTCAAGGATGAACTTCTTGATGCGCGAGAGGAAAGGGTTCGCGCTTTTCGGGCTCTGGGGCAGGTAAACCACTTTCTGGATAGGAACCTTCAGCGGCTCGACTTCTCTCGCTTTCCGGGCGAAGAAAAGCAGGTGCGGGGAATAACGGCTCTGGTCCCGGTCCGCCAGGGCGTTGCGGGGCCCGAGCGCCTCGAAATTGTACTCGTAAACTTTATTGAGCGGGGCGTAAGGCAGGTACCGGTCCCACATCACGATATAGCCTTTCAGGTCCTCGAAGCCGTTCTCCGAATAAAAATCGAACAAAACCTGGGGGTTGATGGAGAAGTAACCGCCGTTATAGCTGTAGACGGGGACTTCGTGTATCACCACGCCGTTAATCGCGAGCGCGTTCACGATGTTTGTAAAGCAGGTTTTCACGTCGAAGACATGCTCGGTCGTGCCGGGGTCCAGAATGCACTGGAACTTGCCCTCCAGCTCTTTGGGGAAAGGCTGGTTCATGTCGTGGTAAATATCCGGCTTAAGCGTGCAATCCGGGATATCGACCGTGGTCACGTCTTTGAAACCGAGCGTATCAAAAAAAGTTTTAGCGCTGACGAAGCCCATCCTGCCTGACACCTCGGCGTTCTCCGGGACCGCTCCCGGCAGGGAATATGTTTTCACCCAGGTCTTCAATTCCGCCGGGGTCGCGTAGACGTCGGGTACGCCCAGCGCGAGCAGCGGCCCGGAAAATTTATAAATCCGATGCTCTTTGAGTATCAGGTTCACTACGGATTTGATCAGGGCCATTCTTTATGTCCGTCAGCGGTTCAGGGCGTCTTTGAGGCCGTTAGCGACATACTCCATGTCCTCGACGGTTATGAGCGGGCTGCTGGGCAGGTAAAAACTGGTCGTGGCCAGGCGGGCGGCGACGGGGCAGTCCCCGGGGGACGTCAATTTGTCCTTTATGAAGATCTCCTGCAGATTATAGGGGATGAACCCTTCCCGCGTCTCTATCCCCTGCTCACGGAGGTCTTTCAGGATCTCGTCGCGCCGGGAAGCCGCTTTCCCTTCCAGGTTGACGTGGTACATCCAGTAGACGTTCCGGGCGTAAGGCTTGGTGACCGGCAGCCGCAGGCTCTTTTCTCCCGACAGCCTGGAGGTGTAGAACGCCGCCATCTTTATTTTCCTGGCGATCACGTCCTCTATCTTCCCCAACTGGGCGCAGCCTACTGCGGCCTGCAGATTGGTCATCCGGTAGTTATAGCCGATGTCCGAGTGCATGAACTTGTTGACCTTACCAAAAGCGAGGGAACGCAGGGAGCGGGACCGTTCCGCCAGGGCGGGGTCGTTGGTGGTGAGCATGCCGCCCTCTCCGGTGGTGATTATCTTATTGGCGTAGAAACTGAAGCAGCCGATATGGCCGAGGCTGCCGACCTTGCGGCCTTTGTAAGTTGCCCCGTGAGCCTCAGCGCAGTCCTCGATCACGAAGAGGTTATGTTTTTTCGCCACGGCGAGCACGGGGTCCATGTCGACCGGGTGCCCGAACAAATGCACCACGATGATGGCTTTCGTGCGCGGGGTGATCTTAGCCTCGAGCTTAGCCGGGTCCAGGTTGAAAGTGTCTTCCTCTATGTCTATCGGGACCGCTTTCGCGTTCTGGTAGGCGACGGCGAAAAAAGTAGCCATATTGGTGGTGGTGGCCACCAGGACCTCGTCGCCAGCGCCGACGCGCAGGGCCAGCAGGGCCAGGTGCAGGGCCGTCGTCCCGCTGGTCACGGCCACACCGTGGGAGCAATCCGAATAAGCGGCGAAACCTTCTTCGAACCGCGTTATATACTCGCCGAAAAAACCGGAGATCGCCTTCTTCTCGAGAGCGTCCAGCACGAATTCTTTTTCCGCGCCATCCAGGTACGGCTCCGAGACGGGAATGTGTTTTTTCATAGGAAGCCCCAGTGCGCGGTCTTTACTTTACGAGCGGTTCCGAAAGCCTGAAGGTGTCGTTCTCGTATTCTTTTCCGCCGCGGGGGCCCTTGGTGAGCACCAGCAGCTCGGAATTCTCCAAAGCTTTCAGCGCGTGCCTCTCGTTCGGACCGGCGACGATGAAATCGCCTTTCCTGGCGGTGAAGGTGACGAGCTTTCCGCCGGGCTTCTGGCAGTAGAACTTCATTTTCCCGGACAGCAGGTAATTCCATTGCGTGGTCTTCTTGTGGTAATGGTTCCCGCGCGCCGCGCCCTTCTTGAAAGTTATTATGGTCACCGCGTCCAGCTTTTCGGAAAGCAGGTCCATTATCGCGCCGCGCTTATCCTTGAAAGAAACTTTGAGGTTTATCTTTTCCATTACGGTTTTCTCCTTAGTCTATTATCCGCGGCGACGGGATCGGGATTATGAATTTCCCGCCTTTCTTCCGGTACTCCGAAAGGTTCGCCATGATCTCCTCGGCGAAATTCCAGGCCAGCAGCAAAGCGTAATCCGGCATCCGGTTCAGCAGTTCCTGGTCGGACAGCACCGGGATATGAGCCCCGGGAGTGTAGCGGCCTATCTTAAGCGCGGATTTTTCGGTCACGAAATCCAGCGTCTCGGTCCCGAGATGACAGTAGTTCAGCAGGGTCATGCCCTTAGCGGGCGCGCTTACCCCCGCTATCTTTTTGCCGTCGTGTTTCAGGCTGCGCAGCAGCCAGAGCAGGTCCTCCCTGTTCTTTTGGACCGCGGCCGCGAATTCTTTAAGCACCCCGGGTTTATGTATGCCTTTCTGCTCTTCCGAAGCAAGCAGTTCCTCTACCACCGGCGCGACCCTCCTGACGCCGGCCCTGGAGACGAAGACCCGGAAAGAGCCCCCGTGGATGTCCCGTTGCTGCACATCGAAGATCTCCATCCCGAACCGCCCGAAGAATTTCTTCAGCGGCTTCACCGAAAGATACGAAAGGTGCTCGTGGTAGATGGTGTCGTATTCGAGGTTGCCGAGCAGGTTGGCGAAGTACGGCGCCTCTATTATCAGGACCCCGCGCTCGTTAAGGAGCCTGTCCGCCGCGCGCATGAAAGCGTCCAGGTCGTTCACATGGGCGAAGCAGTTGGTGGCGGTAATGGCGGAGACTTTTCCTTTTTCCTTCAGGATCTTCTCCGCCACATCCATGCTGAAAAATTCCGGTATGGTCTCGATCCCGCGTTTTTCCGCGAGCAGCGCTATGTTGACGGCCGGGTCGACGCCGAGGATGCTGGTTCCGGCGTTGCGGAAGCACTCGAGCAGGACGCCCACGTTGCTCCCGACATCCACCACCAGGTCCTGTTTTCCCAGGCCCAGCATTTTCACGCAGCTCTCGGCAAATTCGGTCCAGTGAACGCGGCCCATCTTCGTGGTGGACGATTCGTAGGGATAGTCCTGCCGGTAAAGTATTTCCGGGGAGACGATATGGTTCAGCTGGGACAGCCCGCAGTCGCGGCAGACCACTACTTCGAGGGGGTAGTGGACGTCCGGCTCGGCCAGCTGCTCCTTGCGCCGGAACTGGTCGGCCGGCGGCGTGAAGCCAAGGTCGAGAAAAAGTTCAAGGTCGGTCCCTTTGCACATCCTACAGTTCATTTTACCCCCAAGCGCGCTATTACCGCCATGTTCCAGTCATTCTCCGTCAGCCGCTTCCCGCGCTTCAGGAAGGGGCAGAGCTCCACCTGGCCGAAGCCGGCCGTTTCAAGAAAATAGGTTATTTCCATCGGGAACATGAACCGTACCTGGTGGCGCTCCTCGGTCCGGTCTATCACAGAGTTCCCACTGCTGCGGACGGACTTGATCTTCAAAGAAACGGTATGGCCGGAGATATCGAGCGAGGGCTCCGTGGTCCTCAACAGGGTCTCGCCGTCGCCGAGCGGCAGCTTTTTGCGCCGCGTTTCCGGCTTTTGGGTAAGCACCGCGGCACCGTTCCAGCAGTCGAACAGGAAGGTCCCATTCTTAACCAGGTGAGCCCTCGCCGCGCGGCAGGCCCCAGCCAGGGCTTCATTGGTGGTTTGGTAGCCCATCACAGCGAACATCGATATCACAGCGTCGAACCTGCGGTCCAGTTTTAATTTAGTTATGTCGCCTAGGACGAAATTTATTTTCACCCCGGCCTTTTCGGCCTTTTCCCGGGCTATCCGGAGCATGTCCTCTGACCGGTCCACGCCGGTGACGGAATAGCCCCGCCTGGCGAGCAGGATAGCGTGCCCGCCGGTACCGCAGCCCAAGTCCAGCACGGTTTTGACCTTTACAGGCCCGGCCTTAAGGTATGATTCGATAAAATCGCATTCCCGGCCGTAATTTTTCGTGCGGTAGAGCTGGTCGTAGCCGGCAGAATACTGCTTCCCAAAAGTTTTAACGGAAGCGCTATCGGACACCATAATTTTTTACTCCCTGACACGGCCGTAATTTAAACTACAGAATATCAAAATATAAGCCCGCTAAAAAGGCTTTCCTCTCTGCCTGAGCGCCTCGTAGAGGGCCACGCCGGCTGCTGTTGAAAGATTAAGCGACCTCACCCTGTCCGAATACATAGGAAGTTTATACAAGCGGTCCTTGTACTTCTCATACATCCAGTCCGGGAACCCCGCCGTCTCCGCCCCGAACATAAGACAGGAATCCTCCCTGTAAGGCGCCTCCCAGTAACTCTCCCCCCCGCGCGTAGAAAAGAACAAAAGCGAGGGATCAGCCGGCAGCGTCTTCAAAAAAGCCTCGAAATCCGCATGCACCGAATACTTCAAAAACTGCCAGTAATCCAGCCCCGACCGCCTTATTTCCTTGGCGCTAAGCTCAAACCCCATCTTCCCCACAAAGGCCAACTCAGTGCCGGTCGCCACGCAAGACCGCCCTATATTCCCCGCATTCCAAGGTATGTCCGGATTGATCAAAACTATCTTCATATAAAATCTTTCTAAAACTCTCAGTGGCCGGGCCGGCATGACGACCGGGTTAGCAAAACCCTCTCGGAGCCCGACGCTTGCGTAAGCGCGGAGGGCGAGAGCGGGAGTTGCGAGCACGGTGTGCGAGACAACGTTTTTGCGTTCCGGTCGTCATGTCGGCCCCCGCGTTTTGCGTTCCGGCCGGCGCGGCAGTCCGACACGCTCCTCATATCTTAACCCCATCCGCATACTGCCTGTGCCAAAGTTCAAGCATCAAAAGCGCCCAAAGCTTATACCCATGGTCCCGTCTTCCGGCCTGGTGCTCATCCCACAATCTAAAAACTTCCTCAGGCTTAAAATAACCCCGGTCCAGGGCCTTTTTCGAAAGACAGGCCCCAGCCCAGTAATCCTTCAGCTCCCCGCGGAACCAGAGCCCCACCGGTATCCCGAACCCCATCTTCCCCCGGCTGTAGATCTCCGGCGGAAGCATATCCCTGAAAGTCTCCTTAAGGATCCACTTCGTCCCCGTCAGCCCTTTCAATTTAAGGTTCCCCGGCAGACTAAAAGCGAACTCCAGGACCTTATGGTCAAGAAAAGGCGAGCGCGTCTCCAGAGAGTTCGCCATAGACGCGATATCCATCTTCGTCATCAGGCATTCCGGCAGATAAGAGCGCATATCCACATAGCTCATCCGGTTAAGCAGGTCCTCGCCCGGGTTAAGCGCGAAGAACTTCGAAAGATACCGCTCCCCGTAATTCTTTTCCTTCCCCAGCAGATTGGCGAACTTCACGCTGTAAAGCCCGTCCGCCTCGCCAGGCCCGAAGAAAGAGACCGTGGAAAGATAGCGCTTCTCCAGCGTATCCATCACCGAGAACTTAAGGAATTTCTCCACCCGCCAGAAAAAATTAAGCGGCGCAGTCTTCGGGAACACCCCCACCGCCTTGAGCGCCGCGCGCCGCGCCCAGACCGGGACCGCGGCCATAAGGCTCTCCGCCTTCATCCCGGCATAGCGCAGATAGCCGCCGAAAGCCTCGTCGCCGCCGTCGCCGTTCAGCGCCACCGTCACGTCCCGGCGCGTTTCGCGCGACACGAAATAAGAAGGCAGAGCGCTGCAGTCCGCGTAAGGCTCGCCGTAATGCCAGGCCAGTTTCTCCAGCACGTCCACCATGCGGGCTTCCACCGTGAACTCGGTATGCTTGGTCCCGTACATCTTCGCCACCTGCCGCGCGTAGCCCAGCTCCGAGAATTTTTCTTCCTTGAAGCCTATAGCGAAAGTCTTCACCGGCTGGTCCGAATGTTTTGCCATCAGGGCCGTGACGATGGAAGAATCTATACCGCCGGAAAGAAAAGCGCCCAGCGGGACCTCTGACATCAGCCTTATCTTCACGGCCTCCGAAAGCTCGGCTTTCAGCCTCTCTTTAAGCTCGGGCAGAGGAATATGGCCCTGCTTCTCCTCGCCGACCGGCAGGTCCCAGTATTTCTCCACCGTCTCGCGCCCGTCCTCGAAAACAAGCACGGAAGCCGGCTCGAGCTTTTTCACGGCCTTGAAAATACTGATAGGGCTCGGTATATACTGCAGGGTCAGGAAAGCGTCGATAGCCGCGGGGTTTATCTCGCGCGGCAGGTCTTTTATCGTCAGCAGCGAGCGCAGCTCCGAGGCGAAGACCAGCGAGGACTTAGTGACCGCGTAGAAAAGCGGCTTCTTCCCGATGCGGTCGCGCGCCAGGACCAGCCTTTTGCGCCGGTTGTCCCAGATAGCAACGGCGAACATCCCGCGCAGCTCTTTCGGGAAATCGGTCCCTTTCTCCTCGTAGAGATGGAGAATGACCTCGGTGTCGCTCTTTGTCTTGAAAACATGGCCCTTCGCCAGAAGCTTTTCGCGCAGCTCGTTAAAATTATAGATCTCGCCGTTGAAAACTATCCAGAGCGAGCCGTCCTCGTTCGTAATAGGCTGGTGCCCGGTGGAGAGGTCTATGATGGACAGCCGGCGCATGGCCAGGCCGAGGTTCTCATGCTCGTAATAGCCCTCGTCATCGGGGCCGCGGTGGACGATAAGGTCGTTCATGGCCTTCAGGTCTTCCCGCTTTACAGGAAGCCCCGAGCCGTAATTATAAATTCCGCAGATTCCGCACATATCAGTCTTCCCCGTATATCGCGAGCAGCTCGTCGGTAACGCGCGCCATGGAATATTTTTCCACGGCGGTCTTGCGGGCCTGCTCGCCCATCTTGAGGGCCACGCTCCGGTCCGCGAGGAAACCCCGCAGGCAGGTCTTAAGCTCGGCCCTGTTGAGCGGGTCGAAAAGGCAGCCGCTCACGCCCGGAGTTACGGCCTGCATGGCGCCGCCCACCCGGCTGGCCATCACGGCCACGCCGCAGGCCATCGCCTCGAGCATGGAATTCGAAAGACCCTCGGAGATCGAGGGCAGGACGAAAACGTCGGCGGCCCGGTAATAGGGCAGGAGGTCGTCCTTCGGGCCGGCAAGAGTAACGCTGCCCGCCAGGCCCAGGTCGGCGACCGCCCGCTTGAGCGCGGCCTCCTCCGGCCCGCCGCCCACTATGACCAGGCGGATCTTCGGCGCGGGATTTTCCTCGCTGAAGATCTCCGCCCAGGCTTCCAGGAATTCCTTCAGGCGTTTTTCAGGCGACAAGCGCCCGACGAAAAGGAAAAGCGCGGAATTATCCAGCCCAAGGGCCGTCTTCGCGTTAATTTTTTCATTGTAGAGCAGCGGCGTGTAGCGGCCGGTGTCCACGCCGTTGCGGAACTGGCGAAGCTTCAGCCCTGAAAATTCTTTGGAGGTCTTAAGCCAGTTAAAAACGTCGTCGTTCATCACCAGCAGCTCCGGCCTGGAGAGCCGGAAGAAAGCGAGCTTGAGCCGGCCGAGCAGGCTGTCCCCGGAGCGGGTTATCTCGTCCACCCCACGCCCGCCGCCCAGCTTCACCAGCGTCTTCCGCCCGGTAAAGCGGCTGGCCAGAACCGCGGCTACCGCCGGGGAGGAAGCGAGGTGAACGTGCACGGCTTCATATTCCCCCGCGTGCCGCAGCATCCAGAAAAAACTTTTTATCATGAAGACCGCGGAATCAACCGCGCGCGGCCCAAAGACCGGAAGTCGCTTAACCAGTACGCCGCCGAGGTCCTCCTCCGCCGGCAGGCCGCCGGGCTGCCTGGTTAGCACGGTCACCTTTACCCCGCGCCCGGCCAGGGCCCTTGAAATTTCGAGGGCCTGCTTTTCCGCCCCGCCTATATCGGGGTAGAAAGTCTGGCTGAGCATCAGCACGGAGCTCACGGTATGGCTCATTCGGTTTTTTCCCCGCCGCCGGCCTTAAAATCTCCCCACACCTTCCCCACAGAATGGCCCATCTGGTAGATGAAGAACACGCCCAGAAGGGTCATTACGATATAGCCCAGCACGTGCGCGAAGAAGACATAGGCGAAACCGGAGTTCTCCGGCACGCCCCAGGCCGCAAGCACCTTCGTCATCACCAGCTCGTAATTCCCGAAATAGCCGGGCATGCCGGGCACCGAGGCCGCGACCGCGCCGGTGAACACCAGCGCCACGCCCCTGAAGATGTTCACGATATCCCCGAGCCCGAAAGCCAGGGCGAAAATGTAGAAGTTCAGGGCGTCCATGAACCACTGCAGCCCGGCGAAAAGGAAAATAAGCGCCCCGCTCTTGAAGGAGTGGAAGCCCTTCACGCCCATGGCCACGCGCTCGAAAAGCAGCCTGACCTTCGGGAAGCGGGCGAAAAGCCCGGAGAACCAGGCGTGCGCCACAAGCTCGTCGGCGAAGATCAGCGCGGCTATGCCGACTGCCAGCCCGGCCACCAGGCCCCAGAGCAGCCCGCCGTAGTTCATGAGCCCGCCCGTTATCCCGCCGAACCGCGCCGCCACGGCGAACATGATGAACAGGACGATAACGTCGAGCAGCCGCTCGACCAAAATCGTGGCGAGCACCGTTATCAGCGGGATCTTGAACATCCTGGCCGCGAAAGTGGCGCGGGCCAGCTCGCCCAGCCGCATCGGCAGGATATTGTTCAGCGCCAGCCCGGCGGCTTCCAGTTTGAAAGCGTCCGTCACGCTGACCGTAGGGTTGGAGGGGGTCAGAAGCAGGCGCCAGCGCGCCCCGCGGAAAACCAGCTCGAGGACGACCACGATGATCACGGGCACCAGGTAAATAGTGTTCACCCTGGAATAGATGTCGGCCAGTTTCGAGAACTCTATATTCCGGAGGGAGAAATAGAGCAGCACGCAGCCGACGAGGAAACCCGCGATGATTGAAAGTTTCGCTTTCATAAATCCATGAACCGCCAACTAGGGAACGACGGAGGTTTTCAGGCCCGCCGCCCCTTTACCGCGCGTCTCAAACCGCGTCTATGCTCTTCAGGAAGGCGTCCTCGCCGGCCGGCCGGCCGAGGAACTTCTCCACCTGCGCCGCCTCGTCGTAGCTGCCGCCCGGTGCCAGGATAAGCTCGCGGTATTTCGCCCCCGTCTCCGGGTTCATCACCCCGGCAGTTTCGAAAGCGCCGAACAGGTCCTGGGCTATCACCTCGGACCAGAGATAGCTGTAGTAGCCGGCTTCGTAGCCGCCCATCAAATGGCCGAAATTGGCCTGCGGGTGGCAGTCCGGGCTGAGCGGGATGAGGGAGATCTTCTTCATCATTTTATCGTAGACCTTGGTGGTATCCACCTTGCCGCGCGCGGTGTGATAGCGCAGGTCCAGCAGGCTGAAGAAGATCTGGCGCAAATAGACCAGCCCGGAGTCCATGTTCTTCGCGTCGACCAGTTTCTTTATCAGCTGCTCCGGCAGTTTTTCGGCCGGATTCTTATAATGGCCGGAGATGCGGCGCAGCACGGCCGGGTCATAGGCCCAGTTCTCGAGCATCTTGGACGGGACCTCGACGAAGTCCCGCGACACGCTGGTCCCGGAGAACTTGCCGTACTTCGCTTTGGTGAAAATATTGTGCGTGACGTGGCCGAACTCGTGGAACAGGGTCACCACGTCGTCGAACTTCAGCAGCGGCTGGGCTTCGCCCGAAGGCGGCGGAAAATTGGAAACGATGGCCGCGGCGGGCAGTTCGTAGGAGCCGTCCGCCAGCTCGCGCCCGTGCCTGATGCCGAAGCAGGCCGCGTGCTTGTATTTCCCTTCGCGCGGGAACAGGTCGAAATAGAAATAGGCGGCCACGGAGCCGTCGGCGTTCTTCACCTCGTAGGCGCGGACGTCCTTATGCCAGACGGGCAGCTGCGCCGGCACGAAACTGGCGCCGAAAACCTCGCCGAACACTTCGAACATCCCCTTCACCACCGTCTCCAGCGGGAAATATTCTTTTATCTTTTCATGGTCGATGGAATATTTGCTCTTCTTGAGCAGGTTATTGTAGTAGCGCCATTCCCAGGCGCGCAGGACCTTGTCTTCCCCGCCCTTGAGCTTGAGCCGGGCGCGCAGCTCTTTGCGGCCTTTTTTCTTCAGCTTCTCCTGGGTGCGCTCCATGAATTTGAAAACGGTTTCGCTGTTCTTCGCCATCCGGTCCGCCAGCATATAGTCGGCGAAACTCTGATAGCCGAGAAGTTTCCCCAAATTACGGCGGAGGGCGATGGCCTTCTCCATCAGCTCTATATTGACCGGAACGCAGCGGTTATTGACCTTGTGCTCGAGCCGCCGGCGGGCGTCGCCGTCCTCGGCGCTGTCCATGAAAGGGACATAGTCCGGGGTATTCATGGTCACCAGATAGCCGCCTTTCTCCGTCTGCTTGAGCCGGGCCTTGTAATCCTCCGGCAGCCCTTTAAGCTCGGCCGCTGTTACTTCCAGCGTATCGTTCACTTCGCGCAGATTCTTGGAGAACTGCAGTTCCAGGCCGATGATCTCTTTCATCAGCTTTTTCACTTTGTTCTTTTTGCGAGGCTCCAGCCCGAGGCCGTTGCGCTTGAAATCCCGCAAAGTCTTTTCCAGCAGCCTGGCGTCCACTTCGTCCAGCCTTTCGCCCTTGCCGGCGTATTCGTTCAGCGCGCCGAACACGTCCTCGCGCGTGAACAGGTCCACCGAGTACTGGCTGATCTTAAGCTCCAGCTCCTGGCCCGCGGTCCGCAGATGCTCATTGTCCGACACATAAGCCAGCATGACAGGGACCTGCACCGCTTCGCTGAAATCGCTGACGGCGCTCTCGAAAGCGAGCATGGTATTCCTGAAATTGCGCTGGGGGCCGGGGATATTCACAAGAACCTTGAGTTTCTCCTCAAGCTCCTTTATCACGGCCTCAGAAAGTGTTTTCACCTGCTCCGGGGTATAAGAAAAATCGGGCGCTTTCGACATGATGCCTCCAATCTCGATAATATAGTTATTATATCAATAAGTCGGGCCGCGCTTTAACCCCGGAAAGTTCAAAAGGCCTACGCTTGCATGGGCCCTACGCCCCTGGCCGCGGGGCCCGCCCCGCATTAAAATATACTCATGATAAAAAAGAACCTTAATCTCCTGTCAGCGGCCCTTTCATTCATCGTCCTCGGCTCCTCCGCCTTAAAAGCCCAGGATTTCGATCTGAACGGAATAAGCGCCGCCGACATCAAAGCCGCGCAGGCCGACAAAGGCATCCTTGATATTTTCAGCCCCGCCAAGCCGGAAGCCCCCATGCCCGTGAAAGAATGGACCGTCATGGTCTTCATGAATGCAAAGAACAATCTCAGCGAAAGCCAGCTCCTGGGGCTGTCGGGCAAATGGGCCGTGAAAGACATGGCCGAAATGAAGAAAGTCGGCACGACGGGCAAAGTGAATATCGTGGTAGAGCACGGCGCCACCGGCAAAGGCTCCCGCCGCCTCCTGATAGAGAAGGGCGGCTTCCTCTCTTCCGGCGAGAAAGTTTACGGGGAATTCCCGAACGCCGACATGGGCGACTATAAGCGCGTGGTTGAGTTCGTGCAGTGGTCCAAAAAGACCTTCCCCGCCAAAAAATATATGCTCGTCCTCTGGAACCACGGCCTGGGCTGGATAGACCCCGTCATGGCGCAGGCCCCCTCCGGCACCGGGACCGCCAATAAAGGCATCCTCTTCGACGACGAGACCAAGAACTACGTGCGCACCGCCCAGATGGGCGAGATGATGCGCCAGGCCGGCTATGTCGACGTGCTGATGCAGAACGCCTGCCTGCAGCAGATGGCCGAAGTGCTTTACGAGATGAAGGACAGCGTCGGCCTGTTCGTGGGCTCCGAAGAGACCATGCTGACCATGGGCTACGATTACGAGAAGCTCCTGAACTTCATGAACGGCAATACCACCTTCACCAACGAGCAGCTCAGCGATTTCCTGATGAAGTGGTACAAGGACTTCTACGCCGGCGGCATGAGCATCGGCCCCCTCACCATGCCCCTCGATAAAGTGACCGGCACGCTCTCCACCGTGCGCCCCGCGGCCCTCGACCAGCTGCCCGGCTACCTGGACGCATTCGCCGGCGCCGCCATGAGGAACAATGAAACCGAAGCCGCGAAGGCCGCCATCGGCAATGTCATCCGCTTCACCAGCCTGGACCCCGTGAACGACAAAAAGAAGCTCATCTCGGCCTACGCCGACCTCTACGACTTCGCCGCCCTCTTCGACGCCAATGCCCGGTCGCAGGAGACCCGCCTGGCCGCCAGGAACCTGATGGGCTTCATAAAGAACACCCTGGTAATGCGCTCGGTCGGCCTGCACACTGACGCCGAGAACGGCTACAACTACGAGAATGTCGGCGGCCTGGCCATCAACACCACCATGAAGATCAAGACCGTGCCACCGCAGCTGGCCGCCATCTTCGAGACCAAGTACGGCGACCTCTCCCTCTCGAAAGCCTCCCAGTGGGACGAGTTCGTGACCTGGTCGGACGGAGTGTGGCGCAAGTAACCGCCTTCCGCCCGCCAAAAAATAAACCCGGGGAAGCTCCCCGGGTTTATTTTTATATCGAGGCTCAACCTCGATAGTATTTTCTGTCGAGGCGAAGCCTCGGCAGGGACTTAGCGGAAATGGTCGCGCATCATGCGGACCAGGCCTTCGGTGGCTTTGCCGGGGATCTCCTCTCCCTCCCAGTTTATGGAGAAATGCGCGTTCTTCTGCGTTGGCTTCACGAAATTCTCGTACATCGGCAGCACGGTGGAGAGGATCTGGTGCTTGATCCCCTCTATATCGCGGCCGCGCTCGCTGATGTCGCGCTGAACGCGGCGCAGCACGGCGGTGACCATGCCGGTGGAGACGAAAATTTTATAATCGCACAGGGCGAGCAGCTTGGGAAAATGCAGGGTGTAGAGCCCTTCCACCACTATCAGCTGCGTGGGCTTGCACGGGACGGTCTCTTTTTCGCGGGTGTGCTGCTTGAAATCGTAGACCGGCTGCTGAATGACCTTGCCGGCGCAGAGTTCGTGCAGGTGTTTTACGGCCAGGACGGAATCTATAGCGTCGGGGTGGTCGAAGTTGTAGGTCTTCCTGTCTTCGAAATCGAGGTGGTCCAGCGGCTGGTAATAATTATCCAGCGAAAAAAGCTGCCCGTCGATGCCTATCTTCCCGCACTGGTCGATAAGCTTGCCCGCCAGCGTGGTCTTGCCGGAGCCGGAGCCGCCGGCTATGCCGAGGATGAAGCGCGATTTCTTGGTGTTGTCCATATTTGTCCCGCCGCCGGAAAAGTATAAGTCTATGATACAAAATAAAAAAAGAGTCTTCACTTTTTGAGCTGAACGATATCACCGCGACGCGGGGGCGCCACGGGGACCGGAACGCAAAACGCGTTCGGCCACACCGTGGCCTCACTCGGTATTCGCCTGCCGGGCTATGCAACCGGCAGGCTCAACGACGGTTTTGCTAACCCGGTCCCCGCGTCGCCTGTGACCCTCATGAATAACGATGCAAGGTTTTTTTATAAGATATAGCCGGTGAAATACAAATATCTTTGGGCGGCGCTGATGACGGGGCTGTCCGTTCTCCTGTTCGGCTATGATTTCGGGGTGGACCCGAACCTGGCCCAGGTCCTGCCTTATATCCACCGACTGGCGGACCCCGCGCTCTATCCCGGTGATATTTTTCTGAAGTCTTTCTCTTCCTTCCCCTCGCTTTACCCGGCGGCCGCCGCCTTTTTGGGCCGCTTCGCTCCGCTGGAGACTCTGCACCTGGCCGCCTACCTGGCCGCGCGCTTTTTTTTCCTGGCGCTGGTCTTCGGGCTGGCCAAGACCCTGACGGGGAACAGGAAGACCGCTTTCGCCGCCGTCCTGCTCGCGGCCGTAAGCGCGCAGACGAACGTCCTTACCCTGATGGGCGAGGACCCGCTCCTGAAAACTTCGCTTTTCCAGAGTTCTCTCACCGGCCTGGCGGGAACGCTCTCGCTTCTTTTATTCCTGAGGAAGAAATATCTGCCGGCCTTCATTATGCTCGGCGGGATGCTCTTCATCAACGGCCTGCTCGCCCTTTTCCTCGCGGCCCTCTACGCCTCCGCCCTGCGCGGCGCTCCGGACGCCCCGGCCATGCGGCGCGGCTGGGCGGCGCTCGGCGTTATATCCCTGGCCTGGCTTGGTTGGCTGAGCACGCTGCATAACCAGTTCGGGGGACCCGGCCCGCATTATTCGGCTATCCTGAAGAGCTGGTATCCGGGCCATTATTTCCCCTCGGGCTGGAGCGCAGCGAAATGGTTCAGGATAGCCGTCTTCCTGCCGCTCAATCTGCTCGCGATCTACGGCGGGCTGGGAAGCTCCGGGGAAAAGCGGAACCTTTCGACTTTCCTGCGCGCTTTTTACATCCTGTGGGCGGCCGCTTTCGTCTTCGGCGAGCTTCTGCCCCTGCCGCAGCTGGTCAATCTACAGTTTTTCCGCAGCGACGCTTTTTTCTGCCTCTTCGGGCTGATCTTCGCCGCCGATCTCCTGCGCGGCCTTTACGATAAAGAAGAACCCGGCGGCTGGGCGCTTGGCGCGCTCCTCCTCCTGTCATTCATGGAAACAGGACAGGCCGTTTATCCTCTCTTCGCCCTCGCGCTGCTTCTGGCTTGGCGCTTCGGCCCGGCCTGGCTCTTCCGGGCGGCGGCTCTCGCCGGCGCGGCTTTCTGCGCCAAAGAACTCTTTTTCCTGCCCGGAGTTTCGCCGGAGCATAAAAAATACACGGTCGCGCTCCTGTTCTTCGGGCTCGGGGCCCTGGCCGGTAAATCCTACAAAAGCGCCATCAGCCCCGGCCGCGCCGCGCTCCTGGCCCTGGCCGCCGTGCTTATCCCGTATTTGCCGCTGATAAATTACCGCCTGGCCTCCCGGGCCTGGAGCAATTACGGCGAGGAAACCGCTTCCTGGATCGCTATTCAAAAATGGGCGCGGGACAATACGCCGGTAACGGCGGTTTTCCTGGTTCCGCCGGACACCTACGGCTTCAGGGTCTTTTCTCTGCGCTCCCCGGTGACCGAATGGCTTGACGCCGGCGCGATGCACTGGGCCCCCGGCTTCGAAAAAGAGTGGGAGCAAAGGCTGGCGGACCTGCGCTCCGAGAGCCCGGCGCCCGACGGGCCGGACCAGGGCTACTCCCGCATACCGAGGACCGGCTTTATGAACCTGGGGCGAAAATACGGCGCCGCCTACGTGGTCCGCAGGAGCGAAGCCCCGCTGGCCTTCAAGCCGCTCTATTCCAACCGCGATTTCACTCTTTACGCCCTCCCGGGCCTGTAATTTGGTAAAATGTCATATACACGCGCGTTATACACCCTGGAGACAACAATGGAGAATGTAATGGAAAACGAAGAAGATTTCGCAAAAATGTTCGAACAGACCTACAAAGAGCCGTCGAGAATGGAGCCCGGCCAGAAAGTGGAGGCCCCTATCGTGAACATCACCCCCGAGTGGGCCCTGATCGAAGTGGGCGGCAAGGGCGAGGGCTACATAGACATCAATGAGCTTAAGGACGCCGAAGGCAATATCCAGGTTAAGACCGGCGACAAAGTGCGCGCCTACTTCCTGCACACCGAGGAAGGCGAAATGCGCTTCACCACGAAGATAGGCACCGGCCCCGCGGCCCGCGCCCAGCTGATGGACGCCTTCAAGAACCATATCCCGATGGAAGGCAAAGTTTCCAAGGAGCTGAAAGGCGGCTTCGAGATCATCATCTCCGGCGGCATGCGCGCTTTCTGCCCCTACTCGCAGATGGGCATCCGCCGCGACGAGAACAAAGAGGCCTATATCGGCGCCTCGATGATCTTCTTCATCATAGAATGCGACCGCCGCGACATCGTGCTCTCCCGCCGTGAGATAGTGGAGAAAGAAAGGCAGGAGAAAATAGTCGAGCTTAAAGCGACCCTCCAGGAAGGCCACAAGATCCGCGGCGTGGTGACCTCGATACAGAAATTCGGCGCTTTCGTCGACATCGGCGGCGTGGAAGGCCTGCTGCCCGTTTCCGAGATGGCCTGGGGCCGCACCGAGAAAGTGAGCGACCTGCTCACCGCCGGCCAGCCGGTGGAAGTGATCATAAAGACTTTGGACTGGGACAACCGCAGGATCTCGCTGAGCCTGAAAGACACGCTGCCCAATCCCTGGGACACCGCGGCGCAGAAATGGCCGGCGGGTTCCTACCACACCGGCAGGGTGTCCCGCCTCGCCCCGTTCGGCGCTTTCATAACCCTGGGCGACGGCGTAGACGGGCTTATCCACGTCTCCCGCCTGGGCGGCGATAAGCGGATCAACCACCCCGAAGACGTTTTAAAGGCCGGCCAGGACATCGAAGTTCGCGTTGAGGCCGTGGACGTGGCCAATAAGCGCATCTCGCTGATACCGGCGGATATCAGCCGCGAAGAAGAGGAAACTACGGCCACGATGCAGAAATACCAGAAGCAGGAAACTACCAAGGCCGCCGACGAGCCCGCTATGGGCTCCATGGGCGAGCAGCTCAAGCGCCAGATGGAACAGAGGAACAAGATAGACAAATAAGCCGGAGCAGGCAACTGGTAAAAAGTCCCTCCGGAAAACCGGGGGGATTTTTTATAAGAGGATCACAATGGAACATCTAGACTGGGTGAAGGGCGCGGTTATCTACCAAATCTTCCCGGACCGGTTCGCCAGATCGAAAGCGGCCAGGGTCGACGGGGTTTTCGAGAAGTGGGACTCGCCGGAAACGCGCGACGGGTTCAAGGGCGGAAATCTTAAAGGGGCGGAAGAAAAGCTGGACTATCTCCGCGGCCTGGGCGTGAACGCGGTCTATTTCACCCCGATCTTCTCCTCCGCCGCCAACCACAGGTACCACACTTTCGATTATTATTCGGTGGACCCGGTGCTTGGAGGCGATCCAGCCTTGAAGTCTTTCCTTAAAGCGGCCCACAAGCGCGGCATAAAGGTCATTCTCGACGGGGTATTCAACCACGCCAGCCGCGGGTTTTTCCAATTCAATCATTTGCTCGAGAATGGGGCGGCCTCGCCTTACAAGAAGTGGTTCCATCCTCGCGGGTATCCGCTGAAGGCCTATAATCTGAAGAAAGGAGAGAAGCCGAACTATTCCTGCTGGTGGGGGCTGCCGGCGCTGCCGAAGTTCAACACTAAAAATCCCGAAGTCAGGAAATTCATCCTCGGCGTGGCGAAATACTGGCTGGAGCAGGGGATAGACGGCTGGCGCCTGGACGTGCCGCACGAGATAGACGACGATTCTTTCTGGCGCGAGTTCAGGCGGGTCTGCAAAGGCGTCAACCCGGACTGCTATATCACCGGCGAGATCTGGGGCGAAGCGAAACGCTGGCTGAAAGGCGACCAGTTCGACGCGGTTATGAATTACCAGCTCAGCGCGGCCTGCATCTCCTATTTCGGAGGAAAAAAGCTGAAGCTTACCCATTCTTACGCCGGGAAGAAGCTGAAGCATTGCGGGCAGGCCGCTTTCATCCGCGGCATCGAAAACCTGCTTGGGCAGTATAAGCCGGAAACCACGCTGAGGCAGATGAACATGATGTCCAGCCACGACACGGACCGGATGCTCAGCACCTACGGCGGCGACGAAACAAGAATGAGGCTGGCCGTGGTTTTCTCTTTCCTCTTCCCCGGCGCGATAAATATTTATTACGGCGAGGAACTCGGGCTGGAAGGCGCTTTCAATGCCGGAACGCGGAGAGGGATGCCCTGGAGCGATAAAAGATCCTGGAACAAAGACCTCTTAGCCCTCTATAAGCGGCTGGCCGCTTTGCGCGAAGCAAGCCCGGCGATAAAAGACGGTAAATTCGAATTCATCAAAGAGTATTGCGACGGGGAAGTCCTGGCCTTCAGGCGCTTTACCCCGGGCGGTTCCCTGGTCTGCCTGATGAACGCCGGCGCCTCCGCTAAAGAGCTGGAATTGAAGCCCGGCGCCCTCGGCAAAAAACCAGGAGCCGCGATAAACAGCGGCGTAGCCCTGAAACACTCCGGCGGAAAAATTACCGCGCGGCTGGAACCCGGAGCTTACGCCGTCTACCTTATATAGGCCGGCTCCCCGCCGGCCGGTCTTTCCCCGCCCCTTGACAAAAGCCATCCTGACTGCTATAACATTACTGTACTAGTAAGGTAATACAGTTATGATAAAAATCGATATACACTCGCCGACGCCGATCTACGAGCAGATCAAGACCGGCTTCAAAGGCCTGGTCCGAAAAGCGCTGATGCTGCCCGGGGACGCCGCGCCCTCCATCAGGACGCTTGCCGCACAGCTCAAGCTGAATCCGAACACCGTGGCCCGGGCCTACCGGGAACTTACCGCCGAGGGCTTCTTCGAATCGAAGCGCGGGGAAGAGAATATAGTCTCCCCCAAAGCCGCCCACCTTGCGGAATCAGACGCTAAAAACCTTAAAGCCAGAATAGCCGACGCCGTCGCTGACGGTTTGAAGAACGGGCTTTCCCTCCGCGATATAGAGGAAATAATAAATAAGGTTAAAAGGGATACTGTATGAAAGACAATGATTCGGTTTTAACCTGCAAAGGCCTTGTTAAGAGCTTCGGCTCAAAAAAAGTCCTGGCCGGCCTGGACTTTGAAGCCGCGCCCGGCGAGGTTATAGGGATACTCGGCCGCAACGGCTCCGGAAAGAGCACGCTCTTTAAAGTGGTGCTGGACCTTATCGCCCCCGACTCGGGGAGCGTTTCCGCCCTGGGCTTCACCCCCGACGGAAGCGGGAAACTCCGCGGTCTAATCGGCTATGTGCCGGAGAAACCGTCTTTCCACGGCTTTATGACCGTTGAAGAAGTTCTGGCTTTCCGCGCCTCTTTCTTCCCCGGCTGGGACAAGGCCAAGGCCGCGGAACTCTGCAAAACCCTCGGGCTGGACACAAAGGCCAAAGCCGGGGACCTGAGCAAAGGAACCGCCGCCAAGCTGGCCTGGGTCTGCGCCTCGGCCCATAATCCGAAACTTCTGCTTCTTGACGAGCCCACCTCGGGTCTGGACTATTTGGTGCGGGACCATATCCTGAACGGCCTGATAAGCGAGCTGGCCGAAGGCGGCAGGACGATAATCATCTCCAACCACCGGATGGGCGAGATGGGCGGCCTGCTCGACCGGGTCTGCGTGCTGAAAGACGGGAAGATCTCGGCCGACCACAAAGCCGACTTCATTAAAACGGAGACTTATAAAGTAACCCTGCGGGAAGAAACCCCGCCGGCGGAAGAGCCCGGAGTGAAGATCATAAGCAGGGCGGGCAGCGTTTCGGAGCTGGCCGTTTTCGGCAGGGAGAAGCTGCAGGAGCTCAAGAACTCGGAGAGAATAAGCGGGGCGGAGATTTCCGTCCTGGACCTGGACTCGGCCTTCAAAGCGCTGCTGGGAGAATAATATGAAAAACCTCGTCAAGCTTCAGCTCAAAAAGAACTTTTTAAGCTTCGCGGTAATACTCGCGGCTATCCTGTTCTCGGTACCGCTTGCGCTGTGGGTCAAAGCAGCCGCAATGACGCCGCGGGAAGCTATAAACCTGGCCATGCTTTACTGGGCCGCGGCCGGCATACCTCTGACCGCGCTTATCCTTTCGGGCATAGCCGGCGCCGAAGCCGCCAGGGAGCAGGCCAGGAATACCGAGCAGCCGCTGCCAGTCTCGCAATACGGCCTCCTCCTGTCCTCGCTCGCGGCCGTCCTGCTGGAACTCGGCGCCCTTATCCTGGCGGTCTACGCTATTTTGGGCTTCAACCTCCCGCTAGAGACGCTTAGCAAAATACAGGAAGAGATCCTGCGCCTTTATATTTTTTCAATGGTCTATCTCTCCTTTTACGGGTTCGTCCTCTCTTACGCTTTCGGTAACGGTATAGCCGGGGCGATGACGGGGGCGGCCGCCGTGGCTTTCACTCTGTACCCGTTCCTGACCATGTCGGTTTTCCAGCGGCTTGCCTTCGAGCTGGTCCCGATGTGGCTCATCAAGCCCGCCGTGTCCGCGGCGGCGCTGGCCGGCGGCGCGCTGGCCCTGAAACTGCTTTCGGGGGTAACCGACAGGAAAGCCGCCTGGACGGCCTCCAAGCTGGCCGCGGTGGTCTTGCTCCTGGCCGCCGCGCCGCTTGCCTCTTTCTCCTCGCTGGTCTGGCTCAACCTCAAGGCCAGGAACGTAACGCTTCCCGTTACCAGGATGTTCGCCTCCCCGTATACCGCCGACAAATATATCTACTCCAGGACGGATCTCAGGGAGGCTTCCCGGCGGCTGCTGGTGCAAAGGCCGTTCTACGGGGACGCGTTTTTCCTGGACAAGGACGGGAAGCGTTCCGTCATAGACCCCGGGAGAGAGCCCGAAAGCAAAGGCCTCGGCCGCCTGTTCCCGGACCTTGTTTTTGCGAACGCGCAAAGCGCGCCCGGGCCGGACGGAGAGACCTTGGTTCTTTACATGCCGCAAAAACACCCTTATGACAGCAGGATAATGAGCGGGACCATGGAGCGCGGTTTCGTATTACGCGCGAGCGTCCGCAAGTCTCCCTGGTCCATGGACCTCATCGGCGGCAAAGAGCCTGGGATCCTGGACCGCCGGGACGACGGCCGCTATTATTCCCCTCTGCCGCGGGCGAACGAAGGTCTTAACTGGAAAAAGATAGGTTCTCCAAAGGAAGGTTTTGCTTCTTTCCTGGGTGAAAAGTATAAACGGGAAGGCGCCGCCGCGGTCTTCGGCAAAGACGGAAAAACATTGGAATACCGCGGCAGGACCTGGACCATCCCCGGCGCTTTTGCGGCGCGCATTCCCGTCCAGGGGATCGAGCTGGCCGACGGCCTGAACTTCATAGTACCTGCCGAGATCAACAAAAAAGCCGTCACGTACCTGTGCCGCCCGAACGGGAAGGCCGAACCGATCTGGCCGGAATATTTCCGCCTTACGCAGAACCTGTCGCTTACCCCCGACGGGGCGGTATGGGGGGTAGGCATAAAATCGCTGCAATCCTACGGCTCTCCGGCGGTTAAAATGATCAGCCCGGAGTTTTACATACTTACCGCGGAAGGGACGCCGCTGTCGGCCGTAAACACTCGCGGGATAATGGAAAGAACCGGGATTACAAACGGCGAGATCCGGCTTCTTAAGGCTGGGGGCGGCTATCTCTGGTTCAACGCGGATAACCGGTATCTGGTGCGCGCGGGAATAAAAAACATGGAAGACCTGAAGATCTGGCGGCTGCCGGCTGTCCCCAGGAATAGTGGCTATTATTATGCCAGGGTAGGCGCGGTCTCGCCTTCTCCCGACGGCATTTTCGTAGCGGCGACGGACGGAGTTTATTTCATGGACTGGGAAGGGAAAGGCAAAAAGATCTACTGACCTCTTACCGCCGGCGGGTTGACAGGCATTTCGTCCAGCAGCGCCGTGCCTTTTATCTCAAGCTGCACCCGGCGGCCGAGCGCCGACTGCTCGTCTATAAAATTATTAAGCAGGGCCAGGCAGCCGGGCCGCAGCTTGACGCAGCCGTTAGTGTCGCGCCAGCGGAAATCGGAAAGCTCCGGGCGTCCGGCATTCTTAGGATCCGCTTTTTTCAGCTCGTCCTCCCAGCGGTCGGTATGTACCGCGAAGCCGGAGCGGCCGTGCGGGCCGAAATAATATTTCGGGTTATGCGCCAGCTGCGCGGCCTGTCTGGCTTTCGACGCCGCGCTTGAAGGCGCAGGTTTGCGCTCGAAGTATGGAACGCCTTCCCCCTGCGTGCCCGCCTGCGAATCAGGGGCCCAGACCAGGTCCACCGGCATGATCCCGCCCGCCGCCGGGTACCAGTTCCGCCAGACCGCCGAAAATAATTTTTTCTTTTTCCCGCCGGCTTTAACTACCGGAACGCCGGCATCTTCCTCCGGAGTCCCCGGCTTCCCGAGAAAGCTCAGCTCGTAGCGGGCCGTGGAGATATTCCTCAGGTCATAGACACCCGGCACCGTCGCGCCGTCGGCCGCATCCTCCGGCGCGTAAAAGATCTTCGTGCCGCCGATAAACCCCCATTGCCAGCCGTCCGCGGGCGCGGTGGAGGTTATCCCCCGGCCCAGCGCTTCGCACTGGTAGACCCCGGCCCGGCTGCCGGCTTCCAGCTCAAAATTAATAATACCGGCCCGAGCGCGGTCGTTCGGCAGCAGGAGCAGCGCTTTCGACACCGGCCCGCCCGCCGGCCCAGGGAGGCCGTTGAGCCCGAGCGTCTTGACTTTATCCCGCAGCCCGGCCGTAAGCTCCTCCTGCGCCGGGTGAGCTATGGGGAGATAGGAGGGGACCAGCGACTCCGGCTCTATGGCCATAACCTGGGAGGCGGCCGCGAAGAACAAAAGAAATGCCGAAGCGAGTCTGGTCATAGTTCACTCCTGCCGCAAATTAAATGCCATGCCGGGCGAATACCGCGGCATGGCACCTTTCCTTTTACGGAAGACCGCGCTGGAACTTAAGCGCAGCGCCCACGGACCCGGTCATATCGCCGCCGGTATTTTTTTCATTCGCCCCCCGTGAATTAGTTGCTTCCTGAAAAGTTTATACAATACTGCCTTGAAATGCAAACGGCTTTTTACATGTCGCCGCTTTTATTAAATATCACCAAAGACAAGCCCCGCTTGTCTATCGCCTGGGTGAACTTCTCGAATTGAAGAGGCTTGTTCAGGTAAGCGGCGCAGCCAAGTTCCGCGCTAAGCGCCATTTCTTTCGGGTCATCGCTGCTGGTAAGGATTATTACCGTCAGGCCGCCGAGCGCCGGGTCCGCTTTGATCCGCCGCAAAAGTTCGAAGCCGTCAAGACGGGGAAGGCGAATATCCAAAAGCATCAGGCAGCCCGCGGCCGGCCGGCCGCTGCCTGTAATATAATCCCAGGCCTCCTGCCCGTCCCTGAGATGGACTATTTCATTCGCTACGCCCACCCGCCTGAAAAGATCTTTCGTAAGCAAAGCGTGGCCCTCATTGTCTTCGACCAGCAGGATACGGACTTTATCTTTTTCTTCCATATTCAGGCCCGGCGCCTTTACTTGGGCAGCTCCACGAAAAAGGTCGAGCCCTCCCCCTCTTTCGACTCGACCCAGATCCTGCCGGAGTTCCTGTCCACGATGCGCCGCACCAGCGGCAGGCCTATGCCTTCGCCTTTTTTTACTCCCGGCACATCGCCGCAGAAGAAGAGCTGCCAGATCTTCGGCAGGTCCGCCGCTTTCATGCCCAGGCCATTGTCGGCCACGCGGTAAACCACCGTGTTTTCTTTTTTTTCTCCGCTTACCTCTATCTCAAGCTTCCGGCTTTTATCCCGGTACTTAAAGGCGTTGGACAGCAAATTGGAGAAAACATGGCTCACAGAATCGGGGTCCGCGGTGCAGGAGGGGAGCACTCCGGCTTTTAGCGTCGCCCCCGCCTCTTCGAACTGGAAGCGCATACTATCCATTATGACTTTAATGGTCCCGTTCACATCCACCGTTCCGGGATGCATCTCCACCTTTCCCGCGCGGGAGAGTTTGAGCATCGCGGTTATAACCTCTTCGATCCTTTTCACGCTTTCCTGGATGAACTTTAAGGCGGCGGGGAGGCGGTCTCCGGAAATTTCCGTGAAAGCGCCCCGTTTTTCCTCCGGCAGCGCGTTCGGATCTACCATCTCCTGCAGCTCCCTGATATCCTTTGCCACGTTCTCGCTGAAGCCCTGGATATTGACCAGCGGCGTGCGAAGGTCGTGGGTAGTTATATAAAGAAAGCTGTCCATCTCCTTCTTTACCTCCGAGAGCCGGCCGAGCAGAAGCTCTTTTTCTGTCTCTATTTTTTTGCGCCCGGTGATATCGGTTATCACATGCACGGCCCCGCTGAACCGGCCGTGTTTATCCGCTATAGGATCCACTGTAACCTCGAAAGTTTTCTCTCCGGCCTTAAGCTCCATCGTTTCGCGGCGCATGCTTGTTTTTGATCTTTGAAGCGGGCAGCCGTCTATAGGACATTCGGTGCCATGCACTATTTCATAGCAATGCAGCCCAAGGAGTTCGCTGACCGGGCGGCCGAAGATATTTTCGGTAGCCTTGTTGGCGCGCACCAGGACGGAATCCGCGTCCAGCAGCCAGACCACGTCGCTCAGGGCGTCGAAAGTTTTATGCCAATCGTTCGCGGTCTGCTTTACAGCGGCCTGGGCCTTCTTTGTCTCGCTGATATCGCTTACCGTTATCCGCCATAAAGGCGCGCCTTCGGCCCTCGGCCCCATAGTAGACGACAGCCGGGCCCAGAAGGGGGCGGCACCGGCCATTCTCAGCTCGCAGTCTTTGGCCGCGTTCTTTTCAAGCTGCCTGCGGTGCAGGTAAAAGATATCCTGGTCTTCCGGCAGTATGAATTTGGTCAGCGACTCGCCCGCGAACGGCCTGCTTTCGGCGCCGAACAATTTTGCGGCTGTAAAATTAGCCGTAAGGATGATTCCGTCCGCGTCCAGAGTGAGGTAGCCCACCGGGGCCTGGTCGTAGAGGTCGAAATAGCGGGCCTGGGCGGCCTGCAGCTGAGCCTGGGCGGTGATCAGCTCCTCGTTCTGCAGTTCCAGTTCTATCTGGTGCACCCGCAGCTCATGCATCAGTTTCTTCGCCTGGTCGTGGGTCAGGGCGTGCCGGTTCTCGGGCAGTTCCGCTTCCTTTTCAAGGAACTGCGTTTCGGCCCGGCTGCGCAAAGCCCGGGCGGTGGCCGGCGAAGCCGGACCCCTTTCATTATTTTCCATTGTCTCCCCCCTGCCCCTGTCCCCTGCTGTTATTATTTCACTATAGCCCTTTCAGTGGTCGAGATCGCGTAAACTTTCCCGGCCCGGTCTTTCAGCGCGGCGGCGGCCACCCAGGCCTCGACGCTATGGCCGTTCTTGCAAATTCTTTTAGCGCGGTAGGGCTTGATAACTTCAGCGCGGCTGAGCTGTTTTATCCTGCCCAGGGCGGCTTCGCGCTGGTCTTTAGGGACCAGGTCGCGGATATTCATAGCCAGCGCTTCGGCCTCGCTCCAGCCATAGGCCTTTTCAGCCGCGGGGTTCCAGGCCAGGAGCCCGCCGTCCAGGTCCTGCACCATGACCGCGTCGCTCGAGTCGCGCAGGACTACCGCCAGGCGGGCCGCGCTCTCCTGCGCTTTCTTGAGCTCCGTGATCTCCACAAAAGTGATGACCGCGCCTTCTATGACATTCTCTACCGTGCGGTAGGGCCGGATGCGCAGCAGGAACCACTCCCCCGTCCCGGCCTGAACCTCGATATCTTTAGGGCTAAGGGTGTCCAGCACCGCCTTGGTATCCTCCACCAGGCTGGTATAATCCACAAGGTTGGAGACCAGATGCGCCAGCGGACGCCCTTCGTCGCTCGCTATCAGGTTTATCACACTGGCGGCGGCCGGCGTGAAGCGCATTACGCGCAGCTTATGGTCCACGAAGATGGTTCCGATGCCGGTGCAGGCCATCAGGTTTATCATGTCGTTATTGGCGCGGGCCAGGGTCTCCACTTTCGCCTGCTGCTCGGCGTTCACCGTGGACAGTTCCTCGTTTATGGACTGCAGCTCCTCGGTGGAGGTGGACAGCTCCTCGTTGGTGCTCTGAAGCTCCTCGTTGGCGCTCTGAAGCTCCTCGTTGGCCGACATCAGCTCTTCGTTCAGGTCCGCCAGCCCCGCATTGGCTGTTTCCAGGGATTCTTCCTTGGCCCGCAATTCTTCCTGCAGGGCCGCTACGCGCCTGTCCAGTTCCTCGGTCTCCCCGGTACCCGCCGCGGCGTGAGCCGCCTCCGCCGGCGCCGGCGCCGCCTCGAGGGTCACCAGGAACAGCCGCTGCCCCGGCTCGGGCGTATCCTTGACCCGGTGCACCGTTAAATTTACCCAGGTAAAATCGCCATTGGTCTTCACGCGCAGGCCGGTGTGCGACACCGGCTCTTCTTTTACCGCGGCCGCCTGCAGCGCCCCGGCCAGCGGCGCGCGCAGGCCTTCGCGGGCCATCTTCAGGATATTCATGCCGACTTCGCCCGGGGCCGGCTCCAGGTAGCGCCCGCTGCGCCCGTGCAGGTAAAGGATCTCGCCGCGCTCGTCGGTCAGGGCGGCGGCCAGACCCCGCTGCTGCAGGATGGCTTTTTCGGCCAGCTCCCGCAAAGCGGACCTGCGCGCAACGGGCTGAAGCCCCGCGCGCTGCGCGCTGAAAGCCCCGCCGACAGGCGGCAGCGCGAACCTGCCGGCGCCCTGCGCAAGCCCGGCGGCGGCCAGTTCTTTGCGCCGGTAGATCTTGGCTTTGTGGCTGAGCGGCTCGAAGAATTTATCGCTGCCGCCCACGCTTTCCGCGGTGCCCAGGAACAGCAGGCCGCGGGGATTCAGCGCGTAGTGGAACAGGGGCAGCAGCTTCTCCTGGATTTCGCTTCCGAGGTAGATCAGCAAGTTGCGGCAGCTTACCAGGTCTAGCTTCGAGAAAGGCGGGTCTTTCAGCGCGTTCTGCTCCGAGAAGACCATCATGTCGCGTATTTTCTTGTTTATGCGGTAAGCCATTCCGCCCGGCTCGGCGGTAAAAAAGCGCGAGAGCCGCTCGGGCGTCAGGTCCCCGGCTATGCCGGCCGGGTAGACGCCGGCGCGGGCCGTCTCTATGGCCCGGTGGTCGATGTCGGTGGCGAAGATCTGCGCCTGCAGCCCGGATTTCAGCGATTCCTGGAGCTCGGTCATAAGGATGGCCAGGGAATAGGCCTCCTCGCCGGTAGAGCAGCCGGGCACCCAGACCCGCAGCATATAGCCCTCCGGCTTGCCGGCAAAAACCTGCCCGGAGAGAGCTTCTTCCAGGGCTTTGAATTCTTTCGGGTCGCGGAAGAACTTCGTCACGCCTATCAGCAGGTCCCCGAACAGAGCGTCCAGCTCGGTCTGGTTTTTCTGAAGGTACTTAACATAGGCGTCAAGGCTGTCAAGCTGGCGGATAGCGATGCGCCGCTCGATGCGGCGGAAAACAGTGTTCCGCTTGTACTGGGAGAAATCATTGCCGGTGCGGGCACGCAGCAGGATGAAGATCTTTTTAAACAGTTCTTCCGGAGGAACTTCGGAAGAGGCCGGGGGCTTTTTTTCCAATGCGCGGCCGGCATATGCGATGATCCTGGCGGGCATCTCGGCGGGGGCCAGGACAAAATCCGCCTGGCCGGCGGCTATGGCGCTGCGCGGCATCCCGTCGTACTCGGCCGTTTCGGGGGCCTGCGCCAGTGTCAGCCCGCCCTCGCCTTTTATCGCGCGAAGTCCGAGGGTCCCGTCGCTGCCGGTGCCGGATAGCACTATGCCTATGGAGCGCTCTCCCTGGTCCTGGGCCAGGGAGCGGAAGAGGAAATCTATGGGCAGGCGCGGTCCGTCCGCTCTCGGCGGTTCGAACAGGTGCAGCTCCCCGTTCAGCAGGGCCATGTCCCGGTTGGGCGGGATCACGTAAACGCAGCCCGGCTTCACCCGCATCCCGTCTTCAGCCTCAAAGACCTTCAGGCGGGTATAGCGCCCCATCAGTTCTGATAAAATGCTCTTATGGTCCGGGGCCAGGTGCTGCACCAGCAGAAAGGCCATGCCGATATCGGCGCCGGCGGGTATGCCGGAAAAGAAAGCTTCGAAAGCCGCCAGGCCGCCCGCCGAGGCGCCGATCCCGACTACGGGGAAGCGCGCGGTTTTTCCCGCGGGCTCCGCCAGCGGGAGCGCCTCCGCTTCGGGAGCGGGAACCGGCTTTTTTATTTTCTTGTTCTTAATAGTCATGTTTCAGCGGGCGCAATTCGGCGCCGCGGCCGGTTTTTGAATGAAATTCATACAACCGCCCTCACCCAAGGGAAACAATACAAAAAATATCTCTTTTCTTCAATGCCGTTCATCAACATTATTTAGTTTGCTTTTTTTTCAAAAAATCTATTAGAATAGCCCCATAGGCGGGGGTTAACAAAAAGCTGACGGATAGACCAGAGCGCCCGGCTTCTCTCCATGAAGGGAAGGGACGGGCTTCCCTGCCTTTATCCGCGGCTGCTCAAAGTTCCGCGCGGGCGGACTAAAGACATAGGGGGAAAAATGCTCAGAAACATAAAAAGCCTGGTTGGGCGGGAAATACACGCCACGGACGGCGAGCTCGGGAAAGTGGACGAGTTCCTCTTCGACGACACGACCTGCAATATCCGCTATATGGTGGCGGAGACCGGGTCCTGGCTCTCCGGCCGCAAAGTGCTTATAGCGACCGCGGCCCTGAAGAAAGCCCCGGATCCGAGACTCAGGGTCTTCCCGGTCAACCTGAACCGGGAACAGGTGCGCACCAGCCCTGACATAGACACCGACAAGACGGTAACCCGGCTGCATGAGCTGGAGCTGTATAAACATTATGCCTGGCCCGTCTATTGGGGCGAAGGCTTCAATACGGGCCGCATGCTTTTCCAGCCGGTCCAGCAGGAAGAAGAAAGCGAGGAGGACCGGAAAGCCCTGGAGGAAGCCCACCTGCAAAGCACGCGCGCCGTCACCGGCTACCGCATCCACGCGGCCGACGGCCTTATCGGGCATATCGAGGATTATATAGTCGACGACGAGAAGTGGGCTATACGCTACCTGGTGGCGGACCTGGGGACCTGGCTGCCGGGGCGTAAAGTGCTTATCTCCCCGCACTGGATAGAGCGGGTGGACTGGGAAACCTCCGAAGTGTTCGTGGACCTTACGCGCGCCGCGATCCAGGCCAGCCCGGGCTTCGACCCGTCGGTGCCGGTCAGCGAGGACTATGAAAGCGACCTTTACGACCATTACGGCCGACCGAAGTTCGAGGACGCTATAAAGGCCGCCGCCGTCCTGCCGCACGGCCGGAAACGTTAGAAGAATGAACGCGAAGGGTTAAAACAGGAAGCTCATCCCGCCCAGGAAAAACACGAAGGAGACCAGGAGGTAGGCGGAGGGCGGCTTTTTCTCCACCGCGCATTCGAAAGCGGAGGCGAAGATGGTTCCCGTGATGGCTATGCCCGAGACCGCGGCGAGCGCCGCGGAGTACCTTATCGCGCTCAAATAGAACATCAGCGACAAGTAGGTCCCGGCTACGGAACCTAGCGTTATCCAGAACAGGCTCCGGTTGGAAAGTTCTTTTAATTTCCCGAAGAAGTTGAAAGGCTTCAGCCGGGAAAGAAGCGCGAACAGAAGCAGAGCTCCGAGGGCCCGGTAAAAATTGCCCTCAGTGGTCCCTATGCCCGGGGAATTATTAAAGACATACCGGGTCAGCAGCACGCCAAGCCCGTCCAGAATTATCCCGCACAGGGCGAACAAAGTGGCTTTCATGTTCCAGTGGCCGTTTTTCCTGAAAGACTCCAGCGAGAAGATGAAAAGGCAGACCACGAAGAATAAAATGGCCAGGAATTTCCGCGCGTCCACCGCCTGGCCGAAAGCGAAATAGCTTATCACGCCTATCACCAGCGGCTGGAAGCCGAAAAGAAGCATGGTGCGGCCCGGCCCCATCAGCGAGAAAGACTTTATAAGGAAAACGTCGGCCGCGCCCAGGCCTATGGCGCCGGAAATGAAAAAGAGCGCGGCGCAGCCCGGGCTTATGCTGTGGAAGCCGCCGTGCAGGATTATGGTGAGGCCGAAAAGCGCCGCGGCCACTAAGGCTTTATAGGAGTTAACCCACAGGCTGGAGGTTCTCTTCGCGTAATGGGTGAAGAACTGCACGCCTATAGCGAAGCTTAAATTGGCCGCAAGCGCGTAAATATAGACTTTTTCCATGGGTTGCCGATTCAGGGTTGCTCAGCTATAATATAAAAATAGCCCTCCGGCTTTCTTGTTCCCATTAGAGAAACGTATTTTTTTCACACCTGTCCGGGGAAATTTACGCCAGATATCACAAAATTGACGCCAAACTACCGCAATGAGGCGTATTTCCCTGCGGAAACCGGCATATTTAGCCTCTAAGGCGCCTAATTACATGCTCCACTCTCCAATCTGGACATGATTCTGTATTTCCCGTTTTTACCACCTTCCCGGACAGTACCTCAAAACAGGCACAAAATCGCTTCCTCATAGGGGATTTGACCTGTTCTAAAGTCCGATTCGGCTTACATCCCACCCCAGTTTAAAACTTTCCCCGGACAGCTGTGATTTTTTTACTAAAAACAACCCGACACGCCCTTGACGGGTTGGTCTGCTAGACTATTCTTATGGATCTGGACAAAAAACTCGAGATACTGGCCGATTCCGCCAAGTACGACGCTTCCTGCG
>CAZUQT010000009.1:0-39015 GCA_964622585.1 uncultured Elusimicrobiaceae bacterium | reverse complement strand
GGCGTGGGCCGGAAACCGCCCCGGTGGCCGGACTCACAAGCGTAACTACCGGGCCCAGGTAGACATAAGGAGTCGGTATCCAGCTGCTGTTGAAAGCCCTCGCCCGGACATAGTAAGTGGTCCCTTCCGCCAGGCCGAGCTGCCAGACTGCGGTCCCGTCCTGCTGGGTATGGTAGACGGAAGGAAGCGTGGCGGCGAACGAGGAGGACGCGGAGACCTGGAAAAGATAATAAGTGTACGAAGGGTTCGCCCCGGCTGACCACCTGAAACCGACGCTGGAATAAGCTATCCCGGCGAAAGTAACGGAGGACGGCGCCATAGCAAGGGTAGCTTTCACATCAGTCTGCAGGTAATTTGAACCGGCCGCGGTGGAGACATAACCGAAATAAGTGGTGTTCGCAATAAGGCCGGCGAGGGCCTGGGACGCCGCCGTGGTAGTAGCACCGAAGACCGCGAGCGCGGCGTTTGGAAAAGTGGAGAGCCGCACGTAATAGGCGGTGCCGGTGCTGTAAGTGGTTTCCCAGTTGACGGTCAGGGAGCTCACGGCCAAGCCGGTGAACGGCAGGGGATGCATCGCCGGCGGCGGCGGGACGAGATAGGTGAAGGTGCTGACCAAAGCTTCGGACACCTGCGCGTTGCCGGCCAGGTCCGCGGCGCGCGAAACCGCGAAATAAGTGGTCCCCGAGGTAAGCGCGCCCTCCGGCGGGCCTGCATAGGTCCAGGCCCCGCTGCCGACGGCCAGGTTCCAGGCTTGCGCGACCGTCCACTGCGAGATAGCGCCGTTCCAGAACAAATTATCCGAGCCGCGTTTCAGCCCCACCCAAATCTGCGCCGGGAAAGACTCCGCGTCCCCGGCGGTCCCGCTCAAGCCGGCGAAAGCGGGGATCGTCGTCCCGGAAGCGGGCGCGGTCACCGCCGACACGGGCAGCCCGATGTCATAATAGAATACCGCGGTAGAATAGGCCACGGACCAGTTCCCGAAACTATCCCTCGCCCGTGTGGAAACCCTGTAGCCCCCCCCGTTCGCCCACACCGGTAAAGCCGAGAGACTCCAGGCTGGAGTTGAAACCGCGGCACTTAACCAGCTTTGAGACACAGCCCAATCAGCGCCGTTCCAATAATAGCCGTCGGACAACCGCGTTATCCCGACCTGCACTACGGGTGCAAGAATGTTATCTGCGGCGGTTCCGGAAACAAAGGAGAGAGAATTTTTATATGAATTATTTACAGGCGTCAGAACAACAAGCGTCGGGGGGATAAGATCCAAAGCGGCGCGCACCGGAGAGTTCGCCGTAGCTATTGGGAAATTGTTATAAGCTATCCCTGTTAAAGTAGAGCCAAGCACCACGAATGAGGGATTGTCCAGTACCAACCCGAAGCTCCGCGGAGCGGAGGCCATGCTAGACAAGCGCACAGCGAAGAAGAAATTACGCGCAGTGCGGCCGACTATGGCAGCTGTAGACACCTTGGCTATCAGGTCGTCGAAGATCCAGGCGCCCATCGCGGTATCATAGGTACCGCTGGACATAAAAATGTCGGTAGGAGAACCGCCCGGTTCCGTCTCACCGTCAAAGACCCCCAACTGTCCGGCTTCGGGGTTGTCGGCGTACATTCCTACCCAGGCGTCGAAATAAGCCAGGGTCCCGGAACTCTTTACCTGCACTGACTTCAGGTAGGACGATGGCGCCCCTTCCGGAGCGGTTTGTATGGTAAGACGAAGCATGGGTACCGGGGCAGGGACACCGGCGCTGTAGCCGTCTCCCAGGTAAAGAGCGGTTTTATTTATCCCGATGGAGGTTTTATATAACGGCAGCGGGTCTTCAGGGGATAGGTCACGGGGAGTAAGGATAGTGCCGGTTATGGAGATATCGCCGCTGGAGCCATGGCCGCTGTCCCCGGTATACCCATAGACAGAGAGGCTGTTATAGTCGGTAGCACTGACATTCAGGGTTTCTACCAGCCCGCTTTGCAGCCTTAACACGCGCTCGCCATGATCGCCCGGCAGGAACATATAAGACGTAGTGCCGGCCAGCCAGTCGCGAATATCCGCGCCAGCTCCAGAATTTACGGCCAGATTCACTTTCCCGGTGTAGTACTGCCCGTTCACGGCATCGCCTGCCGCTATATTGCCGAACCTGTCCTTCGCGCGTAGCGTGATATATCCAGCCGCGTTCACCAGGAGCGGATTGCCCGGGCTGTAGGCATGGTGCAGTGTAAAATAAGAAGCCGTGCTGGGCGTTATATACTGGTCCTGCGAAACAAGGCTAAGGAGCGCGCCGCCGGAGGCCTCAGCGCTTACGGTGGCGACGCCGGATACCGTGTCCCAAATATAAATGCTGGCATATGACTGGCCGGCCCGAAGAAGGACATCAATCGGGTTGGTCTTAAGAATTTTCCAACCAGGATTGGAGGATATTATCGGCGCGGCCGGGTCCAGGCCGCCATAAGTAGTGTCCCTGGGCGAGGAGAAACGCACAGTCACATCGGAACTTGAAACCGCGACGTTTCCATTCACGTCTTTAAGCGCCACAGTAATAATAGCGGCTGTGGTTATCCCCAGCGCATAGTCGGCATACTGCAAGGTGGTCCCCGCAACCAACCGGCGAGCCGGTGTGTAGAACTCTATACTATTTATAGGGATAAGATAGTTGAAGGTGCGGGTAGTCAGCGAGACCTCCTGGTTGCCAGTAGCGTCCACGGCTTTGGTCACTATGTAAAATATCTTTCCGTTCCCTCCGTCGTGAGTTCCTTCTTTCCAGGCATAATTAGGCGTTCCTGGGTCGGCGAAATCCGGATTTGCATAGCTCCAAGCGTTAGTCGTGTTCTTCGGGCCGCCCGCTCCGGCGATTGACCACCAGCCGGTGTCCGAGGCCACCCAATGGGGCACGGTGGGCTGCCAGTAATAGGTGCTGGAGCCTGACAGGTACCACATACTTATGCTCACATCGTTCACGGCCGAGGTCATGTCGTACGAGGTCCCGGTTAGCGTAGTCATGGAACCGTATCGCGCGCCATCAGCAGGCGGATAGGTCAGACGCGAGGCTGGCCGAGTATTGTCAAAGCTGAATGTAGAATAAGCGATAGAATAATTCCCTGTCAGGTCCGCAGCTTTAACTTCCACGCGCAGGCCATTGTCGCGGTTGGGCCAGGGCACTGCTGAGGCATTATAGGTCCAGGCGAAAGTGCCCCCCGCTGAAGAGGAGCTTTGCGCCACATTCCAGATCTCGGGGAAGGAGGGGCAAGACGAGCCTACCCAGCCAGGGACAAAGGTTCCGCCGCAGTTTCCGCTGCTCTCCATCCAATACTTATCCAGCGCCTCATCATATATACGTACTTGCGGGAAATTGACTCCGAGGACATCGGACGCGGTACCGGAGATAGACGGTAAAACACTCACTCTGGACTCATGTCCCGGCGCGACTATAGATAAAGCAGGGGCTGAGGCATCATAGGTGAACACCCTGGTAGAGTAAAACACGGACCAATTCCCGGAGGTGTCCCTCGCTTTCGCCACTACGGTATAGGACGAGCCGGACACTAAAGCCGGGATGTTGGCATAGGTCCAGGATGAAGCGAAAACAGAAGCGTCCAACCAGGTCTGTGCGCCCCAGCCGGCTCCGTTCCAGTAAAGACCGTCGCTTATATTGCGGATAGAAACTGTTACAGAGCTCACCGCCTCATTATCGGCCGCCGTCCCGGTCACAAGGTTCAAGTAGGACAGATAAGCGTTGTCGGCGGGCTGCAGGATAGCCGCCGTCGGCGGCGCGGTGTCGGGGAATTTAACGTCCAAAACGTTGATTTTTCTTACGAAATACCTGGGTAATCCGCCAATCTCCTCATCACCGGCGAGCACCAGTTTATCTCCGTTCAAAGCAAGGTTCAAGGCATGGTCCGTCCCTCCTGCCAAGTCATAGGTATATACACCAACAAGGTTCCCGTTCAGATCCCTTTTGGAAACCGCCGCGTCGTAACCCCGCGCCGCATTTAAAACCAGGCCGGAGGAATAGAGATAGTTGTCCGTGCTAAGGACTACCCTGACATCCTGGTCCATGTCCGAGGTGCCCGCGGAAAAATTGTTCAGCGCTCTCCACTGGATCACCCCGGAAGAATTTCTCTTCTGCGCCATCTGGGCGTAATCGTTCAGCGCCACCTGCTCGTCACCGACGATATAGATGTCTCCGGAAGCGTCGGCCACGATGCCCTGCATCTCGTCGTGCCTGTTGGCCGTCCCGTTATATGTAGTGGTCCATTGCGTAAGCCCGGTATTCATATCCAGCTTCCAAAGCGTGCCATTCTGCCCCTGGCCGCTGGTCGACAGATCCGCAGCGCCCGTAGCGTATATGTATCCGCCCTGTATGGCCAGGTCCATTACTTCCTCATTGTTCAAAGAATAGGATTTAGTGGAACTCCATAAGGCGTCGCCGTCCGGGCTGTATTTTCTCACAGAAGAATCCATGCTCGCCCCGTTGCTGCTTTGTCCTCCTATATAAATATTCCCGGACGAGTCGAGCTTTATGGAGTACACGCCCTGCCCGGTCGTGGGCGAATTTCCCTGCGCCCTTCTTTGCCAGAGCATCTGCCCGTTCGCGTCGTATTTAATAAGAATGTTCACCGAGACCGGGGCTGTCTTGTGCTCGCTACCTACCAGGTAGAAAGAGCCGGTTACCGTGTCCACCGCCACGTGCGTATTTCCCGAGTCGCTCAGATTGTCAGCGCCGTTGAAATATTTGGCCAGCAGCAGGTCCCCGGACGGGCTATACTTATGCACGAACAGGTCTTCATTAGCCGCGTTGCTCATCCTGCCCGCCACATACGTATTCCCGGAGGCATCCATCGCCAGGCCGGTAAGACCATAACTGACGCCCGTGCCGAAATATATATGCCAGGTCCCGTCGCCGGTGACCGTTTTATTTATGACAACGGCAGGAAAAGGCTTGGCGTAAGCCGAAGCGATATTTGAAAGTCCACTAAGGTTGCCCGCTTCGTCCTTGTGCCAGACGGCCAGGTAATAGGTGGTCCCGGGGTCCAGGCCGCCAATATTGTAGCGCACAAGGGTGGAAGGCGCTATCCCGCTGGTGGACTGCACCACCTGGGCGGCGGCGGTGCTCCAGGAAACCCCGGAGTACGTAGAGTACTGCAAGTAAAAAGAACTGCCCGAAGCCAGCGTCCGGATACCGCCGTCATTGCCGGGAGCGCTCCAGAACAGGGAGAGGGCGCCGACATAACCGGCAGAAGAAGCCGAAAGGCCGGAAAGCGCGTCCGGCAAAATCACATCGGCAAGCGTGGCGGAGGATTTGCGGCTAAAAGTAAAAGCGGAGTCGATTTCAGTGGATAGTTTGACCTGGAAATAATAACTGGTCCCCGGGGTTAACCCCGTAAACTCCTTCAAATTAGAACCTACGGCAGATGAAGACACTATATTGCTATAGGCGCTGTCGGACGCCAGGACCGCCACATAATTCGCCCCTGGGATCGAGGTCCAGGTAACCGTCAGGCTGGAGCTAAAGACAGGGGTAAATGAGGGCGCCAGTGGAGTAATAAAATACCCAAGAGAAGTGTCGTATAACTCGGCCGAGGACTGTATTCTGACATTACTGAATCCCGCGATCATAAGCACCTTCCCGGCAGGCAGCAATACCGCGGAATATTGCTGCCTCAAATCGCTCATTGACCCGGTAGCGGAAAACGTCCCGGCGGCGGGGTCGTATAATTCAGCGGAGGAAAGAGTTGCGGTACCATTATCCAGACCCCCGCCGGCCACCAGGACCTTGCCGTTAGGCAGCAATACCGAGGCCTGTGAATTCCTGGTCACGGACATCGGACCTGTGGCTGAAAATGTGCCGGTAGCTGGATCGTATAGCTCGGCCGAGGAGAGAGTTGTTATATTATTGCTCGCAACCCCGCCTGCGAGCAGGACCTTGCCGCTGGGCAGCAAGGTCGCAGTATGAGCGAACCTCGCTTGGCTCATTGAACCCGTAGCTGAAAATGTGCCGGCGGCAGGATCATACAGTTCCGCGGAGGAAAAGGCGCCTATCTCATTTTTTCCACCCGCTACCAAGACCTTGCCGTTGGGCAATATCGTAGCGGAATGCCTAAACCTCGCCGCGCTCATTGAACCGGTAGCGGAAAAGGTTCCGGCGGCCGGATCGTATAATTCGGCCGAGGAAACGGATGCGCTGCCACTATGCCCCCCGGCTACCAGGACTTTTCCGTTCGGCAGCAATATCGCTATATGGGAGCTCCTGGCGCCGTTCATTGGGCCTGTGTCGGAGAATGTCCCGGAGGCGGGGTCGTATAACGCCGCCGAGGAAAGATTTATCACGCTATTGCTGCCGCCGGCTACCAGCACTTTTCCGTTCGGCAGCAGGGTCGCGGAATGTGCCTGCCTCAGACCGCTCATAGAGCCCGTGGCGGAAAAGGTTCCGGCTGCGGTATCGTATAGTTCGGCTGAGGAAAGGGTCGCCGCCGCATCGGCTCCCCCCACAACCAGCACTTTCCCGTTCGGCAGCAATACGGCGGCATGCCTCCATCTACCGGCGCTCAAAGTACCTGTAGGAGAGAATGCCCCGTTTCCGCCGGAAAGCACGTATAGATCGGCCGAGGAAACGGCCGCGCTGCCATTATGCCCCCCGGTAACCAGGACTTTTCCGTCCGGCAGCAAGGTCGTGGTCTGAGAGGACCTGGCTTCGCTCATCAAGCCGGCGGAGGAAAAGGTTCCGGCGGCCGGGTCATATAACTCGGCCGAGGAAAGATTTGCGGACCCGTTACTTCCGCCGCTCACCAGAACTTTCCCGTTCGGCAGCAAAGTCGCGGCAGGGCACTGCCTTAACCCGCTCATCGAACCAGTGGCGGAGAAGGTTCCGGCGGCCGGGTCGTAAAGTTCGGCCGAAGAAAGGGTTGAACTGTTCGCGCCTCCGGCGATCAACACCTTGCCGCTCGGCAGCAGGGTAGCGGAATGCCTGAATCTTGCCGCGCTCATCGAACCGGTGGCGGAGAAGGTTCCTGCGTCAGGATCGTACAGATCGGCCGAGGAGGTAATGATTCCGCCGGTGTTATCCCCGCCGGCCACTAACACCTTCCCGTTCGGCAGCATGGTGGAGGAAAACTGGCCACGGCCCACGCTCATTGAACCGGTAACCGCGAATGTCCCGGCGGCGGGATCATACAACTCGGCCGAGGAATTGTAGACGCTTCCATTATAGCCGCCGGCCACCAGGACCTTTCCGTTCGGCAGCAATATCGCGATATGTCCGGACCTGGCGCCGTTCATCGAACCTGTGGCTGAAAATGTTCCCGCGGCGGGATCGTATAATTCAGCCGAGGTCAGGTCCGAGACGCCGCTCCCGCCAACTACCAGTACCTTCCCGCTCGGCAACAGTGTCGCGGTATGGAACTTCCTTCCCGCGGTCATTGAACCTGTGGCTGAAAACGTTCCCGATCCCGGGTCGTACAACTCTGCCGATGAAAGAGAGGATATGCCGCCGGTACCGCCAACTATCAGCACCTTGCCGTTAGATAACAGCGTCGCGGTATGAATATACCTCGCCGCGCTCATCGAGGCGGCGGAAGCCTGCCAAGTGGGGTCGACCAATAGCGGGTATTGCAGCCCTGCGCGATTGAAAGAAAGCAAGACACGGTTTCCGGCCGTTTTCCGATAGAAACCGTTTACCCGCCGGCCCGAAGCGTCGAAGATCACAGGACGGGAGAGGGTAAGCCCGTCCACGATTATTTCGCCTTTCTCGTTAAGGCTTACTTCTTTAGAGTATTCATATTCGAATTGCGCTGGCGCCTTTGCGGATCTAAGCAGGAGCATTTCCTGGCAGCGGCCCGTGGACATGACATAAAGGACGCTTGTGTCCTTGTGAGCGTCCGGATATACTACTGCGCCGTCTTCGATAAAGGCCCTGGACCGCCCCCCTCCTTCTACTACGTGTTTTACTTTTAAGACTTTCCCTTTATAGTCGATAGCGTAGCCGGAAGCCAATTCATTACCAAGCGTAAAGACCGGGAGGTCTTCCTTCGTAGTATCCCTGGAAGCCAGGGACTCAAGCGCCTTCATTTCCTCGGGTTTAAGCGCGGGCCGCGGCCCTGGAGATACGGGCCCCCCTGTTTTAAGCTTTACCCCGCCCGCGGTTCTTTCAAGCTCCGCCGTTCCCGAATATTTAAACGCTTCCGTAATTTCCGGGGCGCCGAACTTCGCCCGGATATAGTCCGGCAGAGATGCTTCGGCCGCAGGCTTGGGAGCGGGTGTTAACTGGAACGACGCGGGGTCTGATTCATGCCGCGGACCAGGGGTCTCGGCTGGAAGCGGGGTCAGCGGGACGAAAAGAAAAGCCGCGGAAACCAGGCGCGAAACTACGCGCCGGTATACGCTGGCTTTTTTTCCGAGGGAACGACCTTGCATTTTCAGCTCCGCCTGACCCGTACCGAAGCTCTTAGCGCGTGCCTCAATACTCTAACAGGATGAAATCCGGAAAACGCCAAAGAATTATCAAATTTACGGCAAATATCTATATAACCCGTCCCGCCAATATAAGTATAAATATATACCGCTATAGTCTAGTGCACAGCCGGCGTACTGTCAAATACGGGCTCGTCACGTTCAGGACGATATTCCCAATGAAAACCATCTGTCGAACTTTCTTTAGGCGGGGTTGACTAATATCAAGCCTGGGCTGGCTTAACTGCAAGGAATGCCTTCAGACGCGGCTGCACGTATATCCAGCCAAGGTTGCGCTTATTCTTTATGCGTCTTCCAAGCTGGACGCCCAGCTTCAGGCGAAGCCGGTGCAGCAAAGCTCTTACCGCATCCTTTTTGCCATCGGATACGGAGCCGATAACGCATTTCGCTATATGCTCTTCGCTCACAAAATCCGGGCTTTTTTCGATCAAGATGGAAAACAACTGGAACTGTTCCGGAGAAAGCCGGGCGGCCGGCCGCGAATCCCTGAAGACCTGAAAGGTCTCCTTCTCAAGCCGAAGGTCGCATTTCTCCAGTATTCCGCGCTCCCAGTTCACGCGCCGTAGGACGCTCTCGATGATAGCCAGGGTCTTCTGGAACGGAGTGCCTTTCAGCACGAAAGCGTCCGCTTTATGTTCATTGTAAGAAGGCAGCTCCTGGCGCGGGTCGGCGCTGGCCATTACTATAGGGATCTTTTTAAGCTTGAGATTCGAGCGGAGGTAAGAGCAGACGGCTCCGCCATTACCGTCGGTCAGATGGAAATCGAGCAGCACGCAATCAGGAATCTCGGCTTCGGCCAGTTCGATGCCGGCCGCGCAGGTGGCGGCCGTGCTCACCTTAAAGCCGAACGAAGCGAACCACTTGACCGCCACGCGCAGCCAGGTTTTGTCGTCGTCAATAATAAGCAGCGTTCTCTGATGCATAGCTAACCCGGTCCATATTATACCTCTTACGCATGCCGGACCCGGAACGCTGCGCGACAAACGACACGCGCTAAAATGGAAATCGGCCCGTCACGATCTCTGCGAAAGACCTTGTACGCTTTGAATTTTAAGTTTATACAGGAAAACCGGCAGGTATTTTTTGAAACCGAGTTTGTTGTTTATAGCGAGCATCGGGGCGTTGGAGTCGGCATTGCCGGTCGCTATGTATTTAAGTCCGGGGTAGGCCTGCCTGATATGAAGAAGCATCAGCGCCTTGAGGACTTTGCCCAGGCCGCGGCCGCGGTCGCGCGCCCTCACGCCGGTAAGCATCTGCCAGGCCTTATCTCCGGACTCTTTGATATAGCCGGTCTCCGTCAGGCCGCTGACGCTGCCGTCTTTCTCTTTGGTATAGATGGTGGTATGCTCCACCCCGTCCGCGCGGTTATGCTCCTCGTGCAGGCGTATCTGCGCGGGCGTGATCACTATCCTGACCGCGATATCCCCGAAAGGCTGCTGGTTCATGGTCTCGGTATAGATCTCGCTGTAATTATTTATATCTTCTTCGGGGATGACGGAGGCCTTTATGAAGGCGGTGTCCGGGTTCCTGCGCGTCCCCTCGGCGGCCCAGGCCTCTACCATGGCCCAATCCACGTCCTTGAGGTAGAGGCGGTTCTCGGATTGCTGCAGCGAAAGCGTGCCGCCTGAACGGTCTAAGAAAGCCCGTCCGGAGTCCAGAACTACCGGCGAGAGGAATTCCGTGACGGCTGATTCCTTGGCGGCGAGTTCGGCGGTCAAGTGCTTAAGGAGTTTCGTGCCGAGCCCTTTGCGCCGGTGCTTCCCAAGCACCGAAAGGTTCATATTGCAAACATGCTTATTGGCCGGGTAAGAAGGAGACTTCTGATTCTCCGCCGACGCTGAAGCCAGGCCGGCCGCTTCCCCGTTCTCAGCCAGCGCCAGGTAAATGCGCTTGTTAACGTAAGGGATACTGAAAGCCGACCTGATCAGCGCCTTGCGCTTCTCCCGCGGCAGCGGCGGGTTTCCCGGGTCTATTTCCAGCTGTATAGCGTCCGCATGGTCGAAATACGCCTTCCACAGCTCATCAGCGGCGGTGAAGACGTCGAAGCTCATTATGTTAAAGTTCATATTTCAGATATTTTAGCCAAGTCCACAGGCTGCTCGGGCCCCAGAAATTCTACCTTTTTATATGTAAATAAACGTGCCGCGCATTGTGCGCGGCACGCCGTTGATATAACGATGCTTCGTTACTGGAAGTGGAAGTCGCCGTAGCTGTCACGCCAGAGCAATCTGCCGTCCTCGCGCAGTTCGAAGCTCTGGCATCTTGAGGAGATCTGTGTCTTATTCAGGTACAGCTCGGAATAAGAATTCATCCAGGCCACGTCGCCGGTCCACTCGGCCACCGAGAACCTGCTGCTGTTGCCCAGTTCTTCCTTGTTCTTGTAGAGGGTTCCGTAATTGTTCACCCAGACCACGTCGCCGGTGTGCCCTACTATCTGGTAGCGGCTGGCGGTGCCCAGTTCCGTTCCGTTCTTGAACAGCCGCCCGTAATTGTCGCGCCAGGCCGCGTCGCCGGTATAGTCGGCCACCGCGAAAGTCTGCGCGTCGCCCAGCTCCGAGGAATTCTTATACAGCCTGCCGTAAGTATCCCTCCAGAAAACTTCGCCCGTATAGAGCGCGATCTCGAAGCTCTGCACGGAGTCTCCCAGTTTTACGTCGTTCCTGAAAACGTATCCATAGCTGTCACGCCAGGCCACGTCGCCGGAGCAGGCGGCTTTGTATGAAGAGACGTTGGAACCGAGTATCTTCCCGTTCTTGTAAAGTTCGCCGTTCTTTGTATACATGACCGGCATATCCTTGCAATCCAGGGGGAGGGGGCTGGGCACGGCGCCCAGAACGCGCTCCGCGGCTACGGGCTGCGGGACAGCCGCGGCCGGAACTTCTTTAAAGGCGGCAGGAAGGCCTAAAGCCTTCGCTTCGGAAAACACCTGGTCCTGAAGCGCGCCGGACATTTGGGCCGAAACGGCGCCGGAGCCCGCTAAAACTATAATGCTTACCAGGACCTGCAAACCGAAAGTTCTGTTTCTCATTCTATTCTCCTCCTGACGTGGACCGGGAACGATGCGGACTTTCATAGGTGATATATAAATGTAACTCTAGCGTTTATACGCCCGCCCGGACAAAAGGCAAAGGACCCAGGTTTTATCCGTTAAACGGCCTAGCCGCGATTAGGCTTAATGGCCCGCGGGCGCATGCGCGGACCAATGGGCCCATTACATTTATGGCCCTTGGGCCCTGCTATTCAGGGCATGTTTGGCGTATTATATTAACAAGGACCGGGGTAACGATATGAAATCACTTTTATTCCTTGCGGCGGCGCTGATGGCGGCTCCCGCTTATTGTTTCGATCTCGACGGCGTAAGCCTGAAGGACATGCCGGGCGGCAGCCTGGAACTTCCGGTCCCGGCCCCGGCCATGGTCCCCGGTTCCGAAGCCGCGCTGGACGGACAATTTCTAGGCGACAAAGCGGCGCCCTTCTATTCGATAACCACCGCCCGGACCAATGTCTGCTCGGACGGGAAAAAGCTCACCGAAGAAGACAAGAAACCCTGGGTAGAGTACCAGAAGAAAAACGGCTTCAGCTCCGTCTGGAAGGACGGCTCGCACCAGAACGAGACAGCCACCGGCAAGGTGAACGCGATAGAGGTCCCCTATGTCGTGGTCCCGAGGGGGCACAGGGAACTCCTCAATAAAACTGCGGAAGTCTGCGTGGTGGCCACCGGCAAATGCGTTAGCGCCGAGGTGCGGGAGATAGGACCGGCTTTCGGCGAGGTTTCGGTAGCGGTCATGATGAAGCTCGGGCTTAACGCCCACCCGGACTCCGGCCGGCACTACGGCAGGATCAGCTACAAGTTCTACAAATAAGCACGGCGGCGGTATTTACAACGGCACGGGGGCGTGAGGAAAGATATGAAAAGAATTTTAGGCGCTTTTTTGATATTCGGGGTCTGCGGAGGAGTGCTGACGGCGAAGGAAACTCCCTCCGCGCTTGAAAATTTCAAGGCGCTCGCCGCCGAGCGGGGCGATATTTCCAGCCCGGCCCCGGTTTCAAGGCCGTCGCCGGTTTTCGACCAGATGGAGAAAGGTTTCTCACGCCGGTCAAATCCAGTAATGGAAGCCTGCCGGGGTGAAAGGTCCTGCTTCATGGCTTTGGACGGAGTCGACCGCGGGCTTTGCGAAGCCTATAAAGAAAACAAATCCTGCTTCATGGCTTTGGACGGCGCGGAACGCGGCTGGTGCGAAGCCCTGAAAGAAAAGAAATCCTGTTTTATGGCGCTTAACGGCGAGGACGTTGAACTCTGCGAAAGAGGCCGCTTCCCCCGCAAGCATATGTTCTGGGCCCGCTGCGGGAATATAACCCTGCCCGACAGCCCCTCGAATCCTATAATGCAGGCCTGCCGCGGCGAAAAGTCCTGCTTCATGGCTTTAGACGGCGAAGACCGCGGGCTTTGCGAAGCTTACAAAGAAAACAGGTCCTGCTTTATGTCTTTGGATGCGGCGGAACGCGGCTGGTGCGAGGTCCTGAAGGAAGGAAAATCCTGCTTTATGGCCCTGAACGGCGCGGACGTGCAGCGCTGCGAAAGAGGCTACTTCCCCGGGAAGCATCTGTTCTGGCGGCACTGCGCGGATTAGCGAACTCCCGCCTTTCCCATAACGCGGCGAAACCGCCGGGCTTTCCCGGCGGTTTCGCTTTAGCGCAGGGCCCTCGCGGAAAAGACGCAATCCTTGCCCGCGGCGGCGGTAAGCTTTTCACCGCCGGGCTCCATAATGAGTTCGCCCTGGCCTTCGGCCAGGATTTCCCCGCCCTCTTTGAGCAGCAGGGTGTACTGCAGCAGGAAAGTTCCGCCTTCGCCGGGGCTTTTAGGCAGCAGGCCCACCATGAACTTGCGCACCGTATCGCCCTCCTGGGTGTAAAGCACGGCGCTGTACTGCTCGTCGGGCAGGTAAACGAAATTGGCCGGATAAGAGATCCTTCCGCATTTCAGGCGGGTCTCCAGGGTCCCGGACCTTTCCTGCAGGGATTTTTCTCCGGCTTCCCCCTGCAGCTCCACGATAAATTTCCAGCCTCCGGCCTCGGCGGCCAGCACGGGCTTGCCCGGGCGCAGAAGCACTTTGCCCCCGGCCTGGAAAGGCGGCCTGGCCCGCTGCTCTCCGGCCACCTCCACCTGGTAATCCAGCCTGAAAAGACCGTCTTCCGGCTTATTGAGAAAGGAATTAAAGATTAGTTCGCGCGCCGGGCCTCCCCCGCGCATCTGGGGTTTGCCGTTAAAGTTGGACTGCTTGCCCAGGGGGCTGGCCTGCGCGTGAGAGTAGGCCGCCCTGCCGTTTACGGCCTTCATCTTTACCGTCCAAGCCTCCGCCCCCGCCGCGCCGGTAAAGAGGAAAGCAAGGCAGAGAAAGATCAGGGAACCAGTAATTTTCATCATAAAAATAGCAGGCGCCTTTCCTCAGCGGTCGCAGGCCCAGGCGGCGGCAGTCTCCAGGCCGGGCAGGGCCGGGTCCAGCGCGACGCTGACGCACCGGCGGCCGTCGGCGAGTTTGGCCAGGCGGTACCAGCGGTTCAGGAAGCCCGCGACGGGGTCGAACTGGAAAGCAATTTCAAAGGTCGGCAGGAATTTGTAGTTCCGGTCCAGCCCGCTGCGCTCGAAAGTCCGTTCCGAAAGCGGAACTATCCTGATAGCGCCGTCCGCCGCCCTGGCGCTGCGGTATTCCACCAGGGATTCGGTGGTAAGCGACAGGACCTGGCTCCCCAGGACCTTGCCGCAATTGCCGCTGCAGGCGGCGGCCGCGGAACTCACGGGCGCGTCGGCCCAGGCCACCCCGGTCTCCGTGGCGGAGAGCTCGAATTCCCCCGCCGCGTTCGCCCCCACGCGCGCGGCGGCGATGATCTCGCGGTGTTCAGGGTCGTAAGCCGACAGCCAGAGCTGCGCGGCTCCGCCTTGCTCCCGGGGCGCCTCGGTAAAAGCCAGAAGCACGGAGCCGCCCGTAGAGCCGAAAGCTGCCACGGCGCAGGCGCTCGAGCCGGACACTTCCCGGAATTCCCCCGGGCCCACGCCAGTAAAATGTACCCCGCGGCCGTCGGATATCCACCAGGTGCGCGTCTTGGCCGGGTCGTCGCCAGGCAGCGGAAGCATCAGCGCCTGGAAAGACCGCCTGTTCCAGGAACAAGGCAGAGCCGCGGCCGTAGAGCTGAAGAGCTCGCCCTGGGAGATCCGGAAACCCGGGTCCAGCCGGTCTAGAGCCGCGGCCGCAAGCCAGCGGTCGGCCTCGCGGGGCGCGGAGAGCAGGGTCTGGAAAACTGGGATGGCCAGGTCGGCCATGGTTCCCTGCCGCGGCAAAGCGCTGACCGCCGCGAAAGATACGGCTGGAAGGACGCGCCCAAGCTTGGCCGCCGCCGCCGCCGCTTCCGGGGATTGAGCCCGGCTCTGGAGGGCCGGGGCCGCGGCCGCGCCGGCAGCGCGCAGCTTCGGCCACCAGTAAGCCGTCAGGCCGGCCACCCCGAGAAGCATCGTAAGAAGGAAAAAAGAGCGGGCCAGGGACGGGACGACAGCGCGGCTCCTCTTGCCGTCTTCCCCGCCGGGCCGGCTGAAATCGAAACGGACGGGCGGAGTCTTGATGATGCGCAGGCGGTACAGAAGAGGGCTCAACCCGAAGGCGACCTCTTTGACGGTCATATAAAGAAGCGACCAGCTCATCACCACCACCGTCAGCGCGGTCATGACATTGCCCCAGCCGCCGGCGGCGAAAAGTTCGAGCACGCGGTGGAACTCGACCAGCGCGGGCTGGCGCGCCAGGGAGGGCGCCCTGGCCAGAAAGAGGTAGGCGCACAAACCCAGGAATAAACCGATAGGGGTGTGAGGCTTAAGCCGCCTGGTGGAGCTGTCCATAAAGGTCACGCCGAGCATCACGTACATGAAGCCGAAGCCGCAGACCTCGCGCCAGAGCAGGGACGGATGCCAGGCTCCCTGCATGGAGGTGTAGAACATCATGGCCGCGTAGACGACGGAGAGGACTATGGCGTAGAGGATGTACAGCAGGGCGCTGACCTCCTCGAAGAGGAAATGCTTGAGCGCGGCCATGAGCAGCCCGGACAGGCGCGCAAGCATCCAGAACATCGCGCTTATGCTGCTCAGGGTACGGAAGGGGGTCAACAGCGCCTGGAACTCGGGCGAGTTCCAGATCGAGAGCGCTTGCGCCAGGTACGGTTCGGTCACTTTTATCCCTTTACAGCGCCGTCATGAAGCGGCGCCACCCCCCGGTCTATCTCAATAAAGCAGGTACTTGCCGCGGAGCTTATCGAAGTCCCGGCACTGGGCCTGGAAATCCGCGATGATCTTTTCCGGCGGGTCCTTGGATTCGAACACCGCCTTGTAAACGTTATTGCCCGCTATAAGCCGCAGGGCTTCCTCGTCGAACCGGAAATCCCGGTAATAAGCCTTGTCGCGCAGGGCGCATACGGCCCGCACGAAAATGTCCATGGGCCGCACCGCGCCCCGGTCCTTTATCTCCATCCGCACGCCGCGGCACAGCTTCCCGGCGTAAATGTCTTTCTCCGGGGTTTTGGTTTCGGCGAGGAACTTCACGCCCGGCAGGCCGGCGGCGTTAAGCGTATTTACCAGCCGCTCCGCGTCCAGCCAGGGCGCGCCGAACCAAAGAAAAGGGGCGTCCGTGCCGCGGCCCACGGCCATATTGGTGGATTCGAAACCGCCAATGCCCGGGTACATGATGGCGGCGTCTACGTTACGGATATTGGGGGAAGGGTTCACCCAGGCCAGGCCGGTGTCGTCGTAGAAAGCGGCCCTGTCCCAGCCCCGCAGCTTCACCACGGAGAGGTCCACTTTGATGCCGCGGAGGTCTTTATGCAGAAGCGCGATCTCCCCGGCCGTCATCGCGTGGCGCACCGGAACCGGGAAGTAGCCGGTAAAGTCCTGGATGTTCATTGGCAGCACGGGCCCCTCGAGCACCATCCCGCTGATGGGGTTGGGCCGGTCCAGGACCACGAAAGGGATCTTGCGTTTGCCCGCTTCCTCCATGCAGAGCGCCATGGTGGTGAGATAAGTGTAGAACCTTGCGCCGATATCCTGTATGTCGAACACAAGCACGTCTAGGCCGGCAAGCATCGCCGAAGTGGGGCGGTGGACGCTGCCGTAAAGGCTGTAGACAGGAAGACCTGTGACCGGGTCGGTGGAGTTGGAGATGATCTCTCCGTCGGCGGCATTGCCGCGGAAACCGTGCTCCGGGCTGAAGATGGCGACCAGTTTGGCCTTGCGGGAGGCGAACAGCGCGTCCACGGAACTGCGCCCCTGCCGGTCCACCCCGGTCTGGTTGGTGATGATCCCCACGCGCTTGCCGGCGAACTGTTCGAAATCCGTCTCCTCAGCCGCGTCCAGCCCGGTGACCACCAGCGCGCGCGCCTGCCCCGCGCAGGCCAGCGCGGCCGCGAACAGCAGGAGCGATATCTTGAAACTTTTCATCATACGGTCAGCGCCTTAATTTTACCAAATGCCGGCGCGCTCAAAGCGTATGAAAAGGCCCCGGAACCTTTTGCGGCATAAAAATGAGAGCCCCCGGGAACGGGGGCTCTTCATTATGGCACACGGGCCAGGACCGCATATACCGCAACCGCGCACACTACGTAAGGAGCGAACCGGGAACCGCAGGCGCGAAGCGCCGGAACCGGTACACCCACCCGGGAGCAGGACAGCCGTCAAAGGACGGGCGCCGCCGAACCAGGACCCCGGCAAACCGCGCCGCCCTAAGGGCGGGAGACGGACCGGAGAACGCCTGAACGCGCCGCAGCTGACCGAGAAACCCCGGCGCCCGCAAGAACGCCGAAACCGAAGCTGGCCGCGAAACAGGGGAAACCGCGCCGGGGCCGGGCCAACCCGCCACCCTCCGCAACCACTCCGACGGCGCTCTTAAAAGATCAAGACTACAAAATTAGTATAACAGACGGAACTTGACTTGTCAAGGGGGGTCGCAATTTTTAAAAATATTCATCCTCTTTTGCTTTTATATTATAATTGTTGAATCCTCTTATAAGGGCTGCCCGGTATCCCCAAATGAAAAAAAATAATAATATTTGCGCTAAAGATCCCCACGCCGTCAATAAATTCGCGGACGCCATCCTTGAAACCTGCGCGAGAAAAAAACTCGGGCTGAAAGCCACGCTGGAAATTTTCCTGCCCAGGATCGCCGCGGAATTCGGCGCCGCGGCCGCCGCCCTCGAGACCCGCAACGAGGACCTTGAAAAAGAAATTTTCAGCTGGAAAGCCGCGCCGTCTTTCGACCTCGGAAAAACCCCGGGCAGGGCGTCCGTAAAAGCTTCGCGCGGGCTGAACTGGGTCTCCAAGCCGCTCGACCTCGACGGCCGCAGGGTCGGGACCCTGGCCTTCGGCCACCGCGGCCCGGCGGCCCCGGATAAGAATTATCTAGCCTGCCTCGACGCGGTCTGCGAAGAACTCGACGGGACCCTCTGGGGCATACACAGCGCGGCGCTTAAGCAGAAGCTGATGGAGCGGGTCACGCGCTGCCTGACGCGCAGCGTCCTGCGCGAAGCCATCGACGAGGCCGTCGGCGCCCTGCACGCCGAGATCCCCTTCCGCCACCTGGGCCTGGTCTACCGCAACGACGACGCCGCCGAGGGCGAGCGCATCCAGTACCGCATCTACCGCGGCAGCCGCTGCGTGCACGATTCCGAGCAGCGGCCGCATAAAGCCCTGAGCCTCGCGATAAAGACCCACGGGATACATTTGCTGGACCCGGACAGGCATATGGTGCGCAGGCTGCTCGGGCTGGACGAAGGGATGGGGTTCACGCTCAGCGGCCACGCCGCCGGCGCCGGCCAGCTCGGCAAGCTGGTAGCCGACGTGGAAGGCGGCCTTTCCACCTTCGGGCGCGACCTGATGAACATCTTCGCCAATTCAATAAGCCAGCGCCTGATAGACTATAACCGCGAGCGCCGCCACATGGCCAAATTCTTCTCCCCCTCCACGGTGTCGGAGCTCCTGAGCGACCCGGACTACATGCGCAAGCATCTTTCGCCGCGGGTGAAGGACCTGGTGATACTTTACGTCGATATAAATTCTTTCACCAAGCTCTGCGAAAAAGGCCTCCGCCGACCGGACAGGATAGGCGAGTTCGTGGACCTGTGGAGCGAAGGCGCAGTGCATATAGCCTGGGAGCACGGCGGGACTTTCGACAAGATGGTCGGCGACTGCGTGATCATCCACTTCGGCCCGCCTTTCTTCCGGGATTCGCCGGCGAAATGCGCGCGGGCGGCCGCGCTGGCCGCGCTGGAGATACAGAAGTTCACCGCGCGCCTCGGGACCCTGCCGCGCTACCGCGGCCTGGCGGAGAAGATAAAAGCGAAAGGGCTCGGCGTGGCCTCCGGCCTGAACCTCTGCCCCGCCGCCGTCGGCCTGTTCGGCCCGAACCACGACTTCACCGCTTTCTCCAGCGGCATGAACCAGACGGCCCGCCTCCAGTCGAAAGCCGGCTTCCGCGAAACCCTGGTGATGGAGTCGGTCAAAACGGCCCTGCAGAAAGCCGGCCTCGCCGCGGGCCTGCGCTTCGAGGGCCCGTTCGAGACCGAAGCCAAGAACGTAGCCAAGCCGCTGCGCTACTACAGGCTGAAACCCGCTTAGGGCGATCCAGCCGGACCCGTAAAAAAAGAGCCCCCGTTCCGCGGGGGTTCTTTTTTTGAGCAAGGCGTTCCCGCGAACTATTTCATCGAAAAGTCTTCGAGCTTTATGAAGTTATAGCCGCGCTTGCGAAGCTCGGGAACGGCAAGCTCCAGGGCCTCCTGGTCGGGCCAGCCCGGGTGGTTGAAATGCATTATGACCACCGCGCCGTGCCGCGCCCCTTTAAGGATATTGGCGCTCATGGTCTTGGCGGACGAATGCGTGGCGTCGCCGGAGAGTATATCGTAGCTCACCACTTCCATCCCGAGGCGCTCCGCCACCTTTAAAGAAAGTTCGTCGGTATAAGCCGTCGCCGAACGGAAAAATATCGGCCGCCGCCCGGACAGGTCGTTTATCCTGCGCGCGCCCAGCTCCATCTCGTCTATCACGTCGCCCAGGTCGCGCGTTGCGTGCACGCCGTACATGGTCTTCCCCTCCGTGGAACAGAGGCGGTGCAGCATCCCGTGGTTCTCTATCTCGAAAAGCGGGTCCTTGGCCAGTTCCGCGAAGATCTCTTTATTCTTCTCCAGCCAGAGGCCGGTGATAAAGAGCGTGGCCGGGATCTGCTCCCTGCGCAGGTATTCGATCAGTTTTTTATTGTAGCCGCTGTGGCGGCCGCCGCAGGCGTCGAAGGTAAAAGCTATGACTTTCTGGTTCTTATCCCCGCCCGTATCCCTGCCGAATTTGCCGCGCTTCACGAATTCGCTGAAGCGCCCGGGGCCGACTTTGGCGAACTCGGCCATTATGCGTTTTTTAAAGGCCAGGTATTCCGGCGTGTAATAGGACTTTAAAGCGTTTCTCTCGTCGCCGCGCGGGCGCGCCAGCGCGTACGGCGCCAGCAGGCACAGGACGGCCGCGGCGGCGGCGAGCTTGACCTTTAAAGTTGACTTGCGCATGTCGCGGGAACCCGCCCCTATTTAGCGAAATAGGGGTGGCCCAGGTACGGCTTCTTCTCCGGCTTTTCCTCGGTCTTCTTTATCTCCATCTCCTGCACCAAAATGGAGGGCGTCACGATAGTTCCCGGAGTGCTCCAGGCGAGGTTGTACACGCAGGTCTCTTTCGAGACGGCCGTGATATCGCGGAGCGCGCGCAGGCTGGTCCCGGTGAACTCTATGCCGTGCACCGGCTCCTCGCGGCCGTCGGGATAGACCTTCCACGCCGAGAAAGGCCCGTACAGGCCGTCCAGCCCTTTTACCAGGATGCAGTAGTCGAGCTCCTGCTCTTTGCAGAGGTCGAGGAACTTTTTCTTCAGCTCCGGCATAGGAAGCACTTTCGCCGGGTTGTCTTCAGGGATTATAAAGACATTGGAGGGAGAGCCGGCGGGATATTCGCTGAAGTCCCCCCTGCCGTGGCCGTTGGACTTGTTAAAGTCGCGGGTGGCCGCCCGGGACATATAATACTCCGAGAGTTTGCCCTTCGTGACCAGCTTGATCTTCCGGGCGGGCACGCCCTCGTCGTCGACTTCGTAGAAGCCGGAAAGCGGCACGCCTTCGTGATAGCGGACGGTGGGGTCGTCCACGACGTTGAGGAAAGGCGAGGTCACGCGCATCCCTATGCGCTCCACCAGTTCCCCCGCCCGGCGGTAGACCGTTTCCTCCGACCAGCGGCTTTTCTCGGTCCAGACTTCGCGCGGGTTGGCGACATTGTTGACCAGCAGGGTCTCGAAGAACTTGCCGGCCGCGTCTTTCTCGAACAGCACGGGACCGATATAAGCTTTTATCGGCTCGGACTTGCTCATCCGGGCCAAATTCAGCCCTATCTCGTCGGCCTTGGCCAGGAGCGTCTCGACCGCTGGGGCGTCTTTGGCCAGGCAGAAATCGTAGATATGGGAAGATTTAAGGCGGAAGCCGTCGGGCGCGTAGCCGGAGGCCGTTATCGTGACGTCCCCGTCGCAGGAGGGCCGCCTGTTGGCGGAACCCTCGCTGTTAAGGTAGCGCACCCCGCCCGAATTGAAGTGCAGGCGCACGGAGGAATACTTCACCTCCGGGTATTTAAGGAAGACCGCGGACACTTTGCGGATGTTCTCCCCCCAGAGCTTCTCGTCCAGGCGCTCGACGGCGAAGGTCCGGTAGAGCTCGTACGGCGCCTGGGGCGTCATGTCGTCGTAAAGCTCCGTCATGTTCTTGGATTCGACGAAAGCTTTTTTCTTGGACAGAGTCTCCAGGGCCTTTTTATAGGCCTTGTCCGTGGCCGACCAGACGGCGAAGCGCAGCGCGTCGTAATTATCGTCCAGCGCGATATTCCAGTCGGTCTCCGCGCGGTAGCCCTCCCACATATTGGGGGCGTAGTTGCTGTTGTCGAACCCGGGCGTGCCGGTGCGCAGGTCCACCTTGAGGCGGCGGTAATCCGAGGAGTTAAGGTTCTCCACCGCGCCGAAGTCCGCCGTGACGCTGAAGGAGTGGCCGTCCCCTATCTGGTAGGACAGGAAATACGGTTTGCCCAGGTTGTCCATATTGAGCTTGGCCATGGAGCGGGCCATCTCGTCCTTCATCGCGGCGAAGACCTTGTCGTCCGAAGGAGGGGCGGCGTTCAGGCCGCGGGCCGCCGAAAGAGCGGCGGCGAAGGCTAAAGCGGTTATAATTATTTTTTTCATGGCTTTGTCCTTTATTTATCGTGCAGCGGCGGATCGAGCACCGGGGGCTTTTCCTGCGATTTCTGCGACTTCTCGACTTCCATCTCGCTGATCAGCACGCTCGGAGAGATCGAGGAGACAGGAACCCAGCCGGACTCGGCGCCGCAGGTCCCGTTGAAGACGGCGTCGTCGTCGGCCGCCGCGGTGATCTTGCTGAAGCTGGTTATCGGCGTGCCCACGATGTCCACGCCGCGCACCACTTCGTCGGGGCGCCCGTCGGTATAGACCTTGTAGACCAGCAGCGGGAGAACCTTGAAGGCCTGCGCATTGCCGCGGTCGGTATTGGTGAAGCCGCCGGAGATATCGTCAAAAACGAGGCCGAACGGCTTATTCTGCTTTTTGCATTCCTCTATAAGTTTTTCGCGCAGCTCCGGGTAAGTGCTGGTCACCGAAGCTTTCATCACCAGATTGCCCATGCGCGCGACGATAGGTTTTCCGGAGGAGCGCCGGCCGTGGCCGTTCGAGGCCGGGAAACCGCGTATCGGGGAGCGGCTCAGCAGGAAGCCCTTCAGTACGCCGTTCTCGACTATGCTCACCCGCTGGGACCTGACGCCTTCGTCGTCGTAGCGGTAATAGCCGCGCAGCGGTATGCCGCGGAACTCTTTCATATTGGGGTCGTCGTAAAGCGTTACGATATCGGAAGTGATCTTCTGGCCGACTTTCTTGGCGAAGGTCTGACCAGAGTCCTCCAGCTTCTGCCGGTGGCCTTCCATCCGATGGCCGATTATCTCGTGAAAGTACACGCCGGCGGCGCGGGCCTTAAGGATGGCGGGGCCGCTGTACGGCTCCACTATCGGGGCGTCCTTCAAAGCTTTCAGCTCGGCTATCGAGCGGTCCATATCGGAGTTCACCTTCTCCTCCGAGGGCAGGCCGGCGAAAGAATCGGTATTGTAATATTCGCCGCGGCTCAGCTCCATGCCGTCCGTAGTGCGGCTGGTGAGATAATAGGTCAGCGTGACATAGTTGTTCCCGGTCTTAATGCGGTTGCCTTCGCTGTTCACCAGATAGCGGTTCTCGTTCTCGTAGCTCAGCGTCATTCCGGAGTCGTAGATATAAGAGTAGCCGGCCAGGCGGGCTGAATGCTTTTTAAGGCGCTCGCGCCAGGCGGCCAGGTCCGGTTCCTGGAGCGTTACGGTCTCGTAGAAATTTTCCGGCTTTGACGGGGAGAAATCGGCGGAGGGATCGTCCTCGGCGGCGGTCACGGCCTTGTTCATCTTCACCTTGGTGAAATTTTCCTGCGCTTTCTTGTAGGCCTTGTCTGTATATTCCCAGATGCGGGCCCGCAGGGCGTCCTCGTTCCCCTCCATCGCCACCGGCAGGTCCAGGGACTGCCCCCCGCTGGTCCAGGCCATGTTCCCTTTCACCTGGTGGGTATTGTCCATCTCCATCGTGTTCACGCGCATGTCTATGTCGAGCTTGCTGCTGCTGTAGTCGGCGTCGCCGTCGAGAGCGCCCAGCTTGGCGGCCAGGTAATGGTACTTGGACGCGGTCAGCTCGTAGCCCAGGTAATAAAGCGGGGTTTTTTCGGAATTTTTAAGGCCGGTGAAGGAGCGGTCCAGCTCTTTTACCAGGGCGCTCATGTACGGGTCTTTAGCTTCTTCCGAAGCGGAAAGGACCGCGGGGGCGAGCAGGACGCAAAGAGAGAAAAGAAGTTTATGCATTGAACCTCCGTATAGTCTGCAGTTAAATTGTATAAAATAGCGCCCCGTTCCAAATAATTAATTTCGCCGGAACCAACCCGACACGCCCTTGACGGGTTCGCCTGCTATGCTATTTAAGGAATGATACGCTGCGGGGGGAAGGAGGCTTTATGAAATGGACGGTAAAAGAATGGCTTGCCGAGGGTTACCGGGCGAGGAAGGCGGGCGCGCTCACCGCGCATATCTACCGCTCGCTGAAATGGCCGGAGTTTTACAGCGACGGCTCGCCCGCTTATGAAGTAAAGTACGGCGGGAGCGCGATAGCCCTCATCCGCTTCGAGGGCAAGGGCGCGACGGTAAGGGCCCTGCCCGCGGCGGGCCGCTTCCCCGAGATAAACGACCTTGACCTGGTGGAGATAGCGCTCTGGGTGAGCAAGCTGAGGAAGGCTTCTTCAAGCCTTAACTGAAGGCCCGTCATTTTCGAACAGGCCGGCCGGCAGGGTGAAACCGAAAATGATCCCGGCCCCCAGGCCGCCGAAATGGGCCCAGTTGTCCACGTAAGGCGTAAGCACGCCCATGACAAGCTGGAAAGCCCCCCAGGCGAACAGCGCGGCGCCGATGCGGCGATCGCGCAGGTGGAGCGAGCCGCTGTAGCGGTAAAAGAAAACTACGGCCGCGCCGAGGAGGCCGAAGATGGCGCCGGAAGCGCCCACCGCCGGCTTTGCCTGCATGAAGGCGCTGATAAAGGAGGCCGTCAGGCCGCTGAAAAAATAGATGAACAGGGCCCGCATTCGCCCCCAGGCGCGCTCGGAGGCCAGGCCCAGCACGTAAAGAGCGAGGCAGTTGCCTATAAGGTGGCCGTAGCCGCCGTGCAGGAACATGCCAGTCGCAAGGCGCCAGCTTTGCCCCGCGAAGACCTTTTCGCCGTAGATTGCGCCGGCGGCTATTATGGCCGCGCTGCTTTTAAGCGCGCCCGTTTTGATCTCCCAGGCGAAAATTATTATATTAGCGGCGATAAGGAACATTGCGAAAACAGGCGCCGCCGACATCCCTTTCTCGAAATCCACCCTGGACGGGTGGAAGGGGTCTTCCGCCAGCATCTCCGCGGTGATCTTCCTCGCGCTCTCCGGCATCAGCGTTTTTCCCCCGTATCCAGAAGCACGCCCATGGCCAAAGCCGCGCGCCGGTCGATAGAGCGGCGGGAATCCGCGCTCATATCCAGCACATAGCGGTCCAGGATGGTCAGTTTGCGGTTGAACTCGCCCAGGATATTCTCGCCCCGGTCATAGATCATGTAGTTGGTGCGCAGGAGCCCGAAAAAACTGCCGAGGAAGAAGCGCAGCATGGAGAGGATCATCGAATCCTCTTTGGCGATGAACAGGGCCGCGCCGGCGCCGTCGTGGCAATACCAGCGCTTCCGGAGGATATTATGGAGGCGCTTTTTAAAGATCCTGGCTACCCGGACTCCCTGAGGGTCAAGTACGGAGAAAGAAGCGGTAAGGATCTGTATCTTGCTCTCCTGCAGGACCTGGAGCAGCGTCTCCGCCCTGCTTTCATCGCGGTAGATAGTGATATGGCGCTTTTTGGCAAGGCCGGCCGCCACAAGATAGACCACCGGGAAACTTCCGTAGACGGCCCAGAGCGACAGGAGGAGGACCAGCATTGGATCGCCGCCCCCTCTTTTAATCCCGGCGCCGACCGCCCCGAAGAAAAAAAGGTTGACCAGGCCGGCGAAGAGGCCGGCGAAGATAGCCAGGACGTTAAGGAAAATATAGCGGGGGCGCTCCACGAACATCAGCGGGGCCCCGGCTTCGTCCGCGACGTCGTATTTCTCGCGGATGGCCAAATGCTGCTGGTTCAGGAGGAATTTGTCGCGGGAGAAAACGGCGTCCCCGCCCTGGACATGCACCGGGGGGGCCGGCGGCAGCGCGGGCACGGCTATTGCGGCCCCGCATTTGGGGCAGGCCAGCTGCGAGCCGGCGTATTCGTCTTTAAGATTGTAGACGGCGCCGCAGGCACAGGTAACATTCACCGACATTGGCAGTTCCTTGTCCGGTCAGTCGGCATTTTTAGGCAGTATAAGGTAGAACGAGGCGCCCTTGCCCTCCTGCGACTCGACCCAGATGCTCCCTTTGTGTTTCTCGGCGACTTCCTTGGCGATGGAAAGTCCCAGGCCCGTTCCGTTCCGCTCCGTGGCCCTGGCGTTCCTGGCCCTGAAGAATTCCTCGAAGAGATGCGGGAGGTCGTCCCCGGGCACGCCCATGCCGGTATCGGTGACGCGTATCCGCACCTTTTCCCCCTCGTCCGTTATGGCGAGCTCCACGCTTCCGCCTTCGGGGGTGTACTTGATCGAATTGGCGAGGAAATTGGCGATAGTTTCCTCGATATAGATCTGCGCGCCGTTGATGATATCCACCCCGGGGGCGACCGACCAGGCGAGCTTTATTTTTTTCTCCCCGGCCTTCTCTTCCACCAGGCGCACGGCGTTCTCAGCCGTTTTCAGCAGCGAGAAGGGCCCCGTCTCGATCTTTTTGCTCAGCTTAAGGCGCGTTATCTCGAGCAGGGCTTTGACGAAAACGAGCAGTTTTTCGGTCCTGGCGTAGGACCTGCGCAGCAGATCTTCCTGCCCGGGCGCGAGGGGCCCGGTAAGGCCGTGCAGAACCGGGTCCAGGCAGGCCTGTATCGCGGCCAGATGCTCTTTCACGTCGTGCGAAACGCGCAGGACGTAGTTGCTCTTTATCTTGTCTTTTTCTTTCAGCTGCAGATTGGCCTCGCGCAGCGTGGCCTCCTTCTGCCTGAGCTTGAGCGAAACGGAGCTCGCCATATAGACCGCTATGAACAGGGTGCTGACGAAGGCGGCGGAGGAACCGAGCAGCGGCAGCGGCCCCTCCCCGAGGAAACAGAAGCCCGGGCCGTTTATGCAATAGTGCTTCCAGAGCCCGCGGTACTCCATGCCGCTGACCAAAAGGAAAAGGGCGGAGGCGAAAGCGGCCTGCAGGTAGCTGGCCCGCCGCGAGAGCAAAATGCTCGCTATTATCATGTGGAAGAAAAAATAATACGCGAAAGGATTTTCCGGCCCGCCGGAGAAGTGAAGAAGGGCCGCCAGGCTCAGCAGGTCCAGCGGGATCTGGGAGTTCGCAAGGCGGTTGGTGATCACGGGCAGGTCCGGCCTGTCGGAAGCCCGGACCCGGTTCAGATAAAGAAGAAAAAGAAAGTTGTAGGCGCACAGCGCCGCCGCCAGGGAATAAAGCTTCCCGTAATCCAGCCCGAGGCCTAAAACCTTGTCCGCGAAGAGGGTGGTCAGGACCACCCCCCCCACGGCGAACCAGCGCAGGCGGATAAGCCAATAAAGGCTTTCAGCCAGGCCGTCCTGCTGTTCCCGCACGGCGTCGGTCAAAGCGTCATTTCCCTTTGGGAGCGTCGCCCTTGAGGAGGGCTTCCACTTTAACCAGGAGCTCGTTCGGCTTCAGCGGCTTTTCAAGATAGGCGTTGACCGGCAGCCAGTCTTTGTCCCCCACCTCGCTGTTGAAGTCCAGGCCGGTGCTTTCTTTTATCGCGGTCAGCATCAGGATCGGCACGGTCTTATTCTCCCGGCTTTCCCTGAGGCCGCGCGCGACCTCGAAGCCGGTGCTCATGGTTTCCATCATTACGTCCAGGATTATCAGGTCGTATTTGGCCGCCTTGGCCTCTTTAAGGCCTTCGGCCCCGTTCTTCGCCACCTTCACCTTGTGCCGGCAGCTTTCCAGGATTATGCGCATCGACTCCACTATGTCGGGATCATCGTCAATTATCAATATTTTAGCCATAAGTCCTCCTGAAATTATTATATCTAAATTACGCCGGTATTCGTGGCCCTAATGGCCGGGCCTCCCTAAGTGGTATAATATACACAGTGAACGCGGGAAGCCAGCGTTCGGAGGGAGCTATATGAGGATACTAGGCATGGGAACACCAGAACTGCTTTTTATAGGTTTTATCTGCGTTCTTCTTTTCGGAGCGAACAAGCTTCCGGAGCTCGGCAAGTCCGTGGCCAACACGATAAAGGAATTCAAGAAAGCGATGCGGGAAGACCCCGCCGACGAGAAGCCCGCCCCGAACGACAAACAGCCGAAGTAGCATTTTACGGACAGACCCGGCCCCGTAATGGATCCCACCCTTTCTTTGTCCTCCCACCTAGACGAATTAAGACGCAGGCTTATCTCTTCTCTGATCTTCCTCGCCTGCGCCTTCGGGGTTTCCTTCAACTATTCCTCGCTGCTGTTCAGGATCATCAAGCAACCGATAGCCGGGACCGTGGACAAGCTGGTGTTCTTTTCCCCCACGGAGGCGCTGTCCGTCTACCTCAATATCTCCTTCACGGCCGGCCTGATAATTTCAATGCCTTTCCTGCTTTACCAGGTCTGGAAATTCGTGGAGCCCGCCGCCGGCCCCGGGCTTAAAGGCAATGTTTTCGCCTTCGTAGGCTGGGTCATGTTCGCTTTCTCGGCCGGGGTCCTGTTCTCCTATTACATCTTCATTCCGCCCGCGCTCAAATTCCTCCTCGGTTTCGCCGGGGAGGACCTGCGGCCGCTTATCTCCGCCCAAAGCTATATTTCCTTCATCACCTGGACCATACTTGGAACCGGGCTCGTTTTTGAAATGCCGGTCCTGAGCTATATCCTCACGAAGGCCGGCGTGATCGACCACCGCCTCCTCCGGAGCAAGTACCGCTACGCCATAGTTCTGATCTTCATAGCCGCCGCCATCCTCACCCCAACCCCCGATATTTTCAATATGATGGTCTTCGCGGCCCCGATGTTCGGCCTGTACGAGCTGAGCATCTGGGTCTCGAGGCTCGCGGCCCCCTCCGCCGCGCCCTCCGTCCTTATAACCGCCGGCCAGGTGGGGAACGGAAGATCCGGGTTGTAAAACCTTCCCGCGATTTATTGTAAAATATCAATATATGAAAGATTTTCAGCATCTGATTCGCGTCGTCATTATATTCGCGGCCGCCTTGGTCGGCTTCCTGTCCGTGCGCAGCCTGCTCGTCCCGAAAAGCTTCGGCAAGCTGGGCCATTACCGCGCCGATTCCGTGGACGAATTCGCCGCCCAGCCCCGCCATTACGCCGGCGCGGACGCCTGCAAAAAGTGCCACGCGCAGCAGGTCGCCGATAAGGCCAAGTCCAGCCACCGCGGCATCAGCTGCGAAAGCTGCCACGGCGCTCTGCTGGGCCACGTCGAGAACCCCAAGTCCGATAACAGGCCCCGGAGGCCCAAGGAAACCGAGATGCGGGCTTTCTGCGGCCATTGCCACGAGAGGACCATCTCCAAGCCCGCGAAATACCCCCAGATAAACATCAAAGAGCACAATCCCGACGCTCCCTGCAATATGTGCCATCAGCCTCACCAGCCCAAATGACCATTATGAAAAACTTCAGCCGCAAACAGTTCCTGAAGACCGCCGCCGGCGCCGCGCTGGTGCTCGTATCTAAAGCTTTCAGCACCCCCGTGCAGGCCGCGGAGAAATTCTTCCGCGAGCCCGCCTGGAAGAGGAAGAAGCCTTACTGGGGCTACGCCATCGATATCAACAAATGCATCGGCTGCGCCCGTTGCGTGGACGCCTGCAAGACGGAGAACGAAGTTCCCCGCGAGGCTTTCTATTTCCGCACCTGGGTGGAGCGCTATATCCTCAGGCGCAATGGGGAAGTGAACGTTGATTCTCCCAACGGCGGCCTGGACGGCTACCTGCCGCCCGCCGACCCGGAAACCGTCACCAAGAGCTTTTTCGTGCCCAAGATCTGCAATCATTGCGAGCACGCCCCCTGCGTGCAGGTCTGCCCCGTCGGCGCCACTTTCCTCTCGGAGGACGGCGTGGTCCTGGTGGACAAGAAATACTGCATAGGCTGCCGCTACTGCATCCAGGCCTGCCCTTACGGCAGCCGCTTCTTCAACCCGATTACCCACACGGCCGATAAATGCACCCTCTGCTATCACCGCATCAAGAAGGGCCTGAAGACCGCCTGCGTCGAGGTCTGCCCCACCGGCGCCCGGATGTTCGGCGACCTCAGCGACCCGAAGAGCGCGATTTCCAAGTTCTTCGAAACCGAGAACACGCAGGTGCTGAAGCCCAATTTGGGAACTCTGCCTAAAATAGTCTACAAAGGACTCGACAAGGAGGTCCGCTGATGGACATGGCTATAATCGAAATGCTGCGCGGAGCCCTTGGCAAGGTCTCCGGCTTCATCTACCCCAACGAACTGGAGCTCCAGTGGAGCGTCCTCATCGTTCTTTACCCCTACATCACCGGCCTCGTAGCCGGCGCTTTCGTGCTCGCCTCCCTTGAGCGCGTGTTCGACGTCAAGGCGATAAAGCCCATCTACAGGCTTTCCCTGCTGGTGGCCCTCGCCTTCCTCCTTGTGGCGCCGCTGCCGCTCAACGTGCACCTCGGCCACCCCGAGCGCGGCATCGAGATCTTCATGACGCCGCATACCTCGTCGGCCATGGCCATGTTCGGCTTCGTCTACCTCTGGTACCTCATGGTCGTGCTGCTCATGGAAGTCTGGCTTGATTACCGCAGGGAGATCGTGGAGTGGTCCATCTCCGAAAAGTTCTGGCCCAAGCGCCTTTTTTACAAGATCCTCACCCTGGGCGTGGATAATATTTCCCCCCGCTCCCTTGAGATAGACGATAAGCTCGGCCGCATACTGACCATAGTCGGCCTTCCGTCGGCCCTGCTCCTGCACGGCTATGTCGGCTTCATCTTCGGCTCTATCAAGGCCAACCCCTGGTGGTCCACTCCGCTGATGCCGGTGATCTTCATCTTCTCGGCGATGGCCTCCGGCATCGCCGGCGTGATGCTGGTCTATATGCTCGCCTGCTGGGCGCGCAACGTCAAGATAGACATGCCCTGCCTGGACACCATCGGCAAATTCCTGCTGACGGCCATCATCGTGGCTTTCTCCCTTGAAATGCTGGAAAGCCTGCAGACCGTCTACGAGGCCGAAGAGCACTTCGACATCATCAGCCTGCTGGTGGAAGGAAAGCTTTTCGTCAGCATGATCCTGATACAGATCATCATGGGCTCGCTTACCCCCATCTTCCTGCTCGGAACCGTGCAGCTGGTGGAGCTCCCGGAAAAAGCCCGCAAGATCTTCTACGCCCTCTCCGGAACCCTCGCCCTGATCGGCATCCTGGCTATGAGGTGGAACGTAGTGATAGGCGGCCAGTTCTTCTCCAAGAGCTTCCTCGGCTTTACCACCTACAAGATGGAACTGGCCGGGCGCGAAGGCCTGCTCAGCGCTATCGGGCTGGGGATCCTCCCCCTCTTTATTCTCGCGGCCCTGCTCTACCTGCTCCCGCCCTGGGAGAAAACAAAGGAAACAATATGAAAATAAATATCGCCGCGGTCTCGGGTGTTCTTCTTTTTTGCGCGCAGGCCCTCCCGACCGTAGCCGCCGAGCCGGCCGCGAATTTCGGAAAGATGTGCGTTTCCTGCCACGCCAAGGACAGGAAAGGCGCTCCCGCCATGGTGAAGATGTTCAAGGTGGAACCCGCGGCGATGGACCTGACCGACAAGGCCTTCCTCGCGATGAGCGACGCGGATATCGCCGCCATAATCTCCGGCGGCAAAGGCAAAATGCCGGCGCATAAAGCCAGGCTTACCGCGGAAGAAATAACGGCCCTCGTTTCCTACCTTAAAACCGCCGATGCAAAAACCGCCGAGACCAAGGCTGCCGACGTTAAAGCTCCTGAAGCAAAAGCCGCCGACGTGAAACCGGCCGCTGCCGCCGCTACCGCCGCCGCCCCGGCAAAGCCCGCCGCGAAAGCCGCCGAGAACGCCGACTATAAAGCCAAATGCGCCTCCTGCCACGGCAAGGACGGGAAGGGAAACCCTTCCATGGCCAAGATGTTCAAGCTTGAGCCGGCAGCTCTGGACCTCACGGCCAAAGCGGCCCGGGAAAAAACCGATGAAGCTGTCGTGAAATTGATCACGGACGGCAAAGGCAAAATGCCGGCTTTCAAAGGCAAATTGAGCGACGCCCAGGTAAAAGAAGTCGTTAAATATTTGAGAGCGCTTACTCCGCAGTAAAACCTTAACGAAGCCCCTGAACAGGGATAAAAAAACCGGGACCTGGCTGCGAGGTCCCGGTTTTCTATTTATCGCTTAAGGATCAGCACGCCGCGAGAGCCCGGCGCTTTATCTCCAGCGCCAGGCCGCGGAAGATAATTACATGAGCCGGGTAAAGAGAATACCAGTAAAGATTGCCGAACAGCCCCCTGGGTTCGAAATAGGCGGTAAGGCGGAGCGTGCAGGAACCGCAGCCCGGCCGGGAGCCGGGAGGAAAAAGCGCCGACGGAACCGCCTCGAACTGGAGCCAGCCCTTGCCGGGCAGCCGCATCTCAGCGCGAAGCAGCATCATCCGCCCTTCTATCACCCGCTCGACGCGCCAGAAATCCAGGATCTCTCCCTGCCGGATAATGTCGGGATGACGGCGGCCGAGGCGCATCCCTATCCCGCCCACAAGGCGGTCCTGCAGAGCTTTCAGCTCCCACAACCACTTCCAGTAGAACCAGCCGCGCCCGCCGCCGATGCCGGTGAAGACCTTGAACACGGCCTCCGCGGGGGCCGCCACTTCCAGCACATGCGCGTGGCGGATAAGGCCTTCCCGGTCCTCAAAAGTATAGGGCTTGGCGTAGGAAGGCGTATAGGCCGCCGTCCAGGAGGTTTCTACCGCGTTCTCGCTCAGGCGAACCAGGGCGCGCTTCACCGCCGTGGCATAGTCCATCGGCTTGATCTCGGGAAAAAGTTCCGCGGCCGCCGAGGTGCTGCAGGTAACGTCGCAGCCAAGGCTCTCGAGGAGCGGACGCGCGAGCCTCCTCGGCACGGGGGTAATAAGTCCGACTATCGTGCCGCCAAAGCCAACGCTGCCGTGGCGCAGGTTGAGGAACCGGCGCTTCAGGCCCCTTATATCCGCGTAGATCCTGAGCATCTCCTCGTAGGAATGCGAGGTAGCCCCGCCGATCTCTATTATCCGGCCCGCGGACGCAGGCTTCTCCAGGGAGTCCACAAGATAAGCGAGCGCGTCCCTGACCGCCAGGGGCTGGCAGCGCGCCTGCAGCAGCCGGCTGGTGAGGATGACCGGCATGCGCTCCACCAGATAGCGGATCATCTCGAAGGAGATGCTGCCGGAGCCGACTATGATAGCCGCCCTGAATTCCGTGACAGGCGGCCCGAAGGTGCGCAGGACTTCCCCCACGCGGTGGCGGGAGATCAAATGCCTGGAGAGACCCTCTTCGTCCTTACCGAGCCCGCCGAGATAGACCACCCGGCCGCAGCCGGCCGCCGACGCGGCTTTTGCGAAATTAAGAGCGGAAAGCTCCTCCATCTTTTCAAAGCCCGGCACGTCCAGCATCGAGTGCACCAGGTAATAGGCGGCGTCGGTCCCGGCCAGCGCCGCCTCCAGCCCCTCGTTCTTATAAACGTCGCCCTTGAAGATCTCCACGCTGCCGGCCCAGGGGAGGCCGGCAAGATGCTCGGGGTGCCGCGTCAGGCAGCGCACCTTGTAGCCTTTGGCCAGCAGCCGGCCTACAAGCCGCCCGCCGATATAGCCGTCCGGCCCGGTGACCAGGATCGTTTTCATAAAAGAAAGGCTCTTCTCCGGATCATTTGGATAAAGTATAGCGTAAAAACCGCCGGCTTCATAGAGTGGCGGAGAAGGAAGGAGCGCGGATCCGCGCCGTTCAATTCAAAAGAAGGACTTTCACTCTTCCGCCTTTTTCTATCGCCCGGGGCCCGGAAGGCTTTAGTTCGATCAGGCAATTGGTTCTCAGGAACGGGGACAGCATATGCGAGCCCTGCCCGCGGAGCGGCTCGACTTTTCCGTCCTTATAATGCCCCCGCAGGAAAAGCGCGCGGCTGCCGCCGGCTTTAAGCGCGGCCGTCAGCAGGGCCGGCGCGGCCGGCAGGAAGATCCCGTCCCGCCCCATATATTTGTTTATAGCAGGAAGCGCGTACAGGTAGAAGCAGATTATCGCGGCGGCCGGATTGCCGGGAAGGCCCAGGAACAAGGTCCCGCCCTTGACCCCGGCGTACATCGGCTTGCCGGGTTTCTGCGCCACTTTCCAGAAAAGGCTCCTGACGCCGAATTCCTCCAGCTCCTGCTTTACATGATCATGTCCGCCGACGGAAACGCCGCCGGTCAGGATCACTATTTCCGGAAGTTTTTTCAATTTCCCCAGGAACTTCACCAGGCAGCCCGGCCTGTCTTCCAGGTTTTTCGCGAAAGCCGGCTCTACCCCGGCGGGCCTGAGAAGGGCCATAAGGCTGCACAGGTTAGCATTCCTTATTTTGTTCTTCGCCAGGCGCCTGACCTCCATAGCTTCCACTTCGCTGCCCGTGGTCAGCAGCCCCACCGCGGGCGGAAGGAAAACTTCAGGCCGGGTGATGCCCAGCGCGGCGAAAACGCCTGCCGCCTGGGGGGTAAGAAGGGTCCCTTTCCCCGCGATAAGGGAGCCTTTCCGGACATCGTCCCCGGCCGGGCGGATATTGTCCCCTTTCCCGGCCTTCGCACGGACCCGTATATAGCCCCTCTCCGCCAGGACGTCCTCCACCGGCAGGACCGCCCCGGCATTTGAAGGGACGAAAGAACCGGTGGTAATATAGGCGCATTCTCCGGCTTTCAGGGCCGGCGCAAGAGCCCCGCCGGCGAAGATCTCTCTTGCTATTTTCAACTCCGGGGAACCGAGGTCTTCCGCCCTCACCGCGTAACCGTCCATGGCCGATTGGTCGAACCGCGGCAGGTCCTCCGGCGAGCGGATATCCCGGGCCAGGACCCGGCCCGCGGCCTCAAGGAGCCCGACGCGCCCGGACTGGCCTTTTTTCACGCCCGCCAAGACAAGCTGCTGCGCTTTCTTTACGCTTATCATCCTTTCCGGCCTTTCTTTGGCGCGGCCTTGTTTTTTGCCGCGCGCCTTTCCTGCCAGGCCCCGCCGCCGTACATCATAGGGAAAGCGTGGAAGATGCCGGGCAGGATAGCGCCGAGGGATTCTTTAACCCCCCTCGTGCTCCCCGGCAAAGCCACGACCAGCATTTTATTTACAAGCCCGCTCACGGACCGCGAGAACATCGCGTAAGGCGTCCGCTGCTGGCCGTAAGCGCGCATCGCCTCGGAGACGCCCGGGGTTTCCGCCGTTATTATCCCTTTAAGCGCCTCGACGGTGACGTCTGTGGCGCCGAGGCCCGTGCCGCCCACGGTGAAGACCGCGTCGATCCCGGCCTTCTCCCAGGCCAGCAGCCGGGCCTTGATCCGCGCCGCGTCGTCGGCCACCACCTCGTAGCCGGAGATCTCCACGGGGGAATCTTTAAGCGCTTCTTTTACGATCCCGCCCGCTTTATCCTCCCTTTTCCCGGCCGCGGCGGCGGTCGAGACCGCGAGCACGCAGACTTTCAGCGGGGCCGTAAAATTCTCCGCGAAATCGGACTTGCCGCCTTTCTTCTCTATGAGTTTTATCTCTTCGATGACGGCGCCGGCGTCGAGGGATTTCACCATGTCGTAGACGGTGAGGGCCGCCACGGCCGCGGCCGTAAGCGCCTCCATCTCTATCCCCGTTTTCCAGATCGTCGAGGCCGAAGCGGTTATCTCTATCCTGTCTTCCAGGACCTTGAACTCCACCTTTATCTCGTCGATGGGCAGCGGGTGGCAATAAGGGATGAGCTCGGAGGTTTTTTTCGCGGCGATGGTGCCCGCCACCCTCGCCGTTTCAAGGACGTTCCCTTTCTCGACGCGGTTCTCGGCTATCAGCCTGATGAATTCGGGCGCCATTCTTACCGACGCCGAGGCCGTGGCCGCGCGCAGGGTGGTATATTTGCCGGAAATATTTTTCATGATAGTTCTCCTTTCTCGAAAGTTTTCAGGAACCGCAGATCGCGCGGGGTGTTTATGTTCCGGAAATAAATTTCCGGGTCCCCGAACTTCGCGAGTTCCCTCAGGGGGACTTTCCTCACTTTCAGGCGGCTGAAAAGCCGGACCAGTTTCAGCCTGTTGCGGGCCAGCGCTTCTTTTATCTCGGGGAGACAGTCCTTTGAATACACCGCGCAGAGCGGCTGGTACTCCCCGCCGTAGAACGGGACCACCGCCTGCCAGCCCTTTTTAACGCTCCCCGCCAGGTAAGCGGCGAGGTCCGGGTTCACGAAAGGCATATCGCAGGCCACGGCGAAATTGTACCTGGCATCGGAACTCTCCAGGGCGGCGGCCAGCCCGCCGATAGGGCCCAGGCCGGGAACGCCGTCGGCCACGGTCTCAACGCGGCCGGAAAGCCTGTATTTCCCCGGCGAATTAGTAGCCAGGATCACCTTCCGGAACCGCCCGCTCAAGGCCTCCACCTGCCGCTCAAGCAAAGTGCGGCCCCCGGCTTTGATCAAAGCCTTGTCCACGCCCATGCGGCTGGACCTGCCGCCGCAGAGCACGATAGCGTTCACGGCGCCGCGCGGCGCTTTCCCCGGTTTCAGCATTTTAGCTTCCTGGCAAGCGGCAAGTCTCAGAACTTGGCCATCATATCCAGCGACACGATATTCTGCGTCTTGCGGCTCGCGGCGGCCTGCCCCTGGGTGGAGCGGCGCTCCGTCAGCGCTACCTTCACGTCCTTCACGAGCTCGCAGGCCAGGCCGCCGAGGAAGAGCGTCTTTGTATCGTAGCTTTTAGAGGCGAGCGTGCTGTTATCCGTATTATCGACCCTCATAAAAACGCTGAGCTTCTCCGAAAGAGGAAGGTCCCCGTAAACGGAGAATCCCGACTTCGCGGCGGCCGCCCCGGCGGCCGTGACAGTGGAGAAATCCACGGACCTGAACATCGAAGCGCCGAGAGAGAACTTTTTGCCTTTATAGGCGAGCCCGGCGGTGAACCGCTCGCGGACCCGCGGCAGACCGACGCTGCCGATATACTGCGCCGAAACGGTCAGCGAGTCCAGGCCCTCGATAGGCATAAGAGCCAGTTTCAGATGCCCGTCCTTGGTGACCTTGTTCCTGTAATCGGCGGCCTCAAGAGCGCTGTAGCCCTCGCCGTTCGAGAGCATAGCTTCCGCGACGCCTAATTTCGCCGGGAGCTTATAACTTACTTTCACGCCTTTGTCGGCGGCCTTAAGAACGCCTTCGAGGTCCGTCTGGACTTTCTCGACGAACCTGTACTTCCAGACGGCCTCTTCGGCGCCGATCCACAGGGTCGACGGCATGCCGCCCTCGACCGTGAACACGCCGGCGGCGTCCTTCCACTGGAGGAACGCCAGCTTCAGGAAAACATTGTTCCCCGCTGAAAGCGTATTCGCCTCGAGAACTATTTTTGACGCAATGGCCGGGGAATATTTTGTGGCCGCCGTCAGATAAACGCGTCCGACATCGAAAGAATTATAGTTATAAGCCGCTCCGCCGCTGGTCTTATACTGGGAAGTATAAAGGCTGTAATTGCCGAACAGAAGGCCCTCTATATTCGTTTCGGCGGCCGAAACCGCGCCCGCCGCCGCAAAGATAGTCAATACCGCGCCCGCCAGGTACCGCATCGTTGTTGTTTTTTTCATAATCTCCTTGGTCATAATCCGGTTATCGCTAAATCCGTTTCAGCAGTGTATCTCCGCGTTCTTCCTGTAGTAATAGTAGTAAGTGAGCGCGATGCAGAGAATATAGAACGCTATAAAACCGTACAAAGCGCCCTGCGGCCCGCCGGTGAGGCGGATGGAGGTTCCGTAGCTCTTCGGCACGAAGAAAGCCCCGTAGGCGGCGAAAGCCGCGGTGATGCCGACCACCACGCCGGACTGCTTGTTCGCGTTATTGATAGCCTGGAGATGGGTCTGCTCGCCTCTTTCGGCGCGGGCATTGTTCTCGGCGATATAGATCATCGGGAGCATCCGGTAGGCGGAACCGTTTCCGAGCCCGGCGCAGACGAAGAGGGCCATGAACATCAGGAAGAAACCGGTAAAGGCGCCCGGCTCGGTCTTTATACCCAAAAAGTAAATGATCCCGCCTACGGCCGCGGCCATAGCGATGAAGTTCCAGAAAGTCAGCCGCGCCCCGCCGACCTTGTCGGCTATGATCCCGCCCACGGGGCGGATCAGGGAACCCACCAGCGGGCCGAGGAAAGCGTATTTGAGCGGGTTGACGTCGGGGAACTGGGACTTGATGAGCAGCGGGAAGCCGGCCGAATACCCGATAAAAGAGCCGAAGGTCCCCATATAGATCAGGCTCATGATCCAGGCATGCTTGTCTTTGAGCATGACGAGCTGCGCGCCGAGCGAGGATTTCGCCACGTGCAAATTGTTCATGAAGAACCAGGTGGAGAACAGGGAGAGCACGATGAAAGGCACCCAGATGAAAGCGGCGTTCTGCACCCAGACCTGCCTGGCCGCGCCGTTGATCATTTCGGTCTGCGCGGGGCCGCCGAGCGCGCCGAAGAGCCCGGCGGTGATGACGAAGGGCACGATGAACTGGACTATGGAAACGCCGATATTCCCGCCGGCCGCGTTGACGCCCAGCGCCATGCCTTTCAGCCGCTTCGGGAAGAAGAAATTGATGTTGGCCATCGACGAAGCGAAGTTGCCGCCGCCGAAACCGCAGAGCAGCGCGAGGATGGCGAAAGTGGAATAGGGCGTGGACGGGTCCTGGACGGCCAGGCCGATACCGACGGCCGGGATCAGCAGGAGCGCCGTAGAGACCAGCGTCCAGTTGCGCCCCCCTACGAGCGGGACCATCAGCGCGTAAGGGATACGCAGGGTCGCGCCGGTGAGGCCCGGAATGGCCGCCAGCCAGAAAAGCTGGTTGGCGGTGAACTTGAAACCTATCCCCGTCAGCATCACCGAGGTCGCGCTCCAGACCTGCCAGATCGAGAAAGCCAGGAACTCGGCCAGCACCGAGAAGATCATATTGCGCGTAGCGACGCTCTTCCCGGAGGCCTCCCAGAAAGCGCGGTCTTCCACCGCCCAGTGTTCTATCCAGTATTTAGAAGTCATCAACAGGGCCTCTCGCCGCCGGGGCGCAGGTAGTACCAGTAGTTTATGCAGAACGCGACCGCGTAGAAAGCGATAGCTCCATAGAAGAAATACTTCGCCGAATGCAGATTGCTGATGGAGGCGCCTATCAGCGTGGCGAAGATGAAAGGGCCGTAGGCGGCCACCGCCGCCGTCCAGCCCAGCACCCCCGCGCCCTGCCGGGGGTTGCAGGCGAAGATCATCGGGATCTGGCGGAAGGTGGAAGCGTTGCCGATCCCGGCGAAGAAGAAGATAGCCAGAATCAGCTTGACGAAGCCGGGGAACTGGTCCAGCGAGGACGGGTTGAGGTAGGGGATGATCGCTATCCCGCAGACTATAAGGCCGCCGGCGCTTATCGCCGTAATTATCGAGCCGGCCCTCTCGCTCTTGTCGCTCAGCGGTCCGCCTATCACGCGCACCAGCGAGCCGATGAGCGGCCCGTAAAAAGCGTATTTAAGCGCGTCGGGCGCGCCGGGGAAGCCGCCGTAGATCGTATTGATCATCAGCGGGAAAGCCGCGGAGAAACCGCTGAAAGAACCGAAGGTCATCATATAAAGCACGGTCATCAGCCAGGTATGCTTTTCCTTGAAGATATCCAGCTGGTCTTTGA
>CAZUQT010000008.1:0-39325 GCA_964622585.1 uncultured Elusimicrobiaceae bacterium | reverse complement strand
CCGAAGTTATAGCCAAGGGCAAGAAGGAAGAGGGTGAAGAAGGCGCCGCCAAGGATGGCGCCAAGCCCGCTGCCGGAGCCAAGCCCGCCGCCGGAGCCAAGCCCGCCGCAGGCGGCAAGGCCGAAGAAAAGAAGCCCGCCCCCAAGAAGTAAAAGGGGCCTGGGCGAACAGGGGCAGAAGTTGGACTTTAACATGTTCGGCTTCTGCCCTTTGTTTTACCTCGGGGGATTAATTGAAAGACCAGATACAGATGGCGGCCCTGCTGGGCAACCCCGGCAGGGAATACGAGAAGACCAGGCATAATATAGGCTTTATGCTGGCCGACCTCGCCGCTTCGCGCTTTGCCTCGGGGGGGAACTGGCGGGACTGGAAAGGCCTGGGGCTTTATCTCGAATTCGAGGCCGCCGGACGCAAAGCCTTCCTGCTGAAACCCCAGACTTACATGAACCTTTCCGGGAACGCCGTGCAGAGTTTCTCGGCTTTCTACAAGATACCGCCGGCTGCCGTGCTCGCGGCCTATGACGACCTGGCCCTGCCTTTCGGGAAGCTGCGCATACGCAAGGAAGGCTCGGCGGGCTCGCATAACGGTATGGATTCGGTAGTTTCGGCGCTAGGGCCGGCCGTGCCCCGCCTGCGGCTGGGCATTGGGCCGCGGCCCGAGAATATTCCGGGCAAAAATTTCGTGCTGTCGGGATTCAATAAAGAAGAGGGGGGGCGGCTTCCCGATTTCCTGGACCGGGCCTGCGAAGCGCTGAAGGCGGCTTTCGAGGACGGCGTGGAGACCGCGATGAACCGCTACAATCATGAATGAGATAAGCCCGTACCTTAAAATATTTTTCGGCCTGCTCTTTATCCTGCTGGGCCTGGGCTATATATACAAGCCCGGGATCATAGAGCGGGTCAACCGGCTGATCAAGGAAATTTTCCTGAACGATTCCTATGTGGCGCTGCACCGGAAGAACTGGGGCTTCCTGCTGCTGCTCGTAGGCGGGGTGCTCGTTTACATGGGTGTCTCAAGGTCCCTCGGCTGGTAGGTCTTTCGGCACTTGGCTTTTTGCCGCCATGTTGTACAATATCGCGAGGGGTTAAATAAACGGGGGGGGAATATGACTTGGGAAGAGATCACTAAAAATTACGAACAGGACGCGAAGGTGGAAAAACCGGGAAAAAAGCTCCCGAAGCTTGAGAAAAACTGGGAAAACCTGATCAAGTCCACGGACAAACTTATCTGGCTTTTCTCGCTTTCGAACGGTAAAAAGCCGCAGTTCAAGAGATAACCGGAAGTTCCGCAGATCACCCGGGATACGCCGCAAGGCGGTCCCGGGTTTTATTTTTGGGCGGAGTCCAGGGTTATTTCGATGTTCTTGCTGATGAACCTGACGCGGTCCTGGCGTGTTCCCTTCAGGTCGCCCCTGCGCAGGACTCCCAGCTGGCCGTGGGTGTTGACGAGCGCGTCAAGGTAGACCATCCGGGTCAGCAGGTCCGGCATGATCAAATTGGAGGTGGTCATCTCGAATTTGGCGGGAAAGACCGGGCTGATGATCTTTTTTACGGCTACCGGAACCCCGCTTTCGTTCCTGGCCACGATGAACAGCATGCTGTTGGCTCCCGGCAGGTTCGGCAGCAGTTCCTGCGCCACGCTGACCGTGCCGGAGATCCTGAAGAAGTATTTAAGCGCATAGGGATAGCCGAAGCGCCAGGCAAGGAAAGCTGCCGCGGCCAGCAGGACCAGCCATATAAATCTCTTGAACATTAAATTTATTTTACTAAATAACAGCTATTTATATTTATAGCGGCCGAATGCCGCGTAAAGCAAAAGAGGTTCCCGCGCTCTGCCCCCCTCCGCGGCGCCCATGCTTTCAGCCTCTATCAGGTATTCTATGACACAATCTGTTAATAATCATTCAATATTCCTTTTATTGACTTAAGGGGGGGTGTGTATTAAACTTGATATAGAGTATTTAAAAGGTGAAAACTATGGCAAACGAATACGGCGAGATCGAACAACTGGTCAATGACGTTACTAGCCTTGACACCGCCCGCATGACACTGCGCTGGGCGCTGGAAAGGCTGAACTCCATTGAGAAAGAGAAAGCCGATCTCAAGAAAAACCTGACCCTGGCCGAAGAGACCGCGAAGCGGCTGCAGGTCAAAGAGGCCTCCCTCACCGACGCCTATTCCTCCCGCAACAAGACCCTGGAGGAGAAAGAAGATTTCTACACCAAGCTTGAAGCCACGATGTCCCTGCTGGGCGAGGGCAAGCTGGATATCCAGCAGCTCCTGAAGAAAGAGGCCAAGCTGGATTCCCTTCGCCACAGCCTCGAAGCCGAATATTCCGATAAGTTCGAAGAGCTGGACCGCAACCAGCGCTCCGTGATAGAGCGCTGGAACAGCCGCCTCCTGGAAGTGGAGAGCCAGTATGCCGGCCGCCTGGCCGAGGCCCAGAAAAAATACGACGGGCTGCGCGCGGAGCTGGAGGGCGAACACCAGGGGCGCCTGAGCAGGCTTGAAACCTCCTTCAAAGCCCGCGAAAAAGAGCTTAACGAGCGGATAGGCGGGCTCGAGAAATGCGTCCATCTGTCCGAAGAGAAGGTGGAGACCCGCCGGCGCGAGCTGGAGGGCGAATATCTTGCCAAGAAGCGCGAGACGGAAGAGAATTACCGCAAGCTGGGCAATATGCTGGAAGCCGGCCTCGAGGAGAAGATCCGCGCCGCCGATTCCGACCACGCGGAGCAGGTGCGCTCCTTCGAGACCTCCTGGCAGATAGAGCGCGCCAGGCTCCTCGAGGAGCAGCATGTGCGCGAGGCCCAGTACGCTTCCGCCCAGGACCGCATAAAAGATATCGAGAACGCCCTGGCGGTCCAGCAGGAGACCCACCATACCGAGCTGCTCAAGATAATTTCCGAGAAAGAAACCGCTTTCAGGGCCCAGCTGGCGGCGCTTGAAGCTGAAAAGAGCGCAAAAGAGGCGACGGTAAGGGAACTGCAGGCAAGGCTCGAGAAAAAAGCCGCCGCCTGGGACGCCGACCGCGCGAGGCTGCAAGCCGAATACGACGCCAGGGTAAACGTGATAGAGGAAGGCCAGCGCGGGCACGCCGCCTCCCTTGAGAAGACCTACGAGGAAAAGAAAAAAGAGCTGGAAAACGACCTGGCCGCAGGCCGCGCGGAATTAGAAAAAGAATTCAACGCCCGCCTGGAGTCCGAGCGCAAGTCAATGGACGCCGAGAAGGCCGTCCTGGAAGAGGAAAAGCGCGCGCGCGAAGAAGCTCTTTCCGTTAATTCCGCCAGGCTTAAAGAACTTGAGAGCGCTATCACCGCTACGCGCGAGGAGCACCATAAAGACCTGATGGAGCGCATCCGCACCGGGGAAGCCTCCTTCCGGGAAAAGCTGGCCGGCTTTGAAGCCGAGAAACAGGCCTATAATCAGGAGATCAACAAGCTTACCGACGAGCTCCGGAGGAAGGAAGCCTCCAGTATAGAGGAAAAGAGAAAGATAACCGAGGACTTTGAAGTAAAAGCCTCCGCCCTTGAAGCCGGCTACTCCGCCCGGATCGCCGGCCTTGAGGCGGACTATTCCGCCCGCGTCGCGGCGGTTAAAGCCGAAGCCGCCGAAGAGATCAAGGCTGTGAAAGCCGGGGCCGCCGAAGAGATCAAGACTGTAAAAGCGGAAACAGCCGAACAGATCAATGCGGTAAGGACCGAAGCGATCGGGAAGATCGAGTCGGTGCAGGCCGAGTCCGCGGATACGATAGAGGCGGTACACGCCGAGGCCGCCGATAAAATAGAAGCGGAAAGGAAGAACTGGCACGCCGAGCGCTCCAGGTTCGAGAATATGCTGTCCGAGGCTTCCGGCAATTATACGGAAGCCCAGAAAAAAATAGAGACGTACGACGCCGCCCTGCGCCAGGCCGGAATGGCCAATGCCGGGCTGGAGGAGCGCTTTAACAGGGGGCTGATGGAGGCCAAGGCTAACTATGAGAAGGAGCTGTCCATCCGCGTCAAGGAATCCGTGGCGGTGCAGACCGCGGACCTGGTAAGGGCTCTCGACGCCGCCACGTCCAGACAGGCCGAGCTTTCAGCCGAGCTGGACGCCAAAGCGGACGTCATCACCGCCATGCAGTACGCGGCCGTACAGGAAAAGCGCGAATACGAGGTCCGGTCCAGCGCCGCGATCGCGGAGGCCGTGGCCGCGCGCCGGGCCGAGCTGGAGAAGATCTACGCCCGCAAGCAGGCCGCTTTCGAAGAGGACTGCCAGGCGCGGCTGGAAGTGATGAACAGCGAGTTCACGATCAAGTGCGAACGCCTCGCCGAGGAGAACGCCTCGCTTAAAAAAGATATCGAAAGGGAGAACGCGGACGCCGCCAAGGCCAACGCAAGGGCCAAAGAGGAGAGCGAGAAGCTGCTGGCGGCGGAGAAGGCCTTCCATAACGAGAAGATCGAGCTGCAGAAGGCGCAGATCGCGGAGCTGGAACAGACGGTGGCCGACGCGGTCTCTACCGCCGTGGAAATGGCCGAGGACAGGCTGCGCCACGCCCAGGAGGAGCTGGAGAAAGCTAAAAAGGTCAACAGGGAAGAAGTGAAGCTGCTTAAGGAAGGTTTCGACGCCGAGAAGGACCAGCTGCTGGAGGAGATAGGCCGCCGCGACCGCTATATCGAGAACGCGGACATGAAAGTGCAGGAGCTGGAGCGCGCGATGATCAAATACCGCCAGACGGCCTCCGGCGAGCTGATGAAGAATATCTCCGACCAGGACGCCCGCTTCCGCGAGATGGCGGCGGAGGAAAAGGCGCGCGGAGACGCCCGGATCAAGCAGCTCGAGAGCCTGCTCTCCGCGAAGGAAAAGCTGCTGTCCGAAGGCGACAAGTTCTACAGGCAGAAGCAGCTGGAGCTGGACAATCTGCACGCCGCCCTTAACATGCGCGTGAACGGGTTCAACCAGGAGATCTTCTCGCAGAAGCAGGAGCTCAGCGAAAAAGAAAAAGAGCTTAACGAGTACCGGCTTAAGCTTGAAAAAGATTACGCCCTTAAAAACTCGGAGCTCGAGCAGATGAAGGCGGAGCTTTCCCGGGCTATCCTCGAGTACAGGAAGAAATAATTATGGAAAAAGAACGCGCCATCCAATGTGTGCCTGTAGAGCTGCTTGAGAAGCTGAAAGCGCTCGCGGCCAAGCTCTGGGAGGACAGGAACCCCACTTCCGTGCACCTCAACGCCATCCTCGAGGAGTTCGAGCCGGACCTGAAATCCCTGAGCAATACTATCAAGGAATACGACAACGAGTATTCCGAACGCGTGGCCTCGAGCCAGAGCAAGTACGAGCAGAAAGAAAGCCGCATCAAAAAGGAGCTGGACGAGCTTAAATCCCGCCTGGCCTCGGCCGAGAGCTCCAGGGCCGAGACCCTCAGGAAATATGAAGAGGTCAAGGCGGCCTTTAATTCCCGCGAGGCGCTGATCGCCGAGCTAAAGATAAAAACCACGGAAGACGAAGGCGCGCTCAACGCCCGGTTCGTCGCCAGGATGCAGGAGCTTTACGAGAAGTTCAATAAGAAAGAGCTGGACATGCTGGCCCAGTGGGAAGAAAAAAATAAAGCCCTGGAGGCGAAAGAGCGGGCGCTTGAGCAGCAGCACGCCGCGAAGGGCGAGCAGCTTCGGCTGCGGGGGAAAGCTCTTGATGAGGAGTATAACGCCAGGAAAGCGGAGCTTATAAAGGCTTTCGAAAAGATAAGGCAGGATATCAGCGGCCGGGAACAGTCGCTTGAGCGCGAATACGCCGACAAATTCGGGCAGCTTAAGCTGCGCGAAGAAGCGATGGAGGGAGATTTTAACGCCAGGAAGTCGGACCTTAAAAGGACTTTCGACAGGATAAAGGCCGAGCTCGACGCAAGGGAGAGTTCCCTGGACGCCAGGGAGAGAGGAGAGAAACCATGAGAGGCTCCGAGGATCTCAAGAACCTGCTCGACAGGCTGAAGGGGGAAGTGGGGCCGCTGCCGCAGGGCCAGCCGGAACCCCGGGAACCGGGCGCCAAGCGGGGCGAGCGGGTCCCGGAACCGCCCGCCAGGCAGCCGCGCGGGTTCTACGCCGAGGGCCCGGACCGTGTTCCGCAGCGGGCCGCGCCGCCGCCGGACAGGACCGGCAGGTCCTATTCGCCCCAGGGGCGGGCGTCTTCGGCCGGGCCGCAAAATACGGCCTGGGGAGAGAACAAGGAGATAATACTTTTCGGAATGCTGGCCTCTCTTATCGCCGCTCTCGGCGGAGTGCTGGCCGGTATCGAGTACCTGGTGATCGTCGGGGCGGTGTTTTTCTCGTTTTTTTCGCTTGCGCTCCTGCTGGCGCTTTTCAGGTTCTCCTTAAGCCAGCGGGGCCAGAGCGCGGAGGCCGCCGGCCTGGGGGAGCGCGTGGACGCTCTTTCCAGGAAAGTGGAGATGCTGAGCGCGAAAGCAGCTACGGAAGGCCTCGCCCCTCCTTCGGGAAGCCCGGCCAGGGATACCGAGCTCGAGAACAGGGTGGAAGAGCTGCGCGTGCTGGTTAAATCTCTCACGAAAGCCGTGGGGATGGAATAGGCCGCGGGCCGCGGCGGTTCCGGGTAGTATATGGAAAAAGAGAAACTTGTGCACTATGTGCCCGCGGATATGGTGGACCGGCTGAAAAAGCTGCTGGTACGTCTTTGGGAAACCAGGAACCCGGCTTCCACCGCCCTGAACGGGATTTTAAGCGACTTCGAGCTGGAAGTCAGATCTTTGAACGATGCGATGCAGGATGTGTCCTCGAAGGAACGCAATAACACTATCAGGGAAAAAGAGAAGAACTGGAACCTCGAGAGAGAGCGGCTCCAGGCCGAGGCTGAACGCGGCCTAGAGGAGCTCAGGGCGGCGCACTCCGACCGGCTGGAAAAACTGAAAGTATCTTTCGCCTGCGAGAAGGCGGAATCGGAAGAGGCTTTTACCAGGGCGCAGAGAGAGATCGAGGAACTGGCGGCGGAGAACCGGAGGATGAGGGACAGGCTGACGAGCCAGGACGAGGAGCTTAAGAGGCGCCTGTTCGAGGCGAAGGCCGAGTACGAAAGGGAAAGCGGGCGCCGCGTACAGCAGACGGTGGAGGAAATAACCGGCCGGCTGCTCGTGTCGCTGAATGCCGCCGAGAAGAAGAACGCGGACGCGTCCGCCGAAGCGGCCCGCGCGAACAAAGAGATCGCCAAGCTGAGGGATACCCTCGCCGAGCGCACGCGGCAGTTCGAGGAGAGCATCGCGCAGCAGGCGGAGGAGATAGAGGTCAAGGAGCATGACCTGGCCTCGCTGCGCGCGACGGCGAAGGAGCTGGAGAAGCAGCTGGCCGAGCTCAGGGAAGCTCACCAAATCGAATTAAAGGATAAGCTGCGCGCAAAAGAATCCGAGTTGAATAAAGCGGCCGCGAACAAGCTTGAACTCGAGCGGGACGACTGGGATGCGCAGAACAAAAGGCAGGAAAGCCTGCTCGCAAAAACGGCCGAGGACCTTAAAAAAGCGCAGAAAGAGGCGGCGGACCTGACGGCCGAGAACCGGCGCCTGGGGGAATGTCTTGCCGGAAAGGACGGGGAGCTTGAAAGGCGCCTGTTCGAGGCGAAGTCTGAATTTGAAAGGGAGAGCGGGCGGCGCGCGCAGGAGGCGGTGGAGGAAGTGACCGGCCGGCTGCTCGTCTCGCTGAAGGCGGCCGAGAAAAAGAGCGACGAAGCCGCGGCCGAGGCGGCGCGCGCCCTGGAGGAGAGCGCCAGGCTCAAGGACGCCCTGAAAGAGAGGTCCCGCCAGTTCGAGGAGCGCTGCCAGTGGCAGGCCGACGAGGCCGCCGCGAAGGACAGGCACCTTGCTTCCTCGCATGAGAAAGTGAAGGACCTGGAGAAGAAGATCGTAGAACTGAATAATGAGCACCATGCGGAGTTGATGGAAAAGGTGCTGGAGAAAGAGGCGGAGTTCCGCCTGCGCCTGGATGAATTCGAGCGGGAGAGACGCGCTTATCTTAAGTCGATAGACGATCTTAAGTCGCGGTTCGAGGACGAGAGAGGCGTCTGGGGGGCGGAGCGCGAGCGCATAAATGCGAAAGCGCACGCGGGACACGCCGAACTGGAGGCGGAGTTCAAGGCCTCTTTGGACGCCCGGGCGGCTAAGCTGGAACGCGATTTTACCGCGCGGTACGCGGCCGAGCTTGCGGCGAAAGACCAGGGCCTGGCCGCGGCCCAGGGCAAAGCCCGCGAGCTGGAGAAAGAGATCCTCCGCCTGAACGAAGAGCACCACGGGGAGCTGACGGCCAGGCTGCGCGGGAAAGAGTCGGAGCTGCTCGCCCGGCTGGAGGAATTTGAGAAGGAGCGGGACGCCCACCATAGGGCCATGGCCGGCCTGAGGGCCGGGTTCGAGGAAGAAAAAAAGGCCCGGGAGGCGGAGCTGGAGCTGCTGAAAGCCAAGGCCGGGGATAAATACGCAGGGCTTGAGGCCGGGCTTAGGGCGGCGCTGGAGAAACAGATCGCCGGGCTGACCGCCGCGCACCGGGAGGAACTGGCCGAGAGGCTGAGCGCGAAGGAAGCGGAATTCCGCTCGCGCCTGGAGGAATTCGAGAAGGAGCGGGGCGTTCACCTTAAAACGCTGGCCGGGCTCGAAGCCAGGCTAGAGGGTGAAAAAAAAGCCCGGGAAGCGGAGGGAGAGCGGCTGAAAGCGAAGGCCGAGGGAAGGTGCGCCGAGCTTGAAGCAGGGTTCAAAACGGCTCTCGATTCTCGCGGCGCCGAGCTTGAACGGGATTACGCGGCGCGGAGGGCGGCGCTCTCCGCCGAGCTGCGCGGGAAGGAGGCCGAGCTGAATAAAGAGGCTGCCGGGCGGCTGGAATTAGAGCGCGCTAACTGGGAGGCGCGGAGCAAGAGGCAGGAAGACCTGCTTGCCGCTCTCTCCGTAGATTTTAAGAAAGCGCAGAAAGAGATAGAGACCCTGACGGCTGAAAACCGCAGGGTCGGCGATCTCCTGGCCGAGTCGGGGAAGGACGATAAATTAAAAATCGAGGCACAGTTCAAAGAAGCCCTTGCCGCCGAAGTGAAGGAGCGAATGGCCGGTTTCGAGAAAAAAGAAAAGGATTGGCTTCTTGAAAAAGAAAGGTATGAAAGCGAGCTCTCCCTTTGCGCCGTATCCGCAAGGTCTTCTGCGGAAGAGCAGACTCAGAAGATGAAAGCGAGCCTGGCAAAGTGGAAAGAGGCGCTGGAGGAAGAGTATAAAGTCAGGCTCGCGGAGCAGCTGCGCGCCAAAGATCTCCAACTGCTTACTGAAAATGGAAAAATCACGCAGGAGTTCATCGAAAAGTTCGCGGCAATGGAAGCCAGGTACAAGTGCTTGAAGGACGCGCTCGAGCCGAAGGCCGGGAAGCAGGAAAAAGAGAAAAAAAACCCGGGGGCCTAGCCAAGAATCTTGTTGAGGCCGCCGCCCCTAATATATATAATAAAATTATGAAGACCCTCTCCGTCGCGCTGTCGATCCTTACCTTTTTCAGCACTATCCCGGCTTTCAGCCTGGACCTCGCCGCAATGGGCGCGCTGAATAAAGAATACTTCATCGAAGCCGGGGACGTCATAAGCGTCAACGTGCAGCCCGCCGAAGAATTTTCCAAGGAAGTCACGGTGCAGCCCGACGGAACAATAGAGATCCCCATGCTGGGGTCCATGAAGGCGCAGGGCATAAAGCCGGACGACCTGCAGAAGATCCTGACGGCCAAATTTTCCAAGTACGTTTCCAATCCCTCCATCACGATCAGCGTGCGCAAATTCTCGTCGAGCCGCGTGGCGGTGATAGGCGAGATAAAGCAGTCCGGCTATTTCGAATACCGGGAGGGCATGCGCCTGCTGGACCTGGTAGCGCAGGCCGGCGGAACCGCCGATTACGCCCGCAGGGACAGGGTCCGTATTTTCAGGCGCGTCAAAGGCGCGGACGATAAAGTCGCCGAAGAGATCATAAAGGCCGACCTGGAGGCCGTGTTCGCCGGAAATATGGACAAGAATATCGCGCTCGCCACCGGCGATATCGTTTATATCCCGCGCAAGTCCTACTCCACGGCGGCGAAGTGGATAACCGACAACTTCGTCCCCTGGGCGACCTTATTCACCTTCGCGATCACGGCCAGCCTCGTGGCCAGGAAGAATTAACATAATGAACGCCGAACTCACCCTTTACGATTACTGGCGCATAGTCAACAGGCGCAAATGGATAGCCCTGCTGATCTTCGCGGTGACCGTTTTCTCGACGCTGTTCTATACGCGCCTCCAGCCCACGGTGTACCGCAGCCAGGGCAAGATAAAAATAAAGCCCCCGACCTCGTACTCCAGGATCACCGGCTCCGTCGCCGAGGAATTCGATCCGTGGAGCGCCGTGGCCACCGAGCTGATGGTGATAACCTCCTCCGAGATCTCCGAGCGCGCCGCGGCCAAGCTTGGCATGCCGTCCGGGTCGAGATCCACGGCCGAGATAGCCGGGTCCTACAAAGTCGAGCGCCTGACCGACTCGAACCTGATAGCTATTTCCGCTTTTAATTCAGACCCGGTAAAGGCCGCCGATATCGTGATGGCGGTAATAGAGTCCTACCATGATTTCGACCTGGAGCAGAAGAGCCTGCAGGCCAGGAAAACCCTGGCCGACATCTCCGCGCGCAAAGACGAGGTGGAGGAAAACCTGCGCACCCTGGAGAGGCAGAAGCAGAATTTTATAGAGAAGAACCCGAAGACCGGCCTGGGCGCGGCCCTGGCGAACCAGCTGGCGGACCTTGAGATAAAGAGAAAGGAGCTGCTGGAAAAATACACCCCGAACCACCCCGAGGTGCAGAGCCTGCAGCAGCGCATAGACATGGTGGAGAGCAAGCTGGAGGAGATCCCCGCGCAGGAGGTGACGCTGGCCCGGATAAGCCGCGAGCTGCGCCTGCAGGAGGACCTTTATACCACCCTCAACAGGCAGCACGAGGAAGCCAAGCTGGGCGTGTCCTCGATGGTCTCTTTCGTTACCGTGGTGCAGCGGCCCGCTCCGGAAAGAACGCCCATCTCCCCGAACCGCAGGCTTAATTTGATGGTGGGTATTGTTTTGGGCTTGTTCATAGCCGTGGTCGTGGTTTTCCTGCTGGAGAACCTGGACGTTTCCATCTCCACTATCGAGGATATCGAAGGCTTCATGAAGCTGCCGGTGCTCGGGATCATCCCCAACATCATGAGCGAGAAGCCGCTGGATAACTGGCTCACCAATGTTTTCAAGAAAGAGCGCTATACCGTGGACGCTTTCCGCAGCGTGCTGATAGTGAACAAGCGCTACGCCTCCGGAGTGATAGAGTCCTATCACACCATGCGCACCAATATTATGTCCAACCTGAAGACCAAGGACAGTGTCTCCCTGGTCATCAGCTCCGCCGGCGCCGCCGAGGGCAAGACCCTGACGGCTGTTAATTTCGCGCTGGCCGCAGCGCATTCCGGGCTGAAAACCCTGCTGATAGACGCCGACCTGAGGCGCCCGGCCATCAACGAGATCTTCGGGACCAAAAAGGCTCCCGGCCTCAGCGACGTGCTGACCGGGAAAGCCGACTGGCGCGAAGCCGCGCTGGAAAGCGCCGATTTTATCATGGGCGGCCTGGATTTCGACCAGCTGATGCGCTTCTCGGGGATCGAGAACCTAAAGGTGCTTAACTGCGGAACCCAGCCCGAGAACGTAGTGGACGTGCTGGACTCGGCCAACTGGACGGACCTGATGGAAGACCTGAAGAGCGAGTTCGACCTTATAGTTTTCGACGCGCCGCCGCTGCTGCTCTTCGTCGACGCGGTAATGATAGCCAAGCACGCCTCCGACGGCGTGGTTCTGGTCTATAAGGCCGGCAAGATAGCGCGCGGCGCCCTCAAGCGCGCCGGCGACCAGATCACCAATGCCAACGCCCGCATGCTCGGCGTGGTCCTCAACGGCGTGCGAGCCTCCGAGATGGGCCCGCAGTACGGCTACTATTACAAAGATTACAAGAACTACGCCAAGCGCTAGCCCCAAGTTCCCATGCCTATCATAATCGTCCTCGCAGCCCTTGTCGCCGCGGGCTGGCTTGGCTTTATGGCGACCGCTGTTTCGCCGTACATACTTTTACTATTTGCTCCGCCCTCCTGGTCTCTCTTTTCGCCTTCTCCTCTCCTAAGCTCAGCCTGGGTTTATTGCTTCTTTCCATGCTTTTCTCTCCGGAGATAGGCTTCGGCGCGCTGACCGGCAATAGGTCGGTGGTCATAAGGTATGACGACATTCTGCTGGTCATCATCTTCATGGCCTGGCTGGCCAGAAGCGCGGTGCAAAAAGAAAAAGCCTTCGTAACCGATACCCCTGTACAGACTCCGATAATTGTTTACACGTCGCTCTGTGTGCTTTCTACCGTATTCGGCATTTTGAGAGGGGATATACGCTATGAGGTGGCTGTATTTTACATACTGAAATATGTGGAATACTTCCTGCTTTACTTCCTTACGGTGAACGTGTTGGAGTCTAAGGAGGATATCCGTAAATATCTAAAATTCGCTTTTTTCATATCATTGGCCGTCACTGTTTACGCTTATTTCTATTATGCTACCGCCGGGCAGGGCGCGAGGGCCAGCGCTCCCTTCGAGGCGCCGTTCGGTAAACCGGAGGAGTCTGAACCTGCCTCGCTGGGCGGCTATTACCTTATTGTTATGGGGGTCCTTTTCGGACTCCTCGCTTATGGGCCCGTGCTAAGCTGGCCGCTGACGGCGCTTGTATTTATTTTTCCGGCCTTCCTGCTTACTTTCTCCAGGGCCTCCTATATAGGGTTTGTCGTCGTGACGCTGGCGGTTATACAGAGTACCGACAAACGCAGGCTATTGCTGATCTCCATACTTATCTTTGGTATGGTCGCGCTTTTCGGAATGAAAGAGTTTTCCGGCAAGGTGCGCGAGCGCGTCGAGATGACGTATAGCGGCAAGTACGCCGTGTACGAAGTGGAATTCCTCGGGGTCAATATAAAACTGGAGGAGTCGGCCTACAGCAGGTATGCCGCTATCCGTGATGTTTTTAAGAAGTGGCTCCCGAAGCACCCTGTGCTGGGCAACGGCGTAACGGGGATAGGCCTGGGCGATACTCAGTATGCCCTTCTCCTGGGCGAACTGGGGCTTGTGGGCTTTTTCGCTTTTTTCTGGATGCTTTACAGGATATACGCTACGTCACGGGCGGTTTTCCGGGCATATGAAGAACCCTGGATCAAGGCGGCGGCCCTGGGACTGATGGTTTCGCTGCTGGGGCTGCTCGCCCAGGCCGTAGGTGTGAACACTTTTATAATAGTCCGTATCATGGAGCCGTTCTGGTTCCTCACAGCCGTGATCATGAAGCTCTATCTGCTTAAGAATGCTGAAGCACATTCGCCTGGGAAGCCGGCCTAAAAACTGCGGCTGAAGGTCCTGGCAACGCGGGCATATCGATGACCGAAGAAACATTCCTGGAAAGAACCGAAGAGGACCTCGGCAGCACGAACTACCGGGTCATGCTTTCCGGGTATAAATGGGCGCTATCCCTTCTTTTCCCTGCCGCGGGCAAAGAAGTGCTGGACTGCGCCTGCGGCCGCGGCTACGGGGCCTTCTACCTGGCCGGTTTTGTCGGGAAGGTTTCGGGCGTAGACATCTCCGCACAAACCATCGAGTATTGCCGTAAGAGGTATGTGCGCGCTAACTTGGAGTTCCTGACCGCTGATGCGGCGGCCCTGCCTTTCGCCGACTCCCGTTTCGACGCGATAATATCTCAGGATACGATGGAGCACGTACGCGACGAAAAAGGGTTCCTGTCGGAAATGCGCAGGGTTCTCAAACCCGGCGGAACGCTTTTTATTTTTACTCCGCATAGCCGCAAGCATAACGACAGACCGCATAATATATTCCATTTAAGGGAGTACAGCCGTGAGAGCCTGGGCGTCCTGTTGGCCGGCTATTTCTCCGATGTGCGCTATTACGGGAAGCAACTTTCCGGAGACCTTGCGGCTCTTGAGGCGACTTTAAGCGGTGTAAGGGCGATGGATGCTTTGGGGATACGCCGTGTAATACCCCGTCCTGTACGGCATTTTATCGGCGGGGTCATAGCTTTTTTGTGCGGCCGCAAGCTAATAAGCCGGATAACGGAGGAAGATGTTCATTTCGTTGAAGATCCTGCGGAATCTTTAACCCTTGTCGCTGTTTGCCGGAAGCCGGCCGCAGGGTAACCTGAATGGAAAATATTAAAGTCAGCATAATAATCCCTACTTTTAACAGGGCCGTGTACTTGAAGCGCGCTTTGGAATCCGCGCTGGCGCAGGATTATCCGGACAAAGAGATCATAGTGGCCGATAACGCCTCCACGGACGGCACCAGGGAGTTGATCGAACGGATGCCTGGCGGAGCGGGGATCGTATATTGCCGCAGCGAAAAAAATCTGGGCATGTATCAAAACTGGCAAAAGGCCCTTTATGAGCGCGCAGCAGGGGAGTGGGCGCTGATTCTTTCTGATGACGACTATCTTGCTGACCCTTCGTTTATAAGCAAGGCCATGCGATTGGCCGCAGCTAATCCCGGAATGCTGCTGGTAAGCGCTAATTACCGCACTTATTATGAGGCCGAAAACCGGATGGAGGACCGTATACATGAGGCGCCGGGAGTGACCGGGGGAGATTGGCACTTCCTTAACTACGGAGTTAAAGGCTCCGGATATATACTCGCCTCTACTCTTTTTAAGAAAAACGCCGTCAAGGATTTTATTTTTTTCAGCCGCCCTGAACTGCTCGGCTGCGACGCTTTTGATTTTCTGCGTTTCGGGCTTCATGGACTGGTGGGGTTTATCCGGGAACCTTCCTCCGTTATCACGGCACACGCAGGCAGCCAGACCCGGCTTGCCGGCCTGGATGCCCATTTCAGGAACCTTGAATTTATTTTCGGGGCGTATAGCTATGCGCTTGAAAATGGCTTCCTTCCCAAGGATGAACTGGACCGGTGGAAAAAGCGCCTGCTCCGTACGCATCTTGAAGCGATACTCTGGAATCTGTGCGCCTCGGGTGATGCGGCCGGGATCGGAGTTTTTGCCAGGCGCATATGGAACGAGTACCCGGCAGCCTTAAAAATGTTCCTTTCGCCGCGAGTCCTGGCCAGGCTGGCGCTGTTTCCTTTTCCCAAGGTCTACAGGTTAGCGGCAAAAATAAGATCGGCTGCATCTGGCCGCCGGGCGGCGTGACTTCTGACGGGTCCCCCTATGGCAGGAAAAGAATACCCTTTCATCAGCGTCCTTATCCCGACCAGGAACAGGTGGGTCCCGCTGTTAGGCTGCCTGGAAAGCCTGATGGGCCAGGATTACCCGCTTTCACGTGTCGAGATGCTGGTCTTCGACGACGGCGGTTCCGACGGAACTTCCGAAAAGCTTTCTGGCCTTTCCCGGGCCTTTCTCCAGAAAGGATTGGCAGACTTTCGCTCCTTTAGGTGCGAGGAGAACCGCGGTCTGGCTGAGGGGCGGGGCCTGCTGGCGGCCAGAATGTCCCAGGACTCGGAAATGGCGCTGTTTCTCGACGATGACTTATACATGTCCCCCGGCTGTCTGAAAGAGCTTGTCTTAAACCTCGAGGCGGCCCCTGACGCCGGAGCTGCCGGGCCCAAAGTGGTTGCCGGGTATGACCGCTCGCTGGTCATGTTCTCGGCGAATTTCGTTGGGGCATGGACCGGTCTTTACTCGTCCAGAGATAGCCTGTCCCCGCTGCAGTGCGACTGGTTGGACCCGGCCTGTCTCCTTGTGAGGAAAAAAGCTATGGCTGTTTCCGGAGGATTCGCTCCGGTATTTTACAGGTCCCATGAAGGCGCGGATTTTTGTCTGCGCCTGAAGAAGGCCGGTTATCCTCCTCTATATGTCCCGGGGGCCCTGGCGGTTCATCACACGCAGCCGGGGGTCAGGCCTTCCGGGAAAAGACTATATTATCTCTACCGCAACAAGTTCATACTTATCCATAGGAATTTCCCGGCAGTAAAGAAACTCGCGGCACTGGTCTTTACGGCCGTTTTCGGGCTGCCGAAGTACCTGGCCGAGTCGTTGATCCATAACAGACTGCTGGCGTCCGGAGAGTGGAAGCTGATATTTTTCGCGGTATACGACGGGCTTCTTAACAGGGGAGGGCCGGGGCGGCCCTGAACGCGCGCGTTATGAGAATATCCGTAATTGTTCCGGCGAAAAACGAGGGGGCTGTGATAGTGCCTCTGCTGGAATCCTTGTTCCGCCAGGAGCGCAGGCCGGACGAAGTGATCGTGGCGGATGCCGGCTCGGAAGATTCTACAGCTGAACTTGTCATAAAATTCGCCGCCGGCGGGTTCCCAGTAAAACTTGTCTCCGCTGGCGACTCGCTGCCCGGAGCGGCAAGGAACGCCGCCGTTGCCGCGGCCTCTTTCGAAATAATAGCGATGACGGACTCGGGCTGCGTTGCCGATGAAAATTGGCTGGCGCGCCTCGCTGAGCCGCTTGAATCCGGACGGGCGGACTATGTTTTCGGCGCCTACCGCCTGGAGGCCCGCGGATCTTTTCAGAAGCTTTGCGCCATCGCCGTCTTTTCCGCTCCGAACAGGGTCATTGGTGGAGAAAAATTCAGGATAGGTTCTTTTGTATCGTTTGCCGCGATTAAAAACTCATGGTCCGGCATCGGCGCCTTCGTTGAGGACCTGCGGGCGGGAGAGGATACTCTGATGGCCCGGAAACTCTCCTCCTCTGGGTTAAGAGGCGCCGAGGCGCCTCTCGCGGTGGTCAACCTTGCGGTGGATTCTCCCTTCGCCGCTATTCTGCGCAAGAGCATGATTTATTCTTCCTGCCGTATAATTTCCGGAGTGAATACGGCTTACCTTTACAGGTTGTCAGCTCAATACGCCGTGCTGCTTGCCTGTTCGGCCGCGGGGCAAAAGGGGATGATCCTGGGAGCGGCGCTTGCAGCGGGTTCGGCAGCAGCCCGCGGCGTGAGAAAAACGTTCCAGTTTGAGGAGTACATAACTTCCGGTCTCGGTTTTCTGTCTTTTTGTGCGTTATCCCTTATCATTCTCGCGGTCGACGCCGCGTTGCTGGCAGGGACCGCGCGCGGGCTTATTTTGAAATATGGAAACAGACGGTAATAAAATCAATTATAAGTCCGACCTCCTGGTGACCTCGGTGGCTGAGATCGTTAATATCGCGCTGAGGGCGGCCATAAGCGTCGTCTTGGCGCGGGCCCTTGGGGTGGCTGGACGCGGCGAGTACGCCCTTATTTTTCTAATTCCAGGGATATTTCTCAGTTTCACCTCCTTCGGCCTCGGCGAAGCTTCCGCCACGCTTATCGGCAGAAAGGAATATTCCGGTCGGGAAGTTGCCGGAGTAATGAATTTGTTCCTGGTTTTCCTTACCGTCGCGATGGCGCTGGTATATTTCCCGCTGGGCGGCTGGATCTTGGAACTGGCTGGTAAAGATGTAAAACAACTGGGTTACTGGCTTGGCTTTTCCATAATACCGCTAACCCTTTTCTGGGGCAACAACGCCTCCGTCCTCCTGGGTTTGGGCCGTGTTAAACAGGTGGGACTGGGTCGAGTGGGGAATAACGCTTTGTTTCTGGTTGCCGCCCTTGCCGTTTCGGCTTCCAAGGGGGTGCTTACTGTATATACGGCGTTGTACATCTTTATAGCCGCAGGTGCATTGGAAATAGGCTACATGCTCAGTTATATCGCCAGGGATGCCGGTTTTTTATTTGTGTTTAAAAAGGAGATACTAAAAAAACAACTCTCGTTCGGGATGCGGTTTTTCGCGGGTACCGTTTTTAACCAGCTGAACAAGAGATTGGACGCCTATATGGTATTTTTCTTCCTGGGCAGCTCCGGGCTGGGCGTTTATGTGGTCGCGGTCGGACTGGCGGAATTCCTTCTTGCCGTACCTACGGTTATTTCTCGCGCGATTTTCTCCGTCTCGGCGAGGTCCGCGGATGGGAATAATGTAGCGCTTTTTAGCGCGTCTATAAGGCAGACTTTTTACCTGCTTTCCATTTTTTCGCTGCTGCTGCTGGGGCTGCTTAAGCCCGCTATCAGGCTGCTCTATGGTTCGGATTTCCTTCCAGCCTTCCTGCCGTGCGCCCTCCTGCTCCCGGGGATAATCGCCCTGGGGCTGTCAGTGGTCCTCGGATATATCCTCATGGGGCAGAATATGCCGGATAAGGTGGCCAGGGCATCTTTTCTGTCCTGCCTTTTTACCGTGGCGCTGGATCTGGCGCTTATCCCCGGGTACGGGGTAGCCGGAGCGTCCCTCGCTTCTTCTGTCAGCTACGCCGTAGGAGCCGTATACCTGCTTTTAATATACACCCGGCGTTTTAATGTTCCGTTAGGGGGCTTGCTTGTAATCAGGAAAGAAGATCTGTCTTCCGGGTGGGAGCTGGCGAAAAAAATGTTCTCAAAGGGGATTCTGAAAAACAATGAACCCGCCTGATATTTTCCGACTCGGTATGAGGAGCGCAATCTCGCTGCTGCCGCGCCTGGGCATAGTGGCGAAACCGGACCAATCCAGGCCGGAGGGGATAAGTGTTTTTATCCGCGCCGGGAATGCCGTGGACTGGATAGAGTCCAGTATTCTATCCATACGCGATTTCGCCGATGAAATAATAGTAGCCGAAAACGGGTCTGTGGACGGCACCTGGCCCCTCATAGAGAGGCTGGCAAAAGAGATAGATATTGTCCGCGCCTACAGAGCGCCGCAAGCGGGGCTTCTGGAGCTTACCGCAGCAGCTGCGGAAAAATGCCGTTATCGGTGGACGGTAAGGTGGGACGCGGACTTTATCGCCCATACAGGCGGATGCAGCGATATCCGGGGCTTGCGGGAGAGACTTCTTGCCCTGGACCGGAGGCGCTATTACTGCGTCTACCTCCGGCCGATAAATATTTTCGGCGACCTGGAACATGTGTATGGACGGGGATTTTTATGGGCTGATTCCGCTTACACATATTCCAAGAGCGCGAAATACGTCTTTTCAGAGGGCCTCGAAAGGCTCTGCCTGCCCAAATATTACGCCGTAAAATCTTTCGACGCTCCGTATTTCTTTCACGTGAACGTTAAACCTAAGCGTGAAATGCTTTTTAGACATTTTTGGAACGATTGGCTGAAGCTTTCACCGGTCCATGCCGGCTACCCTCCGGAGGAATATGTCGCGCGCAGGATACGCGATGATTGGGGATGCGGCACACTTAGCGAGGGGGAGGACGCTTTTATCCGCAGGATAATATGTCCGAACCTGGTAAGGTATGACGCCGGGAAATTCGGACCTTATCCGGCCCTGCTGGAGCAGCTTAGGAGGCAGCCCAGGTACAAGGTGATATATGAGGCCGGGAGGCCCGTTGGCCGGGAAGAGCGGGCGGACCGGTCTGAATGAATATCCAATTTATCTTGCCGGACGGTTTTGTTTTCAGGGATTTCGCGGTATTGAGGAAATATATCCTTAGCGAGGCGCAATAACTACTGTGATTTTTGTAAGATTGATTATACCGGAACTCCTATGACGGCCCCTATCGACCCTAAAGCTTTGCATGAAAAAGACTGGTCCGGAACAAAGTCTTCGGATTCTTTTTATGCCGGATCGCCCCGTTATCCGGAAATGGCCGCGATCATCGCCGGCCTCGAGCCGCGACGCCTGCTGGACGTGGGATGCGGCTCGGGCTACCTGGCCTCGCTGATCGGCGCACTGCGGCCAGGGGTTCATATGGACGGCATGGATATTTCCGAGGTTGCACTGCGGAGGGCCGCAATTCATTTTAAGCGCGTCTGGCAGGTCAACCTGGACTCAGCCCCGCTGCCTGCCGAAACCGGGGCCTACGATACCGCGGTCTGCGTGGAGGTCTTGGAGCACCTTTACGACCCGGCCCACACTCTGGAAGGCATACGGCGCTGTCTTTCAAGCTCAGGGCGCCTGGTGGCCACTGTCCCTAATCTGGCTTTTTGGAGATACCGCTTGGACTTATTGATAGGGCGCATCCCCCTGGCTGTATCCGACCCGCGCCATCTGCACGCCTTTACGGTGAAAGCGTTTACGGATCTTCTTAACTTTTGCGGCTTCTCGGTGGTCGGCATGTCAGGGCACGGGGTGCGGTTGTCGTTCCTGGCCAGGGTCTGGCCGGGGATGTTCAGCGACATACTTATCGTTGTCGCGGAGAAAAAATAAAGGCCGCCACGCTCTTAAAAAATGTTAAGCCTTCCCCTTATGAGTCAATGTCTGGAAATGTGTGGCGCGCAATGTGGGAACATTCATGCTAAAGCGTAAAATAAAACTGCTTTTCGTTATAGAGAACTCGGTTTATGGCGGCGGCGAGAGGGTCTTCGCGCAGCTGATCCGAGGTTTGCCGCAGGATGACTTCGAAGTCTACTGCGCCGCCGGCCCAGACAGCCGTTTTTACGATGAAGTTAAGGGCCATTGCCGCTTTCTGCCGCTGGCCCTTTCCAACCGATTTAACCTGCGCAACATTAGCAGGCTCAAAAAAATGATTATGGAGAACGGCGTAGACCTCGTGCACAGCCAGGGCGCGAGAGCCGATTTTTATTGCGCTTTCGCGGCGGCCGCGGCCGGAGTAAAGGCCGTCGCGACCGTCGCCATGCCGGTAGAGGGGTTCGACGTCGGCTTCCTGCGCAAAAAGATTTATTCGCTGCTGAATTCCCTGGCGGAGAAAAGAATATTAAGATTTATAACCGTCTCGAAGCGGCTGGAGACCGCCTTGATCTCGGAACACGGCATTCCCGCTTCCAGGGTCAGTTTGATACAGAACCCGGTGGACCTGACGGAGTTCGACCCGTCAAATTTCGACTCCGGCCCGCTGATACAGAAATTCTCGCTGCGCGGGCGCAGGGTGCTTGGCGCGCTGGGCAGGCTCGAGTGGCAGAAGGGCTATCCCTGCCTTATAGAAGCGCTGGCCCTTATGCTTGAAAAAGAGCCCGGGCTCAGGGAAAAACTTGTATGCCTGGTGGCGGGCGCCGGACGGCTTGAGCCTGACCTTAAGAAGCAGGCTGAAGCGGCGGGTCTTGCCGGTAACGTTATTTTTTGCGGAGCGTTGTCGCCGGTAAGGGATTTTCTCGGGGCGCTGGATATTTTTCTTATGCCGTCCCTGCTTGAGGGCCAGCCGCTAGCTTTGCTGGAGGCTATGGCCATGGGTAAGGCTATTGTGGCTTCCGACATCCCTGGTATAAGCGAAACGGCCGAGGACGGGAAGGAAGCGGCGTTGGTTCCTCCCGGCAATCCGGTTAGGTTGGCCGGGGCAGTGCTGGGATTGCTCCATGACGCGCCGCGCGCGAAAGAATTGGGGAATAATGCAAGGAAAAAAGCGGCTCTCTTCAGCCTTTCAGATTACATAGACAGGCATATCGAAGTTTATCAGGAAACGGCCGGGATCAAAGGAACTGTATAAATGTGCGGCATCTGCGGCTTCGCTAATTACAGGAACGACGATCTGCTGAAGGGCATGGCCTCCAGGCTGGCGCACCGCGGGCCGGACGAGGACGGTTTTTTTACAGAGGGGGAAAAGGTCTCTCTCGGGATGCGGAGGCTCAAGATCATCGACCTGGCCACCGGGGGGCAGCCTATTTCCAACGAAGACGGCACGGTTACGGTAGTCTTCAACGGGGAAATTTACAATTTTAAAGAGCTGCGCGCCGGGCTGGAGGCGAAGGGCCACCGCTTCCGCACCAGGACCGATACGGAAGTGCTGGTCCACCTTTACGAGGAGTACGGCGCTGACCTCGCCCCGAAGCTGCGCGGGATGTTCGCTTTCGCGATCTGGGACTCCCGGAAGTCGGCGCTGCTGCTGGCCAGGGACCATTTCGGGATAAAGCCGCTTTTCTATTCCATTGTCGGCAACAAACTTTATTTCGCCTCGGAAATGAAAGCCCTCCTTCTCGCCGCGGATATAGGCGCGGGTCTGGATACGGAGGCCGTGGACGCCTATTTTACCAACCTTTACATCCCGGCGCCGCTTACCGTCTACAAGGCTATACGCAAGCTTGAGCCGGCGCAGACTTTGCTTTTCAGGGGCGGGAAGGCGGAAATAAAGACTTACTGGCGGGTGCCCGAATTCGGAGCCTCTCCGGCTAAAACCTGGGGGGAATATCTGGAGGCGGCCGACGCGCTGCTTTCAGCCAGCGTCTCCGAGCAGCTGGTTTCCGACGTCCCGCTCGGACTGCTGCTTTCAGGCGGGGTAGATTCTTCATCTCTTCTGTATTACATGAACAGTCTTGGCGCCGCCCCCGTGAAAACTTTCACGGTCGGTTACGGCAGAAAGGATTCCAGCTTCAACGAGACCGCCCAGGCGCGGCTTATCTCGGGGCATTTCTGGTCCGACCATTCCGAGCACATCCTGGAGCCTGACCCGCGCACGATAATAGAAAAACTGGCCGCCGCTTTCGACGAGCCTTTCGCCGACGCTTCCGCCATCCCTAACTTCCTGGTGACGGGGGAGGCCCGCAAAAAAGTCACGGTGGCCCTGACGGGCGTAGGCGGCGACGAGTTCTTCGGCGGCTATCCCAGGCACCTCGGCGCCAGGCTGATGCCGGTTTACCTGAAACTGCCGCGGGCGCTCCGCGAAGGCTTCTGGTCGGCGGCCAGGCTGCTCCCGGAATCCCGCTCGGCGAAAAATATCCCCGGGCGGATGAAAAGGTTCTTCGGCGGCGGCCGCGGCGATTTCCGCGACGCCTACGATTCCTGGATCTCATATTTCGGCCGGGAGGAGCGCGCCCGGCTTTACGCCCCAGCCCATTCCGGCGCCGCCGGCTCGGCCCCGAAGCTGCCCGGCCGGCTTGGCTCTCCCGACGACATCTTCGCCTATGAGCTAAGGAACTACCTTTCCGACGACCTGCTTTGCCTGGCGGACAGGGTCTCGATGTCCAATTCCCTGGAGCTGAGGGTCCCGTTCCTAGACGTGAGGCTGGCGGAACTGATGGCCTCGGCCCCGCTGGCGCTGAAAACGCGCGGTTTCACCCTCAAGGCCATGCTCAAGAAGATCATGGCCGGGCGCCTGCCCCCGGAGATCCTCGGCGGCCCTAAGCGTGGTTTCCAGGTTCCGCTGGCCAGGTGGTACGGTGAGGAACTGAAAGGTTTCGCACGCGAGGTGCTTAAAAGCAGTTCTCTTGAAAAGAACGGCTGGCTTTCTCCCTGCTATATAGCCGGCATGCTTAAAGAGCATGAAAGCGGGCGCAGGAACCTGAACGACCAGATACACTCGGCCGTGATGTTCGAGCTCTGGCTGGCCAGGAACAGGAAACTGGCGGCCGGCGGAGTCAGTTTCGGGGTAAGGCCGGCAGCCGGGCCGCTGAACATCCTTGTCTGCACGGATATAATACAGCAGGATGACGCCGGCGGGGCGGCCCGCGTGGCCTGGGAAACTGCCAAACGCCTGGCGGCCATGGGGCACCGGCCGGTAGTATTAACGAAGGGTGTGCATGGCAAAAAAGATTTTGAAACTTCCGAAGGTATAAAGGTTTACCGCTACCGCGGCAATCCTTTCAAGCTGCGCTCCGCAATTAAGGCTATTCTTGCGCGGCATGGCCGCATCGACGTGCTGGAGCTGCACCAGCCTTACACTGGGTTGCTGGCTATGGCCATGCTCAGGGATGTGCCGGCGGTCTATAATTTCCATTCGCCATGGGAAGAAGAATACTCCATAAGGGCCAATGACCTCGGTATCAATCCGCTGCGCAGATTCATCTTCGGCGGTTTGCGGAAGCTCGCTGAAAGCAAAGCCCTGAGGGCCTCAAAGATCATACTTAACGCCAGTCTTTTTATGGCTTCCAAGCTTAGATTCGCGCATGCACTCGAGTCCAGGATACTTCCGCTGGGCGTCGACCTGGATAAATTCCGCCCCTCAGGCGACACTGTCGCCCTGCGTGAGCGGCTGGGGCTTCCGGCCGCCGGCTTTATGATCTTTACTGTCCGAAACCTCGCCAGCCGCATGGGCCTCGAAAACCTTGTGGAGGCCGCCGCGGCCGTGGTTAAGGAGCGGCCTGAAGTGTTTTTCGTCATCGGCGGGAGCGGCTACCTGCGCGGCAAGCTGGAGAAGATGATAAAGACGGGAGGGCTTTCCGGAAGAGTACTGCTGGCCGGGTATATTCCCGAGGATGATCTTCAGGCTTATTACCAGTGCGCCGACCTTTTTATCCTGCCCACGAGGGTGCTGGAGGGGTTCGGGCTGGTGACGCTGGAGGCTCTCGCCTGCGGGACGCCGGTGCTGGCCACTCCCGTGGCCGCGAATCCTGAAATAATCGGGCGACTGGATTCCAGGATGCTCCTTGAAGATTGTTCCCCGGGCGGCATAGCCGCCGGTATACTCGGTTTCGTTCCGCGTTATCTGGAAAACCGCGATGCCATACGCGGCGCCTCGCGCAAATTTGTGGAAGAAAATTATTCCTGGGCTAAATACGCCGAGGGGGTGGAACAGGCGCTTTTTGACGCCGTTTCAGCCGAGAAGCGGGTATGAATAAAGAAACCTGCCCGGTATGCGGCGGCACGGCCTCGCCAGCCGGCGAATTACTGGAATGCGCCGGTTGCGGCCTGGCTTATAAGGCCGAAAAATATTTCGGCGCGCCGGTCTACGGGCCAGGCATGGAAGAAGCCATTTATTGCAGCGCGAAGGCGGCCCTGTTCAGGGAAGCTTTGGATTTCTTTGACCGCGCCTTCCCCTCCGGGGGACGGCTGCTCGACATCGGCTGTGCAGGCGGAGAACTGCTTAAGGCCGCGGCCGCGCGCGGCTGGAAAGCCGAAGGCGTCGAGATAGACCCTGCCCTGGCGGTAAAAGCCCTGGCCCACGGCTTTAAAGTGCACCCGAAACCCGTGGAAAGGGCGGGGCTGGAGGCCGGTTCCTACGACGCCGTCGCGGTTTTCGACGTCTTCGCGCTGATGGCTGACCCTGTCGCCGCGGCCGGGGAACTGTTGAAGTTGCTCAGGCCCGGCGGCGTCATCTATATAAGGGATTTCAACGCGGCTTTCCACCTGCCGCTTTACCGCCTGGATAAAACGGGCCTTTTCCGCCTGGCGGGGGTAAAGCCTTATATAATTCATAATTTAAATTTTGAGGCCAAAACGCTGCGCTTTCTATTGGAGAACGCCGGATTCAGGAACATAAAAATACGCAACTCCCGGCCCACCGCCGGGGACCCCTACCGCACCGGCGGCCTGCTCGGAGGATTTCTTACCGGCGCCCTTAAAGTTCTATACTATTGGCTGGCGCAGGCGCTCTGGTTCTTTACTCTGGGCCGCGTTTATGCCGGATCCACGCTGATAGTCACCGCAAGCAAATGAAAGCAGCCATACACCAACTCCAGTACTGGCCGGGCCTGCGCTTCTTCGCGAAGATGCGCGCGGCGGACCTGTTCATCTACCTCGACGACGTGCAGTTCGAGAAACGGGAGTTCCAGAACCGGAACCGCATCCGCACCGCGCGCGGCTGGCAGTACCTGACGGCGCCGGTGATCTCCAAGGGCAGGTTTTCTCAGAAGATAAACGAAGTGGAGATGGATAATACTGCGGCGTGGAGCGGGGAACATTTGCGGGCCATAAAGACGAATTACGCGCGCGCGCCGTTCTTTAAGGAATACCTTCCCCGGCTGGAGGAGCTTTATTCCCGGGATTACCGCCTGCTCGCGGACCTGGCTATAGCGACCATGGATTTTCTGAAAGACGGTTTCGCGATCGGGACCCCGGTGAAATTTTCTTCGGAGTTCAATATAGCGGAAACTTCAAGCGCGCGGCTGGCCCGCCTTTGCGCCGCCGCAGGCGCGGACGAATATCTTTCCGGCGCCGGAGCCAGGGCCTACCTGGACCCGGGCGTTTTCAGCTTCGCGGGCGTAAAGCTTTCCTGGCAGGACTTCAAGCCGCGTGAGTATAAACAGGCTTTCCCCGGCTTCGAGCCGGATATGTCGGCGCTGGACCTGCTCCTGAACTGCGGCCCGGCCTCACTGGACTACTTATGAACCCTTATATAGCTGAAGCCATCGCCGCGATGGACAAGGTCCCGCTCTCGAGGTACGAGCATCCCGGCTCCTGGGCCATGGACCCCGCTTCCTGCCGCTTTCTCGCCGGTTTCGTGCGCGCGCTGGGGGCAAAAAAAATAATAGAGTTCGGTTCCGGCTTCTCCACGCTGATGATGGCGAGGGAGATAGCCCCTGTCGAAGGTAATTACCTGCTTTCCATCGACTCTTCCCGGCAATATTCCGAGATGGCCAAAGAGGCTTATGAGACCTCCGGCTGCCAGGCCAAAGTCGACTTCCGCGTCGCCCCGCTGCGCCCCAGGCTCTACGGCACGCGCCTGCTGCTTTCATACAGCCTGCCGAAAGGCCTGCTTGAGGCTCTCGGCCCTTTCGACCTGGCGCTCATAGACGCGCCGCACGACGATTATGGCCGCGAGGCCGTGCTTTACGATGTTTTCAACGCTTTAGCCCCAGGCGGTTATATAATACTGGACGACGCCAACCGCGAGCACATGGAGCGGGAATATGTCCGTTCCTGGCAGTCCGCTTACGAGGGTTCCATCGACCCGATACTGCTTGAGGGCATTGGCAACGGTATAGGCGTCATTGAAAAGATAGACGATGATACTCCTTTATATCCGAGGACCGGCGCCCTGTCGTCCTCGGTCAAGACCCTGCGCAATTACGGCCGCCTGCTTTTCAGTTCGGAGGAGAAGGCGTCCGGCGGCGGTGATGAAGAACTTTAGATCCCGCCTGTTCGCGCTTCAGTCCCGACTCTTTCCTTAAGATAGGCCCTTTGTCCTCCCGGGTGGGTCTTTTTATTTTATTTACAGGTCCTTATGGCCCTATTGCGCGGCCGGATTTAAGGCTAAACTATAAGTACAGGACAGCCTAAAGGAAAATTTTATGCTACAGAGAACCTACGCCTACGAACTAAAAATTTTTAATGCCATCTTCTTCTCCTGTTTCGCCATGTTCCTGGTCTGCTTCACCGACCTGACCTACGGCTGGCTGAAATAATAAGGGAAAAAGAAAAAAGGGACAGGCTGCTTTTCCAGGGAAAGGCAGCCTGTCCCTTTTTTAATTCAAGCCATCCGCCGGGCGGGACTTTTTGGTAAAATATACTTGCGGGCAGGGATAATTTAAGACAGGGCAGCGAAAGCTACGGAGGCAATAAATAGAATGAACAGGAAACTTATATTAGCGTTAGTCTGCTTCGGTTTCGTGGCCGGGGCCAATGCCGCGGTCAACTTCGACCAGGGCGTGGATATTAAGAGCGCCGTTAAAGAAGCGGTCTCTTCCGATGTTAAGCTCCCCGAAGCTAAATTCGGCCAGCTTATCGACCTTACCCGCGACTGCAAGAAGATCACCTTCGGCGCCGCCGACCCTCTCACCTCCCCCGAGGTAAAGCTGACCAGCAGGGAAACCACCCAGGACTGCCAGAACATGGGCTACCCGGTAGGCCAGATCTGCTTCCCCAGCACCCGCTATTACAATGAGAACGTTAAGGTCGTCATCACGGCGCCACGCGAACTCAAGCCGGAGCAGAAAGAAGTTTTCGAAGTATGCCTTTGGGGTTCTTTCCTCAGCCTTAAGCAGGTTTCCCCGGCCTATAAATACTCGGTCCGCCAGGTCCTCAGTAATTTCGAACTGACGCCTCCCGCGGCCGTGAAGAGCGCCGCCCCGGCGGATGTCTGCAATCTGGTGATGGACGGGAATACCTGCGTTTATAAGTGCAAGGACGGCAGCTATGTTTCCAGGCCGAATCCTTTCCCTTACATCCCGGCCCCCAATCCCTGGGTCGGCCCCATCTCCACTCCCTGCGCTTTCTCCATCCCCAACCCGGGCCCGCTCATAACGATACTTAAGTAAAGCGCTTGGTTAAAATAAAACAGCCGGCTATAAAAAGCCGGCTGTTTTTTATTTGGCGGATCGGGTTCAGTTCATCGTCAGAACAGCCTGGGTGTCGTTCGCGGGGAAGTCGTCCGCATTGACTTCCTCGGGGACGGAGTTCCCGTCGGTGTCTGTGACGCGTACCTGCAGCGCATAGCCGCCGGGGGCCAGGTCCGAAAGGTCCAGGGCGGTATTGACTTCGCCTTTAAGCATCAGCTCGGGGGAAGCGGGGTCCGCGAGATCGACTTTCCCGGCCTGGGGCGCGCCGCGTTCTTTCCCGTCCTGGTAGAGCGTTATGGAATAGACCGCGTAGCGGGAGCGGTTATCCAGGACGGTGAATTTTACCGCGGCTTTCCTGCCTGCGGGCGTAACGGTCAGGCCTGACACCAGCGGCGGCAGCCGTTTGGAGGCGGATTTGAGAACGCCCACCGTCGCGGCCCCGGCCATGGACAACTGGCGTACGCGTATTTCCGGGCTGTCGGTGACCTGCGTGTTATTATTTCCGCCGTCCGAGTTAGTTTGATCGGTATGGGTATACGAATCCCCGTCCGGACCGTAGCTGCCCCAGGGGCCGAAAGTGGCGTCCTGGCCCGGCGGGGGGGAATTTTTTGCGGGGACCCAGTAGGGCTTCCCCGTCCTGGGGTTCACCCAGGAGGAAAGGTGCTTGCGCGTTTCGTCCTGGAGGTCCTGGTAATACTCGTAAGGCTTCATCTGGCCTTCGTCGCGGGAAGCCGTTATTTTCACCTTATTGCCGTCGGCGGCATAGCCCTCGAAGCCGTCGTTGGTGGAATGGCGGATATTGGCGGCGTGGGTCGGGACGGCCTGGTCCTGCGTGAGGTGGCAGATGGTTCCCAGCTTGGCGTAGGCTTCGGGGAACTTGAAGTGCTCGTAGTTCCAGAGCACCCCGCCGAGGGTGTAAGGGGCCTTCCCCTCCCAAAGCTCTTCAGGTTTTCCGCCATTGTTGATCTTAGCGTCGGGCAAATGCGCGCTTTCATCATTGGTCCCGGTTAAAAGCATATCCTGGGCGCGGGCGATGTCGGAGAGTTCTTTGCCGTTCATGAAAGCGAGGGCTCCTTTCATTACGGCTTTATGCGCCGAGCCGAAAAAAGAGACGCTCCACCATCTATCGCTGTCCGCCGGAGCCGCCGCCCCGGCAGGCGGAGGTAAGGGAGCCGCGATCTCCGCGCTGCCGAACTTCTCGCCCTTAAGCAGGCTTCCGATATTTTGGATGTCTTTCCCGAAATCGGCCGCGGACAGATTGCCCGCGGCGAAAGACGCCGCTGCCGCCAACAAAATTTTAGCCGTTTTGTTCATCAAGCCTCCCGGATAATCGTTCAGCCTTTATTGTAGCTATGTTCCCCGCCCGGCCGGTACAGGCCTTGGACCTTTCATTTCTTGCTTAATGGCCCAGCGGGAAATAGGCCTTTCAGCCCGCTTTGCCCTTTAGTCCTATTTCGACGTAGGCCCTTTGAATTGATAAGTAAAGGACTTTGGCCCCTCGTGCGGCTTCGGGTCAAATTTATAAACTGCTTATGTAGTCAAGCAACCGGAGGAAAATATAAATGAAAAGCTCAGCACTTATCGCGGTGTCGTCAATACTACTTCTTTCCGCCAGCAGCATCTTCGCCGCGGCCCCCAGGGCCGTGGACCAGCTGGCTCTCCAGGCCCCCAAACAGGAGGCCGCAATAGCGCCCGAACCCAAAGAGGGTGAAGTGGCGGTAGTGATCACCGAGAAAGGCCAGCCCGTCAGGACCATCTACTTCGAAGCCGACAAAGGAAACCCCTGGGTCGACGCTATCTTCGGCGGCGGCGGCAATAACGGGAATAATAACGGCAACAACGGTTGGAATAACGGCGGTTATGGCGGCTACGGCCGCGTCAACTGCGTCGCTTCCGACATGGGTTGGGAAGAGCACTGGGGCGGCCACGGCGCCGGGCCCAGCGAGATACGCGCCTGCCAGCAGTGCCTGTCGATACACGGCGACTGCCGCTACAACTGCTCCATGGACCAGTTCCGCTGCACCGCGCAGTTCACCCCCGCGGCCCAGCCCGGCCAGCCCCAGGCGCCTTCTTCCACTTATCCCGGCGACCTGCGCCAGGACGAGGGTTCCGCCCGCGACAGCGCCACGCTGCGCTGCATGCAGTCCACTCAGGGCCAGCAGGGTTACTGCTCCATCCAGGCCTGCAACAGGGAAAGCCAGGTCGTGAACAGCGGCCGCTGCAGGAAATAGTCAGGCAATTAAGGTTGCGCGACAAAGGGCGGGAATTATTCCCGCCCTTTGGCATTTTAAGAAATAAAAAAAGCCGCCCGGCTTCCGGACGGCTTTTTTATTTGCGGCCGGTTATTCGAGCTTTAATATTTCAAGGGTATTCCCCGCTATCCTGAAGCCGAAATCAGGCTCTATTTCCGGATAGGCCACCCCGGCCGCGGTTATGTCCGCATGGTTAAGGAAATGGAAGCCGGGCACGCCGACGGGGGAGAGTATTATGACCAGCTTGTCCGAGAACCTGGCCCCGCTTTTCCCCTGGAGAAGCTCGTTGCCGTAGGCCATTTTATAGGTTTTCCCAAGCTTGAGGTCGGCGCCCTTGGCCCCGATCGCGTCGCCGAGCTGCTTCAGCGTGACGACAAAAACTTTCGCGCCGCCGCAGGTGATCTCCACTTTGCTGGAGGGGATGTCCGAGAGAACGGCGTGGAGCTTTACCGTAAGTTCGTCGCCGCCTATGGATACCGCCCTGGAGCCGCTCATGAACATCGCGTTGACGATATCGTTGGCCCTGATAAAGTAAGTCTCTTTGGCGCCCACGTAAAGGAGCAGGAAGAACCTTTCTTTGTCGGCGCAGGACTGGCCGCCGTCGGGGCAGTTAGCGGCGGTGTAGGCGCTGAATTTAACATCGGTCCCGTGCGGGGTGCGGAAAGACAGGCCGGAGTCTTTGTGCGCGTTGAGGAGCGAGTTCAGCTTGAAGGAATAAGCGACTGGCCCGAGGCGGCCCGGGGCGATGGCAGTGGCCGACTTGTCCCCGTCCCCGCGCAGCGGCTTGTACTTAGGAGTACGGATAATGCCGCCCAGATACTTGTAGAACTTCTCCATTTTGGCGGCCTGCGCGGCGTTAGCGTCGGCGGCCGGGGAAGGGGCGGGGACCGCGGCGCTCCCGGCCTTGAGCGGATCGAGCGAGGACGATCCCGCTGCTTCGCTTTCAAGACCCGCGGCGGTCAGAACGCCGCAGGAAAAGGCCGAAAAAACCGCTAATGCGAGTATCCGTTTGGTGAATTTCATAATTACTCCGTCGTAAGTATAAGCTCGAAGCCGTACGGCGCCGCGTTCCATGCGCCTGTATATTGTATACCAGACAAAATCCTGAAGCGCAACCCTCAAAGGGCCCAGCCTGCCTGGAGTCTGCCGGTGACGGGAAAATTGCGGACTAGGGAGTTCTAACCAGCGTAATTACAGGCACTTCCGCGGGCGCCAGCCAGCGCAGGGGGGGGCCCCAGGTTCCTGCGCCGGAGGTGACATAGAAAACGCTGTCGTTTATGCGGTACAGGCCGTAAAAGTAGTTGTAGAACAATTTAGTGAAGATATGGAAAGGGAAGATCTGGCCTTTATGCGTATGCCCGGAAAGGACCAGGTATTTCCCGGCCGCGGCTATAGCCGGGTAAAACACGGGCTGGTGGGACATCACTATGGTGAATTCTCCGTTGCTGTTCCTTTTCAACTGTTCCTTTACGTCGGCCTCGGTAAGGTGCTCGGTATGGATGTCGCCCAGGCCTATCAGGCGGAGTTTACCCATTACCTGCGCTTCGTTCCTGAGCAGCTTTATCCCGAAGGCTTTGTAGCAGTCCATCGACCGCTCCAGGCCGTAATAATATTCGTGGTTGCCCAGGGAGCCGAAAAGTCCCAGGCGGCTTTTTATTTTCCCGGTAAGCTCGGCGAGGCCCGTGGCGCAGGCTATGCCGGGGTCTATCAGGTCGCCGGTGACCAGGACCAAGTCCGGCTTGACCGCGTTTATCTCGTCCACTATCCCGGAGAACTGGCGCAGCTTCCAGTTCGAGTCTATATGCATGTCGGAGACCTGGGCTATTTTGAGGCCATCAAGCTCGGGCGGCAGGTCTTTGAACGGGATGGTCATTTCTTTTATGACCGGGACTTTCCGGCCGCCGTAAATGCCCCAGGCGGTTATGAGCGCGAGCAGGGCGAGCGTGGTATTGGCGAGCACCTGCGGCTGGAACCAGGGCAGGCGGCGCAGGGGGAGGGCCGCCAGGTCGGAGCAGGCGAAAATGAAAGCGGCCAGCATTATTATCCCCATCCAGGCATAGCCGGCCGCGTAGAGGCCTTCAAGCAGCGGACCGTGGTGGTAGCGCTTCAGGAACATCGTGAAGGGGGAAAGGAAAGCGACGGCCAGGAGCGCCAGGCGCAGCCAGTGCGCGGCGGGCTGGCCCAGGGAGAAGCTTCTTGCCAGCCACCGGGCGGAGTAAAAGTGCAGGCCGAGATAGGAAAAGATGAGGACCACTAAAACGGGGAAGAAGTGATAGGTTTTCATGTTTAGCGCTTTCTTAATTATATAATTTACCTGATGAACATTACCCCGCTGGGCGCTATCTGGCTGAACGTCTGCATAAATTCTTTCATGCCGATCCTGGGCTATTTCGCGGCCGGCAGGATCTCGGCGCCCCTTTTCGCTCTGGCCGGCTCGGCGCTTGGCTTCGCCTGTTTCTTGCCTTGGGCGCTTAAGAACGAGGCCTTCGCTCTTTATTTCAGGCGGGACCTGTGGCCGCGGCTTTTCGCCGTGGGTTTTTTCGGGAGCGCTCTGCCGATAGCGGCGCTGGTCACCGCGCTCAGGTATACGACGCCGGCGAACGCCGCCATCCTCGGGCAGGTGGAGGCGGTCTACACGGTCATACTCTCCAGGCTTTTCCTGAAAGAGAAAATTTCTTTAAGCCAGCTTTTCGGCACCGGCCTGGTGCTCGCCGGAACCCTGCTTATAGCTTTCAAGGAAAGGTTCACGCTCAGGTGGACCGGCGACCTTATCGTGCTGGCCGTGCCGCTTTTCTACCAGGTGTCTCACCTTTTCAGCAAGAAGCTCCCGAAGGAGCTGTCCCACGTTTTCGTGGCCTCGGCGCGCACTCTGTTCGCAACGCTCGGCATACTTCCGGTCTTTCTCCTTGGCTTCGTTATGCCGGTGGCTTCTTTTACTCCCAGTCTGGAACTGCTCTGGATAGTCCTGGCCTGGGGTCTGGTTCTGACGGCCCTGAACAATATCCTCTGGTACAAAGCCATACTTAACATGGACCTTTCGAAAGCTACGGCCATAGTGCTTTCCTACCCGGTGCTGACTGCGCTATTCTCTCATCTCTTCGGCATAGAAAAAATACAGGCCTACCAGCTGATCGGCCTGGGGCTGGCCCTCGCCGGAGCTTACTGGGTCACGCTCCTGGTGAGGAGGCAGGAGGCCTAGCCGTTTTTTTATATTTGCTGTATAATATTTTTGGGTTTGCGGGTTATGCTGATTTACAAGGTTAGTATTTTTATTCCCGCTTGCCGCCAGGCCGGGAGATCGGTTTAACCGTTAGCCTGGCTTAATACAATGAAACTGGGTTCCTGTCCAAAGTGCGGCAGCCGGAAAGTCCGCACCGGAAAAATCTACCTCCTGCACCTTGCGCGCCTGGCGCCGGGCAGCCGGCGCCGGTACTGCCGGAATTGCGGCGCCCGCTGGATAGGGTCGGAGGCGGTCTTCCTTCCGTCGGCCAGGCTGGCCGGCATTCTGTTCCTGTGCGTCTCCGCGGCGCTGGCGCTGAATTATCTTAAGGACGACGGCTGGTTCGGGCCTCAGCCGCGCTCTTTACAGGCCGCCGGCGAGGTAGACAGCAGCGGCAAACGGACGCTTTGGGATAAGTACGGCGGCAATTTCGCCTCCGAAAAGGACGCCAAGGCCGCCTACGACGATTTTCAGCGCCACCGCAGCGAGCTGCCTAAATAACAGCCTTCGATGTTTCTCTCGTAATAATTAACAGCACTGTATTAGAGGAAAAAATGCCGCAAGCGGGGATCTTCAGTCCGGAACTTGAACTCACGAGAGGCGCGCTGTCGGGCGCCGTCGCCGGGGCCGCCGGAAGCGGGCTTAAACACGCCGCTATCGCGGGAGAAACGGTTTTTGCCTGCTCCCCTGCCATGCCGCATGACGAGCACGGGCGCCGCTGCATCCCCTGCCTTTGCCGCCAGGGGTGTTCCCCGGCCTGGCCCTACGCTTCGAAAGGCCTGCTGGTCGAGCTGGACGGCAATATCCTCAACCTGAAAGAGATGGTGGAAAGTCTTTATCCCGGGTCGGCGGCCGGCAAAAAACCGGGCGAGCTCCTGGTTATGCTTTACCGCGCGGAGGGAGAATTTCCGATCGGGAAACTTTTCGGCGACTTTACCCTGTCGGTCTACGACACGGTAGAAAAGAAACTGTTCCTCTACCGTAGCGGTTCCGGCTCGCGCCCTCTTTATTACGGGTTTGCCGGAGATTTTCTTGTCTGGGCTTCGGATATCGCGCTGCTCCGGGACCTTTTCGGCTTTAAGCTTGAGCTTGCCCCCGGGGCGGTAGACCTTTACCTGACCCTGAATTATATCCCCGCGCCGAACACCGCTTATAAAGGCCTGTCGAAGCTGCGTATGGGCGAGATGCTGGTAAGCTGCGCCGATAAGCCCGCTTCGGCCCGGCTTTTTACCGTGCCGTCGGCGCCGCGCGCGCTTACCCTGGCCGCGGCGAAAAAAGAGGTAAGGAAAGGTTTGGGCGCGGCCGCAGCGCATGCCGCCGCTTCCGTGCCGCACTGCGCTTTCCTGCTGTCCGGTGGGCTTGATTCCTCCGCTATCGTAGCGGCCGCGAGCGAGTCCGTGCCCGGCAGGCTGAACACTATTTCCCTGACCTTCCCGGGGCAGGCGGAGAGCGAAGAGAACTTCTCCTCCCTGGTGGCCCGCAAATTCAGGACCAGGCACCTGGCGGTCCCCGTAAATCTCCCGTCCGAGGAAACCCTTTTTAAGCTGGCCGCCCGCTTCAACGAGCCCGTCTCCGACGACGCCGCGGTCCCGCTGTTCCAGGTCAACGAGCTCCTGGAAAAAGAGTTCTCCGGCGTGATCACCGGCACGGGGGGGGACGAGCTCTTCGGCGGCCATGCCTGGCAGCCCGGGCTGATCGAGATCTTTTCGCGCTTTGAAAAAGAGGGCCGGTGGAGCGGGGCCTCCGGGGGCTTTCCCCCGGCCGCCGTAGCGGCGGAATACGGGCGCAATATGCTGCATTGCTCCCATTTTAAAAAAAGAACGCTTTACGCTCCCGGTTTCCTGTCCGCGCTCGGCCGGGGAGAAGACCCGGTGGCCGCGCATCTCCGGAGCCTTATCGGGCGCTGCGCCGCAAAAGATATAACGAACATGGTGCTGGACTGCGACATGAAGTCTTTCCTGCCGGAATATCTTTTCATGAACGCTTACGCCGCTTTCGCGAGAAAGGGGCTCAAGGTCCTCGCGCCGTTCCTGTACGGGGATATGGTCTCCCTCGTCTCACCGCTGCCGGGCCGCTGGAAAATAAAGGGGCGCCTCCGGGAACAAAACGGGCGCGGCCGGAAAACCGGGAATTTCAGGGGAAACGGGGATTGGCGCGCCGAAGGGCTGGTGCAGAAATATTTATTGCGGGAAGCCTTCCGGGACCTGCTCCCGCCGGAAATAACCGACCGGGGAAAGCGCGGCCTGACCTGCCCTTACTCCGAGTGGCTAAGGAAAGACCTTAAACTGTTCTGGTATGAAAAAGTGATAGCTAAAGGGTTCCTGGCCGGCGCTTTCCTCGAGAAAAAAGCGCTGCAGGTCCTGTTCTACGAGCACCAGAGCGGAAAAGCGGACCACGGTTCCGAGATGTGGAACCTGCTTATGTTCGAGCTCTGGAAATCGCAATAGCCCCTGTCCTTCCCTGAAATCCGCCTGGCGCTATTTCTCCCGTCCGGGCGAGGGCGCTTTTATGTCTACGGAGCGCCCGGTATGGCGGGTTCAGGCTCTGCGGAGCCGGCGGGAGGCGCGGTTCCGGCAGCGGCCGCGGGCTGCTCCTCCGGGGCGTTTTCCAGGAGCGGCCTGACCTCGGGGTCGGTCATTACCTCGGCCATAAGTTTTATAAATTGCGGGCGGAAAGCGTATTTTACCTTAAGCTTATCGAGACAGCCCGTTCTTCTGGCCGCCGACAGGGCGCCGACCATATCCGTTATCTTTTCTTCCTCTATGACCTTTGAGGTGCAGGGGTCCTTTTTCAGGTCCTCCATGAATTCCAGGACCACGGGCCGGGAGCCGTATTTGGCGACGGCGGCGGCGATCCGCCGCTCGCGTTCTTCTCGCGCCGCGGAGACCGGGTCCGTCGAGCCGGACAGGCTATAGCCGGGGCCGCCCGCCGGGGCGCCTGGGGCGGTCTTCATGATAAAATCGAATCTCTTCGGCGGAGTATCGGCCGAAGTTCCCGTCCGCGCAAGGTCCCTGTAGACGATGAAAGACAGGATAAGAAGAACGGCGAAAAGAAGCGCGGTAGCGCTCCAGGTCTCTTTCATAAATTCCCCGCCAGCCGCTGACAGCTAATGATATCAAAAAGGCGCTTGTCCTATATTTTTTTAAGGCTGTAATTTTCCCCGGTTAAATTAGTCCAGAGGGCGCGCGGGATATTGATGTAGTCGTCGGACCAGGCGCGCCCTGCCGGCGCTTCTATAAAGGACCACTCCGTCATGGCCGAGAGAGGGAGCCGCGCCAGGACCTGCGGGGATCTTACCACTATCATCGCTCCCGTCCCCAAAGCGCCGAAGTAGGAAGCGTAGGGATGGTTGAAAGCCTTGCTCTCGCGGAAAAGCGCCGGCGCGCCGAGATCGCGGGCCAGCCGGGCCGCTTCCGAGACCAGCGCCAGGCTGCTGTTTGAAAGGTGAAGCACCACTATCCCGCGGCTGCTTGCCTTGCGCAGGTAAAGTTCCAAAGCCTCGCGGGTCAGGAGATGCGCCGGTATCGCGTCCGAAGAAAACGCGTCCACCACTATCACATCGAAGGCCCCGTCCGGCTCTTCGGCGATCTTCAGCCGCGCGTCGCCCAGGACCACGCGCGCGCCCGGCTGGCATTCGCGCACGTAGGTGAAATCCCCGCCCGGCCGGGCGGCCAGGCGGACCACCGCGGGGTCTATCTCGAAGATCGTCAGCTTATCCGCAGGGCGCAGCAGGCACGCGGTAGCGCCGGTGCCCAGGCCGATGAGGGCCACGCGGCCCGGGTCCCCGGTACTGAGCCCGACGAGCACGGCCTCCCCCAGCGCCGTCCGCGGATTGTAATAGGTCAGCGGCTGGCGGGTAAGTCCCGGGCGCGTCAGCTGCGCGCCGTGGACCACGTTGAAATGCGAAAGGATGCGGAGTATCGCCACCCGCCGGTCCGCGGGATCGTAGATCTCGCGCGTGCGCAGGATGCCGAAGAAACCGCGCTCCTGAGTAATGATCCGGCCCGCCCTGTCCTCCTTAAGGAAGAATATCACGAAAGACGCCAGTACCAGGGCCGCGAGCGCGGCGGGCCTGGCGCGGTTGAGAAAGATGGCGGCCAGGCAGACGCCCAGGCCGGCGCGCACCAGATTGTCCTGTCCCAGCCTGGCGGCGGCGGCGACGACCGCGCCGCCCGGATCGGTGTGCCTGAGCAGGATCATCAGCAGCGCCATCCCCGCGGCGGCAGCGGCCGAATAGGCGGCCAGTTTAGGCAGGCCCGCTTTTCCGCGCGGCAGGAAAAGGGCCGCGGCCGCCAGCGCGAGCGGGTACTCGTAGACATTATTGAAGATCAGGGGCGCCAGCAGGGCGGCGGCGGAGCCGCCGAGCACGCCGCCGAGAGAAATAAAAAAATAGAATTCCGTAAGCCGGTCCGCTTTCGGCCGCTCGCGGGCCAGCGCCAGGCCGCAGAGCAGCGCGCTGATAAAGAAACCGAAAAGGTTGGCGAGGACCACCGGGACCCAGCGCCCCTGCAGCAGGTAGGACACGATCAGGAAAAAAAGCGCGAAGGGGTAGCTGAAGCGGGCGGCCGAGGCGAGCTTTTCCGCGCCGCGCGAAAAAGCGATGATGAAAGTGACGAGATAAAGCGCAAGCGGCACCACCCAGAACAGCGGCGTGGACCCTATATTCGCGGAAATATGCAGCGTCACGCCCGGGACCAGGGCCGCCCCGGCCGCGGACGCTCCCAGCCAGTAAAGGCGCTTTCTCCAGCCCGGCGGGGAGGAGCGCGCCCGGTCTCCGGCGGCGCCGGCGCGGGGCCCTTCGGCCAGAAGAGCGGCGGCCGCCGCCGCCAGGATAAGCGCGGCCACGGCCGCGTAGCCCCACTGCCAGGCCGCGCTCTGCGCCTTCGTGCCGAGCAGCGGCTCTATCAGCGCGGGATAAGCCAGGAGGCCGATGAGGCTGCCCAGGTTGCTGGCGGAGTAAAGATAATAGGGGTCGTGGGCGTCGGCGCGGCCCGAGCGCGCGTACCAGGCCTGCAGGAGCGGGGCGGTCGCCGAGGCGGCGGCGAAAGGCGCGCCGACCGAGACGGCCAGGACGCCGAGCAGCCAGAGAGCCGGGTGTTCGTAGTTCGGCGGCCCGAAGACGCCGCTGACGCGCAGCGGAAGCGCCAGGGCGGCCAGCGCCAGCGCTGCCGCGTGCAGCCCGGCCTGGAGCCGCAGGTCTTTCAGGCGCGCCAGCAAATGCGCGTAAAAATAGCCCAGGAGCAGCGCGGCCTGGAAGAAAGCCATAGAAGCGTTCCAGACCGCCGGCGAGCCGCCCAGCAGCGGCGTGGTCAGGCGCGTGAAAAGCGGCTGCAGCGCGAAGATGAGCGCCGCGCTGGAGAACAGCGCGAGCGAAAAGACTGCCGGCGCCAGGCGCCGCGCGGTGAGGTTCATCGGAGCCTTATCCCTTTATAACTATCAGCGGTTTGAACCTGGCTACCTTGCGGGCCAGTCCCGCCCCGGCGACGACATTGACCACGGCCTCCACGTCCTTGTAGGCTTCCGGCATTTCCTCGCCCAGGGTTTCGCGCCCGGAGGAGCGTACCCACACACCTTTCGCGGCCAGTTCTTCCTCTATGTTCCGCCCGCGCGCGCGCCTGATGGCTTCTCCGCGGGACATAAGCCTGCCCGCGCCGTGGCAGGTCGAGCCGAAGGTCTCGGCCATGGCTTTGCGCTCTCCGGCGAGCAGGAATGAGGCCCTGCCCATATCGCCGGGGATTATGACCGGCTGGCCCGTCAGCGCGTAGGCCGGCGGCAGCTCCGGGTGGCCGGGGCCGAAGGCGCGCGTGGCTCCCTTGCGGTGCACCACCACCATTATTTTCTTCCCGCCCACCGTATGCTCCTCGAGCTTGGCGATATTATGCGCTACGTCGTAAACGAGGTTCATCGCCAGGGCTTTTTCGCCGGAGCCCAGGACCGAAGAGAAGATATCGCGAGTCAGCCCGGTCAGGGCCTGGCGGTTGGCCCAGGCGTAATTGGCGGCGGCCTGCA
>CAZUQT010000007.1:0-42980 GCA_964622585.1 uncultured Elusimicrobiaceae bacterium | reverse complement strand
TATTGCCCAGCAGGGCGCTGGCCAGGTCTTTGTCTATCACGGCCTCCACGCCGGTGTACATCTTGAGCGCTTTCGCGCCTTTAGCGGGCTTGGTGAACTTCACATTGTAATTGGTGGTATAGGTTTCCCTGCCGTCCTTGACCTCCGGGGTCACTTCGCGCACCGGGATGCCGCCGCCGCCCACCGTTATCGGGACTATCCCTTTGTCGAGCAGCGCTTCGATAGCGTCTATTTCCACTATATCCACCGGCACGGGGGAAGGGACCACGCGGCGCCAGATCTCCTTGCCGGAGGCGTCCTTCTTGTAAAGCTTCATGGTCCAGCCCTCGGCCGTGCGCTGCTTGGCTTCCTCGGCGGTATAGGACTGGCCTATGTATTTGGAGGGGTTCTTGAAGTCGGGGTCATCCTTGTCCACCACCACCTGGGTGACTATCCCGGCCACGATATTATCTATGCCGCGGATATTCAGCTCGTTATTGAGCTGGGCCAGCATGAAAGCCATCGCGCCCTGCGTGTCGGCCACGCAGACGTCGAGCGGCAGCGGCGGGAGGGCCGGGCGGCACATCTCGGCGCGCTGAAGCACATTGCCCACCTGGGGGCCGTTGCCGTGGGTCATAACGTAGCGGTCCTCCGGGTGCTTCTCGAAAATATCGGCGACCAGCTTGCCGGTCTCGGCCGTGCGCTGCCACTGCATGGCTATGTCCGGGTTTATAGCCTTCCCGTCCTTGTCTTTAAGGCCGACCGGGGAAACTTCATTTCCGCCAAAGGCGAAGATCCTTATTTGTTTCATTGTGGTAGCTCCTGGTTGCTCGATCGCGGCGCTTCGCTCTGCGCCTGCTTCGCGTTCACCGCGCCTGTGCTAATAAATTCAAGCGCCGCCTGGCGCACCGCTCCTGTAAATCTTGACAGTTCCTCGCCATCCCTTTCAAGCCTGGCCAGCAGGCGCAGGGTGATCTCGAGCTGCACGCCCCCGGCGGAAGCCCGGTTCACTATGTTTTTAGGGGAAGTCCCGGCCAGGCGCGCGCAGGGGGTTACGGCCGCGAAACCGGCGTCCTCCAGCCTTTTAGTCACCAGCGCCGCGGCGGCTTTATTCGCCCCGCCAACGCAGACCCAGCTGCCGCTGTCCGCCTGCGCGTGCAGGGACAGGCCGAGCGTGCCGGAAACCGCGAGGCGCACGGCGTCCGGGTCATCGAAATGGGAGGCCGTCACGTGCAGTCGGCCGCTCTCCTTTCCCTGCCAGCCATTGAAAATATAGAGGTTGAAATCCCGGCCGGCTATGCCGCGGGCGAGGCGGGAGGTGGCGCGCTCTATGTCCCCCCCATGCACCGCGAAAACGGAAACCTGCGAGCCGCGGTTATAAACTTCCCGCGAATAGTCCAGTCCCTCGACATTTGCGGCCCTGAGAGCGGCGAAGTCGGGATAGGTGTCGCCGCCGCGGCGCAGGGCGGAGTCCCCCGCGGAGCAGGCGGTCAGAAGCAGGAAGAAAAGCGGCAGAAGGGTCTTCATTTATCGCGAACACCCGGGCCTTCCCGGGTTACCCATATAATATAAAAAAAAGGCCCTTTCAATCTTTGAATGGGAGGGGCTTCAGCTCCGCCGCCCCGTAAAGCCGCAAATACGGCTTCATCAGCCCCACGCAGACTTCCCTGTCGCGGCAGCCGGAACAAACGGGCGGGTAGGCCCGGTCTTCGGGAGGAAGGCTAACTATGGCCAGGCGGCGCAGGGCGGGCAAAAGCAGGCAGCGCGGAAAATGGTAAAGGCGCGCCTCCCCGAAACCCGCCAGTGAACTTTTACAGGCATTGACCTGCTTCGCGGTGGCGGAAAGCCGGACTTCCAGCTTTTTACTGTTTTTGGCCGCGCTTCCCTCCACCTCGTAATGCATTACCACCAACCGGTAATGCCTGCCGCGCATCAGCTTCTTTATAAAACCAAGGGTCGCGCCAAGCCGCCGGTAATTAAGCTTGTGCAATATCACCCTTATCTCCAGCAGGGGCGCGGCCTGCAGGGCCAGCAAATTCTTAAGGCCGAGAATGGTTTCTTTAAAAGCGCCCCTCACCCCGGCCACCGCGTCATGCGCCGCCGCCGTAGGGCCGTGGATGGATACAGCAAGCGTGAAAGGCGGCCTGGCCGCCGCGGCGAAAGCCGCGGCAAAACCGGGGTCAGAGAAACGCCGGCCGTTTGAAAGCAAAGTCAGCTCCTCGCCTTCCAGCCGCCGCCTGAAATATTTTATCGCTTTAAGGAAATCCGGGTTCAGCGTGGGCTCGCCGCCGGTAAGGTTCCAGGCGCCGGCCGTGCCGGAGTTCTTCCTGTAAGCCGCGGACCCGCGGAGATATTTCTCCAGCCTGTAGGCCTGCCTGAGCAGGCCGTAATCGCCGGGAGTATTCAGGGTGAAGCCGGACGTATTTGCGCACATCACGCACTTATTATTGCATTTGTTCCAGACGGGGATATCGGGCATCGCCTATCTCTTTTCGCCGGCTTTTTTCACGGCGGGACCCAGTTTGCGCGCGTCCACCAGGAAGACCTCGTCCCCGTCCGCCGCGGCCTGGTAAATATTATTGCCGGAGACGGCGGCTTCGTAAAGCGCCGACTTCCCGGTCTTGCAGAGGCCGTCCGGGGCATAGGAGCCGGACTCCACCAGGAAATAATCCACTCCCTTTTCACGGGCGAAAGCCGGCGCCGCGGCCGGGTCCCAGGAACATATAGCGTTCCGCAGCGAGCTCCTGAGCCCGGCCTGGTCCAGGCCCGGGGAGACCATAGACAGTATGCCGGGGGTATGGTCATTGTAAACCAGCGCTCTCTGCGCGTAGAAAGGAACTCCGGCAGCCATAGCGCTGTCGGGCGCCCCGGCCAGAACGCTGTCCTTCGGCAGGCCGGAGATCCGTGCATAAACTCCGCGATAGCCGCTGAAATCGTAAATATCGTTCAGGGAAGGGTGGGCGGCGGCGAACAGGAGCGTTAGTAAGGCGGCGGCGGGGAGGACGCGCCTCGCCGGCAGGAAAAACAGGACATTATCAGCGAAAAGCAAAGTAAGCGCGAAAGGAAAAGCGAAAACCACCTCCCTGGAGGCGAAAAGCGGGTTCATCGGATAGAGAACCGCAAAGGAAAGGAAGAACATAGAGAGCGGGGCGAAACCTTTTTCCCTCAGGGCGGAAAAGACAGCCGGACCGCGCCGGAAGACGGCCGAAGCCGCTATGGCCAGGAAAAAAATAATTACCGCAACGTACAGCTTGCTGTGCTCGTTGATATTTGCGAAAAAGTAAAGCAAGCCGTACAGCGGATTGCCCGGGACCATAACCTCCCCGGCCAAACCCGAGAATTTAGGTTGGAAAGCCGCCGCCTGGTTGAGCCCCGAGGCCAGGCGGATATCCGTCATAGCCGCCAGCCCCACGGACCCCAGCATAAGCAGCAAATATTTAAGCCGCCGGCTCCCCCCGCTCTCCAGCCTGAAAAAAACCCAGGCGCTGATCAGCCCGGCAGGGAGCGCAAGGTAGGGATAGAAAAGATAGAACAAATAGATAAGCGGCGGAACCGCGAGATAACGGCCCGTATAAAGCGCGTAGACCAGGAAAACGAAAAAGAAAGCCCCGAAAGTCCTGCTCTGCCCGTAATAAAAAGAATCCATCGAAAGAAAACAGACCAAAAAAGCCGCAGCCAGGAAAAAAGCCTTACTATCCTCCTTATATATCCCCTGCCCCGTCCTGTAAACGAAAAAAGCCGAGAAAAAAGACAAAACCACGGACATGAATTTCAGCGCTATCCCCGCCGTCATAACCTTCAGCAGCAGCCGGTAAACCGAAAGAATAGCGAATTCCCTCAAAGTAGGATTATCGATATACTGCCTGAACAAGATCCCCCCCGCATCCTTCGCAAAAAGCCCCGGATCCCTGAAAATATTCAGGAAATAAAGCACGAAAGTATCGAAATAAGTGGAATAATAAACGTCGAACCTGAGCCTGTTCGTGAAAAACATGGCATAACAGATCAGGCCAAGAAAAAACAGATAAAATTTAAGATCTTTCTTCATCGCGTCTATCACTCAATAATATAAAATTTGCCGGGCCATATGTCCGACAATCCCCTTGGAGATTCCGGCAGGTTGACGTGGGGACCGGGTTAGCAAAACCCTCTCGGAGGCCGACGCTTGCGTAAGCGCGGAGGCCGAGAGCGGGAGTTGCGAGCACGGTGTGCGGGTGGCGCAGCGCCACTGCAGTGACAACGTTTTTGCGTTCCGGTCCACACGGCAACCTGGCGCCGACCCTACTAACCCAGAAAGAACCTTATTTTATATACTTACCTGATAAGCGCCAATGAAAAAGAAGATCGTTTTTATTATTCCTCCTATCGAGGAAAAGCTGTGGACCTTCAGCAATGACCTCCAGTACCTGGGGGCCGCCGGCCTCGCCGCGCTGCTGCTCCGCGAAGGCCACGAAGTCTCCGTCATAGACTGCGCCGTAGACTGCCGCTCCGTAAGCGAACTCAAGAAACGCCTCCTCGCCCTCAAACCCGACATCGCCGCCGTCCCCGCGATCTACGGAACCCTCGGCAACTCCTATAAAATAGCCCGCGCCGTAAAAGAATCCTCAGGCGGCCTCGTAGTTTTCGGCGGCCTCCCCGCCACCTTCTCCGCCGAACGCGTCCTCGCCGAATGCCCCCAGGCGGACATCTGCGTGATCAATGAAGGCGAAATAAGCATGACCGCCCTGGCCGCAGGCAAGCCCCCGGCGGAGATCCCCGGCCTCGCCTTCAGACAGGACGGTAAATTCTTCTCCACCGGGCCCGGCGCCCGGATCGAGAACCTCGACGATTTGCCCTTGCCGGCCCGCCACCTTTTCCCGGCCGAGAAATACCACGGCATCTCCCTTTACACCGCCACCAAACAGCGCAGCACTAATCTCGAGACCAAGCGCGGCTGCCCTTTCTCCTGCGAGTTCTGCCTCCAGGCCCCAAAAGAAGGCGGCAAATACCGCCTCCGCTCTCCAGCCAAAGTCATAGAGGAAATGATCCAGATCCGCCGCGATTTCCCTTTCATCGCAAGAATAATGATAGTCGACAATGATTTCCTCTCCCCGTACGCCCACGGAATGGAGATCATAGACGGCATCCTGAAGAACGACCTGCATAAACAATTCGAATTCATGATCGCCACCCGGGTGCAAAGCTTCCTCAAAGGCGGGGACGAGCTCATCGCCAAATTCGACGCCGCTAATATCCGGCTCGTTTATTTCGGGATGGAAAGCGTTAACAAAAAGAACAGGGACAGGCTCCAGAAAATAAAAGAGGAATACGATCCCCCCGCGCTTTTCGAAAGGATGCGGGCCAAAGGCGTGCACTCCGTCGGCTCCTATATCTTCGGCTTCGAGAACGAGGACGAAAGCGATATGCTCGAGACCGTGGACGCCTCGCTGCGCGATTCACCTTCCATGGTGAAGTACAATATCCTCACCCCTTACCCCGGAACCAAGTTCTACGACCAGTACGCCGCCAAAAACAAGCTGCGGCCCGGCGTGCCGCTCTGGCATTATGACAATTCCCACCAGACCATGGACCACCCGGTGGACTGCCGGAAGTTCTTCCGCTCCGCCTACCGGAGATTCTATTTCAGGCCCGACCTGCTCACGCGGATAGAATGGTCCACGGCCTTCAGCCGGAGAAAAGGCGTTTTCCTGATGACCTTCGCCCACCACCTGGTGATAAGGGAGTTCCTTGGCTTCGCGCGTGATACCTACCGCTTCATAAAATTCAACCTTTTCAAATCCGAAGATTTTATAGGCTGAGCCCGGGCCCGGCAGGACAAAAAAAGAACCGCGCCCCCGCGCGGTTTCTTATTTCCGGCTTCGGCCGGAGACTAAATTTTCGCTTTGCCGGGCCTGGCCGGCGGGATGAGGAACAGGCGCAGGAACATCATGGTAATCTGCGTGCCGACCAGAAGCGCCCGCTTCACTATCCGCGTCGGCAGGTCGGGGATGGCCGACGGGAGTTCGGCCCGCAGCGGGGAGAAATTGAAGATCATGTAATAGTTGAAATGGGAGGCCGCGCGCACCGTTTTCAGCAGGTCCCCGATAGTTTCGCCGGGATAGTTCAGCATCAAATGGCCCCAGATCATCGTCTTCGGGGAAACCGCCTTTATCTCTTTGATGACGCGCACGACGTTTTCCGCTTTATAATGGCGGTTCATCGCGGCGATCACCCGGTCCGAGCCGGACTGGAGGGAAACGTTCAGGCTGTTAATATTGCGCGTCGCGCACATCTCCACGTATTCGCGGCCCTGTTTTTCGAACCAGAAAGGATTGATATAGCAGAAATCTATCGGCGCGCCGGGAAAGGCTTCCGAGACCTCGGCCACCAGGTCGAAAACGGTCCTGCCGATATCAACGCCCCAGGTTCCGCAGTCGTCGGCCACGAAGTTTATCACCCGGCCCGGCTTATAAGCTTTTTTCAGGTCGCGGACGATCTCGGCGGCGGGGCGGCTCTTGGCCGGGCCCCGGGCGCGCTTGATCACGCAATAGGTACAGGTCCCGACGCAGCCGGAGCCGATCTCTACGTAAACCCGCCTGTCGCTGTCGATATAGTTCATTTCTTCCAGCACGCGCGGCAGCTGGGAGGATTCAAGGAAAGGGTAAGGCCAGCCTTTGAAGATCCGGCAGAAAAGCCGGCCCGCTTCCCCGCCCCAGCGGAGCCAGGCATTGGAGCCGAAGCCGGCGGGGCCCAGCCTGTGGAACAGGGTTTCGTCGAAATTAAAATCCGTGATCTCGGCGAAGGGGATCTTTGCGCCTATCACCGCGTCCAGCGAACTCAGGTCGGCCGCGACGATGAGGTCCGGGAAAGCGTCCAGCGCTTTGCGGTCGATCTTGGTAAGGCAGCCGATGGAGACCACCTTCGTGCCGGGCTTCGAGTCGGAAAAAGCTTTTCCGATGCTGCCCTTCGAAGCGTCCTGGAGGATGTCGTGGAAGCCGCAGGTATTGATGATCACGAGGTCGGCGTTGCCGAACTCGCGGGTCAGTTCCCAGTCGTTCGCCCTGAAATAATTCAGGCAGCGCGAACTCAGGACGGCGTTGGACTTGCAGCGGTCCACCGCGCTTGCTATGCATACCTTACGGGCCATCAAAAATTCTCCATAAAAACCAATGACTTTTATAAATTATATACTATATCCAGCCGGCCAGTCTTCATAGGAGAACGGCCGATTTCTTAAAGACATGTCACATTGCCCTGAAAACAAAGACGCGCCCCTGCCGGTGAAAAGCCGGGCCAGGTCGCTTTTGCTTACTTTGCCCATGCTCGCCATTACCGCTTCCATGCTTGCGGGCAGTGGAGCGTTCGCCTCCGGCGGCTCCACCTTCGCTTATTTCGCTTCCCTGTTTTTCCTGAATTTCATGTTCTACAAAATGGTCCGCACCGGGAAAACGGACAAATACCGGGCGATAGTTTTCATCACCCTGGCCGGCGCGGCCGCTTTCTCTTTCATGTCTTTCTTCCTGGAGCTCAGGGGCGCTTTCGGCGTCACCCCGTCGGAAATAATGCGCGGCGAGGTTCCGGCCTGCCATATGGTCCTGCCCATGCTTTTCCTGCCGGCGCTGTTCTCCAAGACCATAGTCTTCCCCGGCCTGATCACCGGCGGCTTCGCCTCTATCGCCGTGCTGACGGTCTTCTGGGCGGCGGCGACGCTGACCATCGGGAAGGGCTACTGCAGCTGGTTCTGTTTCCTTGGAGGCTTCGAAGACGGTTTTTCCCGCATCTTCAAGTCCCCCGTCATAAAAAGTATCCGGCCGGACCTCAGGCTGCTGCCTTTCGCCGTGCTTCTCACCGCGGTGCTCACTTCGGCTTATACGCTGACGCATACTTACTGCGAATGGGTCTGCCCCTACAAGATGGTGACCGAATTCGAGCAGGTGGTCTCTTTGAAGCTGCTGGTGCAGAGCGCGATCTTTATTTTCACTTTCTCCCTGCTGGTGGTCGCGCTGCCGCTGCTCACCAGGCTCCGGACGCAATGCGCTTTTTTCTGCCCTTTCGGCGCTATGCAGACCCTGGCCGGCAAACTCGCCCCCTTCGAGATCCGGATAGACACGGAAAAGTGCTCAAGGTGCGGCAAATGCCTGACCGAATGCCCTGATTTCAGCCTGGACAAGGATTCCCTGGAAAAAGGGAAGCCGCATATTTCCTGCCACCTTTGCGGGAAATGCGTGGACCTCTGCCCGGACAAAGCGATCTTTTTCCATATCAAAGGGACTTCGCTTAAAATGAACCTCGAAGCTCAAAGGATCTTCTTCCTTTACCCCGCTTTCACTTTTCTCGCCGGGATAACCGGCATGAACCTGCAGCAGGCGCTGCTCCGGATAATAAACTTTTTCGCATGACGACCCTTAAAGAAAAAATAAAGCAGGCGGCGGGTTATGCCTGGGCGGCCGCGGCTTTCGCCGCAGCCCTGGCGGCGCTGTCTTCCCACGAGGGCATCGGGCGGGGCATAGCCGCGACCGGGCTCAGGATCTCCCCGGTTTTCTCCGGCGGCGAGCTGGCCCGGACGATAAACAGGAAAGGCTACAGCGTTTTCGTCCACAGGCCCGTCTTCGACGCTCTGCTCCGGGAGAAGAAGGAAGGCTTTGTGCAGGTAGACTGGGGCCCCGCCGAAAAGCTGCCCGCCAGGCTGAGCGAAACCCTGGACCTGGACGGCGACGGCAAAGCCGAATCGGTCCTGGAACTGGAAACCGCCGGCCCTACGGTTCTGCTCCGCACCGAAGACTGCCGGGTAGGCCCGGCGGAAAAACCGCTTCTTGTGGAGAAAGCAAGGGCCGTAAGGCTGTACCAGGAACCGGAGCCCCCGGCCGGACCGGCGGACATGAAAAAAATAGCGCTTAGGGTGGCCCTCAGGAAAAGCTGCGCGCGGTAAGGACGCCGCGTTCTAGCATGGTATAATATAGTTACATTAATCGCGTCTCACCCCCCTATATTTCCGCTGACGCGCCGCCGGCGCGGAGCCGCGGAAAAACTTGGAAGCAGGAGAATTTAACATGGGTATCACTTTAGTCACTGGCGCCGCCGGGTTCATAGGCTCCCATCTCTCCGAAGCCCTGGTAAAGAGCGGCCGTAAGGTCAGGGGCCTGGTGCAGCACAACAGCCTCAATATCGATTTCCTCAAGAACACCGGGGCCGAGATCGTTTACGGCGACATCCTGGACAAAGAAAGCGTGAAAAGCGCGCTCGAAGGCGTGGACGCCGTCTTCCACCTCGCGGCAAATGTCAGGCCGACGAAATGGATCTACTCCCGCACCGGCCTGCTTGAAGAATTCAACAAGGTCAACTGCGAAGGAACTAAGGTCCTGGCTGACGCGGCGAAAGGAAAAGTTAAAAGCTTCGTTTTTTACAGCAGCATAGCCGCGGCCGGGGTCGGCCCGATGCTGGACGAAACCTCCACCACCATGCCGGAAACCGACTACGGCATGAGCAAGCGGAACGCCGAAGAATACCTGTCGGCGCTGCATAAGAACGAAAGTTTTCCGGTCAAAATGGTGCGCCCCGGCTCCGTTTACGGAGCGCGGAACCGCAATATGGGCCTGCTGTACAGGTTCTTCGACCTGAACTTCTGCCCGACCATCGGGACCGGCGACAATACCCTCCCCTTCACTTACGTCGAGAACCTGATAAAGGCCACGCTCCTCATAGAGGAAAAAGGCCTGGCCGGGGAAAAATACTTCGTGACCGAAGACCCCGTCTCAATGAGGGACTTCGCCAACGGTTCGGCCGCGGCCATGGGCAAGAAACTGAACGGCTTTTATCTGCCTGCCAGCTTCATGTTCGGCAGCCTTCTTTTCAAAGAAGCCCTCGAGCGCCTCCTTTTCATGCGGCTTTTTCCAATGCGGATGGACGTCAGGCTGGAGAGCGTCAGGATAGCCTCCGGGAACTGGATCTGCAGCAATGCGAAACTGAAGAAACTGGGCTATACGCCCGCCGTCAGCTTCGGGGAAAGCCTGGTCAGGACCGTCAAGTGGTACAAAGATAACGGCGTCGTCTAGAACCCGCTATGTATTTTGAAGCCTCGCTGAAAGAGAGAGCCCTTAAGTTCCTCAGGCTCGTAACAAAGCGCTACGCGCGCCTCCCCGGCGATATAACCATAGAAGTCTCCACCAAATGCGGCCAGGCCTGCCCCATGTGTTTCAGGGGCCCCCTCGGGATAGAAGGGCGGGCGATGGACTACGCCCTTTTTTCCGGCCTTATGGACGCCCTGCGTTCGGCTTTCGCGGAGGAGCGGCCCCGCTACCTTAACTTCGTCGGCCTCGGCGAGCCCTTCCTCAACGAAGCGCTGGGCGACATGCTCAAGCTCGCGAAAAAAACATTTCCCGGAACCTGCCTGAACGTTTCCACCAGCCTCGCCGTCCCGGATCACGCGCTGTTCAGCACCTTGTCCTCGGAAAACCTGGTGAACCGCATAAGCGTTTCAATAGACAACACGGGCGGCGGCTCCCTCCATCCTTTCTCCCGGCAAATTTCCGAGAACCTGGCTTTCCTTAAAGAAATGAAGAACAGGGGCGGTTTTAAAATAAGGCTGCAGACCCTGATAACCTCCAGGGAAGCCGCCGAGCAGGTGATAGAGCTGGCCAGGAAGACCGGCGCCGACGAGGTCCAGCTTATGCGGATAGACCTCCACGCTTTCAAAGGCGGCGCGCCCGTGATTCGGCCCTCCCTGGCCGAGGAAAGGGCTATCGTCGCCCGCGCCGAACTCCTCGCGGCCAAGTACTGCATCAAGTGCAGGAACAACAATTCATACGATATTTTCATGGACCTAGCCTCCGCTTTCGACCGGCGCTGCCTGATAACGGACGACGCCATCTTCATAGATGTGGAAGGGAATGTCCTTCCCTGTTTCTATCTCAGGGATGTCGCCTTCGGCAATTTGGCCAGCCAGTCCCTGGCGGAGATCGGCGAGACCAGGAAAGCCTTCTCTTTTTACGACAAACAATCCTCGCTTTGCAAAGGCTGCGATATCTACCGCCGGAAGCATTCGGGGGCGCGGCCGTGAAGATCCTGCTGATCAATCCTCCGCATAATACGGCCCCGGCGCAGAGAGCGCTGGAAAACATCATGCCGCCGCTTAACCTGATGTATTTGGCGTCCTATCTCCAAAAGGCCGGGCATGAACTGAAGATCCTGGACCTCTACGCGGAGCCGCTGCCTGAAGAGGAAGCCCTGAATAAGATAAAAGACTTCGGCCCGGCCCTGGCCGGCTTCGCCACCTACCCCGGCAGCATGGACGAGGTTTACTCGCTGGTAAAAAAAATAAAAGCCTCCGCTCCAGCCGTCCATATAACCCTCGGCGGGCTTTACGCGAGCTACCTCCCGGAAGTCTGCCTCTCCCAGTGTCCAGCCGACTCTATCGTCATCGGCGAAGGCGAAGCCACGCTGGCCGAACTCGCCTCCGCCCTGGAAAAAGGCGGGGAGCTCTCCTCGGTCGCCGGGCTCTGTTTCAGGAAAGACGGCGCCCCGTTCCGCACCGGTTTCCGGGCGATAGCGGAAGAGATAGAGTCCCTGCCCTGGCCCGCTTATGAACTGATAAATTTCGACGCTTACCGCCTGCCGCCGACCAGGGCGGTGAGGCATGGGCGGGTCTCCTCCATCCTCTCGGCGAGGGGCTGCAATTATAACTGCAGTTTCTGCAGCCACCATTACGGCTATAACTGCCGGGTTCGGCTCAGGACGCCCGAAGACGTGATAGAAGAGATGAAGCATGTCTTTGAAAAACATGGCGTTACCGAATTCCGTTTCGAAGACTGCACTTTTACCGCCGACCCGAAAAGGGTCGCCAGGCTCTGCGCTCTGATAGTGGAGAAGGATCTGCCGGTCGTCTGGAACTGCGACGTCAGGGCGGACACCGCCTCCGATGAAATTTTCAAAGCGATGAAAGCGGCCGGCTGCAGGCGGGTTTTCCTGGGCGTGGAGACCGGCTCCCAGGAACTTCTCGGGACGCTTTCGGCAAACAAGGACATAAGGCTGGACCAGGTCAGGAAAGCCGTCAAGCTGGCGAAAAAATACGGCCTGCGGATGAACTGCTCCTTCGTCCTGGGCCTCCCCGGCGAAACCCGCGAGACAGCGCGGGAGACCTTCAAATTCGCCCTGGAGCTGGACCCCGATTACGCGATGTTCTCGATACTCGCCCCGGTGGTCGGCTCGAAGCTTTTCGAACAGGCCGTGAAAGAAGGAAAGATAGACGTCCCGAGCTACAGGGGCGCCCATTATCTTTCCGCCTCCGCCGGCAAAGTGAACGTGGTGGAAATGTCGGGCCTGAAAGCCGAAGAGCTCCTCGGTCTCATGAAAACTTTTAACCGGGAATTTTACTCCCGGCCGGGCTATTTACTTAAGCGCGCGCTCGGAATACGCTCCCTGACGGAGCTGAAGTACCTGGCCCGAGGCTTCACGCATATTTTCAAAGGGGGGCCGGCCGCCGCCGGGAGCAGATGAAGGTCCTCCTCATAAATCCGCCGCACGCTCTTTCAGCGCATAACCCGCTGGCCAGCTCGGGGCTTTCGCTCCCGCCGCTCGGGCTTCTTTATATCGCCGCTTTCCTCAAAAGAGAAATGCCTGGCGCGGAAATAAAAGTCATAGACTGGCCTGGCCGCGGCTTAAGCTCTGCGGCTTTCGAGGCCGAGCTGGCCTCTTTCAAACCCGACCTGGCCGGTGTTACCGTTTATACCGGCGCTTTTACCAGCGCGATGAAAGTTTCAGAGACCATAAAAAAGATATGCCCGGCCTGTTTCACAGTGGCCGGCGGGCATCACGCCACCGCCCGGCCGCTTCAATGCCTTGAAAAAGGCGGCTTCGACGCCGCAGCTTCCGGAGAGGGCGAGCGCGTTTTCTCCGAACTCGCTTTGCAGCTTGAAAAAGGCCTTGCCCCGGGCGTACCGGGTCTTATTCTTAAGACAAATGGCCAGGCCATAGAAAAGTATCCGCCGCTGGACCTGGACTCGCTGCCGATGCCGGCCAGGGAACTCGTCGACCTCAAGCTGTACCGGCCCGCCGTTTTCGGCTACAAGAGGCTGCCGGTCACCAGCATGGTCACTTCGCGCGGCTGCCCTTTCTCCTGCAAATTCTGCTCCAAGAGCGTTTTCGGTTCTACTTACCGCGCGCAGTCTCCGGCTAAAACTCTCGAAGAAATAATCCACCTGATGAAGAACTACGGGATCAGGGAGATAAGTTTCCAGGACGACACTTTCACTTTCGACAGGAAAAGGGTCATGGACCTTTGCGGGCTGATAAAAAGCCGCGGCCTTGACCTTACCTGGTCGTGCATGACCAGGGTGGACCTGGCGGACGCGGAGCTGCTCGGGAAAATGAAGGAGAGCGGCTGCGTTTCCATAGCTTTCGGCATAGACGGAGCGAGCGACGGCGCCTGCGGCCTGATGAATAAAGGCTTCGGCGCGGACAAGGCGCGCGCGGCCGTGGCGGCCGCAAGGAAGGCGGGGATAGAGACCCGCGGCTATTATGTTTTCGGCTATCCTGGAGAAACCCTGGAGTCCATGGAAGCCGCGCTGAAGAACATAATGGACATAGGCACCGACCATGTATTTTTCGCTTTCGCCCATCCTTTCTTCGACACCGAGCTTTACGAAGAGGCCCGGGCAAAGGGGCTTTTAAAAGCCACAGACGAAGAATTATGCGACAGTTATGACAATACCCAGCCGCTGATAACGGTTCCGGGGGCGGGCCCGGAGCAGCTTATCCGGTTCTATAAGAAAGCCTATCTCAGATATTACCTCAGGCCCCGGCCCTTGTTTAATAGAATAACCTCTCTGCGCAGCGCCGGCGACCTGGCCGGGCAGTTCAAAGCTTTCAGGAGTTTTTTAAAGTGGTGCTGAGAAATCAATGAAGATCCTGCTTATTTCCCCCGGTCTTAAGACCATGGACGTCTACCAGACGAAAGCGCGCGGCTGCATGCCCCCGCTGAATCTGATGTATATAGCCGCCCTGCTCCTGAAGCACGGGCACGAAGTTTCGATCTTGGACCTCTACGCCGAGGAACTATCGGACGAGGAGAAGCTCACGCGCATAAGGAGCTTCAGCCCGGCCCTGGTGGGCCTCGCCACTTACACCGCAAGCTTCGACATGGCGGCCGAAGCCGCTGCGCTGGTCAAAAAGAATTTTCCGGGCGTGAAAGTGGCGGCCGGCGGGATACACGCGAGCTACCTGCCCGAAGTCTGCCTGAAGAACAAGAATATAGACTATGTGGTGCTTGGCGAGGGCGAAGAAACTTTCCTGGAGCTCGCCGGCTGTCTTGAAAAGAGCGGCGATGTTTCCGGGATAACCGGGCTGGCTTACAAGAGCGCCGGTAAAACCGTCCTGACCCCGCCCAGGAAACTGGCCGCGGACCTGAATTCCCTCCCCTGGCCGGCCCACCACCTGGTGGATTTCGGCAAGTATTACCTGGGCATCACCCGCGCCGTCACCTCTTCACCCTGCGCCTCAGTGCTGACCATGCGCGGCTGCCCCTACAAATGCACTTTCTGCAGCCATCATTACGGCTACGGCGCGAACCTGCGCAAGCGGGCTCCGGCCGACGTGGTCGCCGAGATGAAAAGCCTTTACGACAAATACGGCATCAGGGAATTCCAGTTCGAAGACCCCTCCTTCACCTGCGATCCCGGCCATGTCAAAGAGATCTGCCGGCTGATAAAGAAAAGCGGCATGGAGATCTACTGGAACTGCAATGTAAGGGCAAACACTTCGAGCGAAGAACTTTTCAGGGAGATGAGCGAAGCCGGCTGCAGGCGCGTCCTGCTCGGCGTGGAGTCCGGCTCCCAGGAAATGCTCGACAGCATGAAAAAGGGCGTCACCCTGGAACAGATCCGCGAAACCGTGCGGCTGGCCGCGAAGTTTAAGCTGAGACTGAACGCCGCCTTCGTCCTCGGAACTCCCGGAGAGACTCTTGAAACCGCTAAAAAGACTTTCGATTTCGCCAAAGAGCTCGACCCCGACTATGTCATGTTCTCCGTCTATATCCCCAGCGTCGGCGGCGAGCTTTTCGAGGATCTCTCGGCGCAGGGCGGCCTGGACCTGGATAAAGTTTACGGCGCGGATTATATAACGGTTTACTCGGAGCGCGAGCCGATGGTAGAGATGAGCTCCGTCCCCTCGGCCAGGCTGCTGTCCCTGATGGAGGAATTCACCCGCGGCTTTTATTTCAGGCCGGCCTATATCCTGAAGCGGCTGCGCTGGCTCACTTCCTTCGCCGAGGTCAGGCGGGTGCTCTGGGGCGTGGCGCTTATTTTCAGCCACCAGTTCAGAACGTTCCTGAAGGCCGGGAAAAGGCCGACTAAAGATAAAAATGCGAATTCCTGGACATATTAAACGACTGCTCCTGATCTACAGGATCTTCGTGAAGCCCTCCGGCTTCGGCATACTCCCGCGCCTCGCCAACTATGCCGTCAAAAGGTACTTGCTGGGCAGACGTGTTCCGATGACCGTAATGATAGCCCTGACCTACCGCTGCCAGTGCGGCTGCGTCCACTGCTCGGCCAGCGAGCTCTCGAACGAGAAGCCGGAGCTTTCCACGCAGGAGATAAAGAACATTATCGCCGCCGCCCGCGGGCTGGGCGTGCCTAAGATAGGCTTTACCGGGGGAGAACCGCTCCTGCGGGCCGACCTGCCCGAGCTGGTCGCCTGCGCCGCCGGCCACGGCTTGAGCGTCTCGATAGACACCAACGGGATATTACTTTCAGAAAAAATGGCGGCGATACTTAAAGAGGCCGGGATCTCCAATATAAACGTCAGCCTCGATTCCGCCGACCCAAAGCGCCATGACCGCCTTAGGAAGCGGGAAGGCTGCTTCGAAGCCGCGCTGGAAGGGGTAAAGAGCTGCGCCGCGCTCGGTATCCCCGCCGTCGTCTCCACCTATATTACCGACAAAGCGATTTCCGAAGGGCGCCTCAAAGACCTGATATACACGGCCAGGCAAAGCGGCGCCGCCGGGGTGCGGGTGCTTTTCCCGGTTTATACCGGCAAGCTAGGGAGCAGGCGCAGGAATCTGCTCTCCGCTGAAAATAAAAAGCTCTTTTTCGAGAAGTACCTGGACAGTTCTTTCGTTTACTCGGAAAGCCCTCTTTACGACTGCCTGAGCGGGGCCATGGAGTGCACGATGCGCAAAAAAATGAGCGTTTATGTCACGGCCTACGGCGAAGTCAAGAAGTGCTATGTTTCAGGCTGCTCGATGGGGAACGCCCGCGAGGAAAGCCTGGACGCAATTTTGGAAAAGAACGGTTATCTTAAAGCCGGCCTTGCCGCAGACGCGGAATGCGGGGCCTGCTAAGCTTTAAAAATGCGCGTCCTATTCATCCATTCTTCCACCGAAAGCCTCGGCCTCGAGTATCTTTCAAGCTCGCTTAAAAAGCGCGGCCATACCACCGCGCTTCTGTTCGAGCCTTTCCTTTTCCGCTCTTTCAGGCTGGACAGCCGGGCCCTGGACAGTTCCTCGGCCTCCAAACTCGCCGCGGAAGCTGTCGCCTGGAAGCCGGACCTGGTCGGCTTCTCGGTAGAATCCGACTACTTCGGCTGGGCCTGCGAGGTCACGAAAGAAATAAAGAAGCTGAAAGCCGTGCCGGTGGTCTTCGGCGGGATACATCCGAGCTCCGTCCCGGAACTTACCCTGGAGCTGAGCGGGGCGGACTATGTCTGCGCCGGCGAGGGAGAAGCGGCCATCTGCGAGCTCGCGGACTGCCTGGACGCCGGGACCGCCCCGGACGGCATAGCCAATCTCCTCGGAAAAGGCTTTAATAACCCGCCGAGGAACCTGGAAGAGAACCTCGACGGCCTGCCTTTCCCGGACAAAAATCTGTTCTACGAAAAATTCCCGCGCTTCGCTTCCGGTTCCTACAGCATCATTACCGGCAGGGGCTGCCCCAACGCCTGCAGCTACTGCCACAACAGCGCTATGCGCGGCCTCTACCAGGGGAAGGGCCGCTATCTCCGGCGGCGCAGCCCGGAGAACGTGATCAATGAGCTTTTGGACGCGAAAGCGCTGTACGGTTCCCGGCGGGTCTCCTTCGTCGACGACCTTTTTACCGAGAATCTCCCCTGGCTCAGGGCTTTCCTGAAAGAATACAAAGCGAAGATAAATCTGCCCTTCTACTGCGACGTGCACCCTTCTTTCATAGACGAGGAAAGAGTTTCACTGCTCGCCGGAGCCGGCTGCTCCGTTGTGAACATGGGGATACAGACCGTGGACCCCGCTATCAATTCAGGAAAACTGAACAGGCGGCCCTGCATAGAGGACGCCGCGCGGGCCATAAAGCTGTTCAGAGGCACCGGCGTTTTCCTCTTCACTAATTTCATGTTCGGCCTGCCCGGCCAGACCACGGAGGAACTGGAAAAGATAGCCGCTTTCTGCGCGGAGAACAAAGCTGATTTCCACGACGTGAACTGGCTGCGCTACTATCCCGGAACCAGGATCATGGAAACCGCTAAAGCCGACGGCATCCTGAGCGCCGGGGAAGCCGTGGAAATAAACAGGGCGGAAAAATTCCTGCCTTACGCCCACGGCGGCCACTCCTACAGCCCGGAGCGGGCGCGGCTAAGGAATTTGGTCTTCCTTTTCAACCTTCTCCCCGGGAAAGCGGCCGGAAAGCTGCTCTCCTGGAAATTTTATCGCTTCCTGCCGGCGCTGGACCTCCGCGGCCCCGCCGTGGCCGCCTGCCTCCTGGTAAAAAAATATCTATTGGGCAAAAAGAACCCTTATCCTAATTTTTCCATCTCGGACATAGCCGCTTACTATTTCCATTTCACTTTTAAAGCTCTTTTCTCCGTGAGGGGCGGATGAGGGCCGCTTTCAGGAAGGCCGTCACAAGCCTGCTTACGCTCAGGCTGCTCGACGCGAAAAGGCTGGCCCGCGTCACGGCTTACGGTCTCAGGAAATTCATATTGCGCGAGAAGATACCTGGAACCGCGGTGGTCGCGCTCACTTTCAAATGTTTCTGCAAATGCGGCTGCTGCGCCTCCGGCATCTTTTCGGACTATTTTAAAGACGCTATGCTCCCCCTTGAGGAAGCGGAGCGCCTTATCCCGGCTATAGCCGCCGCCGGGACGCCCAGGCTGCATTTGACCGGCGGCGACCCGCTCGCGCACAAAGACCTGGCCGCTATCGCGCGCCTGGCCTCGGAGCGGGGCCTTGTGACTTTCGTCGAGACCAGCGCCGTGACGCTTACCGAAGAAACTATCCTTTCGCTGAAAAAAGCCGGTGTTACCAGCATCAATATCAGCCTCGACAGCAGCGATCCGGCCCTGCACGACTCGACCAGGGGAGTAAGCGGCTGCTTCTCCCGCGCCTCGGAAATGATCGGGTTTTGCGTGAAGCACGGTCAGCCCTGCATGATCTCGACATACGCCACGCGGGAAAGCATCTACGGCGGAGATATTTTCAAGCTGGTCTCTTTCGCCCGTGAGGCAGGCTGCTCCGGGATAAGGATACTCGCCCCGCAGCCCTCCGGCAACTGGATAGAGAACGAAGCCGTGATCCTGAAGAAAGAGGACGCGGATTACCTCGAGGCCCGGCTGCCGCTTTTCTTCCCGGTCTACAACAGGACGCCGCAGATCTCCTGCCCGCTCAAGGACGGCTACAAGATCTTCGTCCTCCCCGACGGGAATTTCGCCCCCTGCGAACACCTGCCTTATATCTTTAAGGACTCCCAAAATATGGACCTGGGCGGACTTCAGGCGAAGATCAACTCTTACGATTTTTTCCGCGGGGAATACGCCTGCATACCGAGAAGCCCCGAATACAGGCGTGACCACCCCGAAGTGGCGAAGCGCGGGGGGCCGATCTTCATATGATAGAAATGAAACCGGAAACGGGCTTGCCGGCCGCCCCCGGGGCCGCCTATTGCCTGTCCCCCGCCTGGCTGCGCCTCTGCGAAAATATTTTCGGTTACGAGGTTAAAAAATACGGCTTCTATTCCGGGGCCGAAAAGATAGGCGGCGCCGCTTACGCTATAGTAAAGTCCAGAATTTTCGGGAACAGGATAATTTCTATGCCTTTCTCGGACGAGGCGGCCTTCTGGTTCGAAAAAGACGCCGAGCCCTCCGGGAAAGATAAAAGCCTGCTTTCAGCCGCTTTTTGCGGCGCTCTCGAGGCGGACGCAAGGAAGTTCCGCGCCGACTACGCCGAACTCCGCGGTGACTGGACTTTCCTGGATAATACGGACTCCGGCTTCATAAAAAGCGAGGCCGGCCTGAGATTCGTAACGGACACTTCCAAAGACTATACGCAAGTCAGGAAAAATTACGACAGCAATATAACCACCAACCTGAAAAAAGCCGATAAGAATGTCGCCGTTGAGGAGATCGCCTCCGCCTCGGCGCTTGCCGAGCTTTACCCGGTCTACCTGGAACAGATGAAGCGCTTTGGCTCCCCCCCTTTGCCGCCGGCCTACTTCACCACCCTTTATTCCGGAGCTTTGCTGCGGGTTTTCAAAGCCACAGTGGAAGGCAAGACCGCGGCTTTCCTCAGCTTAATAGTCCACGGCGGAGTATTTTACGCCGATATCAATGCCGGTCTGAAAAAATACGACAGCTATTTCCCGAAGATCCGGCTTTTCGACCATACCCTCCGTCTCGCCTGCTCCAGCGGCATAAAAAAATACGATTTTATGCGGACCAGGCCCGGCGGCGGGGTTTTCCTTCATAAACAGAAATGGGGCGGAACCGCCGAACCCATCATTTACCGGCATAAAAGTTTTATAGAAAAACCCAATCTCCGGATGGACCCGGACCAGAAGCGCTACCGCCTGCCGCAGTTCGCTTTCAGGCATATGCCGCTCTGCTTTTCAAAAGCGGCCGGCCCGCTGGTCAGGAAGGGGCTGGGCAAATGAACCTGCGCGAAAAAATAATTTTACCGCTGGCCGGCTTTACCGGCCTCCCCGGAACCCCGGGGCCGGCGGCCGACCGCTCCGCCAGGTTCGCGGAACTCTACCGGCACGCTTTCAGGAACAGCCCTGTTTACCGGGAAAAATATTCCGCCGCCGGTCTCTCGCCGGACTCCGTGAAGGAACTCTCCGATTCGACAAAGCTCCCTTTTCTTGAAAAAGAAGAGCTCTCCCTCCCCGGCATAAAGGCCGGGAACAAAGTCACGGTCGTCTCCCTCGCCAGCGGCTCGACCTCGGGCCCGGGCGTTAACACGCGGATGGACGGAAGCTATCTGCTCAAAAGATACAGGATGCTGCTCGAAATACTTTACTCGACCGGCTGGCGCCTCGGCGATCCGGCTTTCGCCTTCCACCCGGAGGAATACGGCGCCGCCGCTTTGTTCCGCAAAGCCCTTAAAGAAGGAGATCTCAAAAAACTGGCCTTCAACTTTTTCCAGGAGAGCGTTCTTTACCGGCTTTTCCATAACCGGAAGAATTTCCCCTATTCTTCAGCCGCTTTCGGGAATTTCAGCGCAGAGCCTTACTTCGAGAAACTGCGCGGTTTCGGGCCGAGGCTCATCATCTCCAGGCCGGATATAATCTGCGCGCTTATGCGGCAGGCCTCCATGAAGGGCCTTGAATTCCCTGAAGTAGAAAGCGTCCTTTGCGTCGGGAACATTCTCTCCTCTTCCGGGAAAGCCGCGCTGGAAAACAAATTTAAAACGAAAGTCTATAATCTCTACGCCTCCACCGAGCTCGGCTATGTCGGCTTGAGCTGTCCGAGTTCCGGGGTCTGGGTTCATGTGGAGGAAGACAATTACCTGGTGGAGCTGGACGGGTCCGAAGTGGTGGTAAGCGATTTTTCCAATTACCATATGCCTGTCATCCGGTACAGGACCGGGGATATCGGAGAGCTCGCCCGCGGCCGCTGCGCCTGCGGCAGGGACGGCCTGAGGCTCAAGATAAACGGCAGGAAGAAAGATTTTTTTGAAAATGAAGGCGGGGGAAGGTTCTACGCTTATGACGCCGACGATTTTTTGGCCTCGGAGAAGGAACTTTACACCCTCCAGGTAGGCGGACGCCAGGGCGCGCTTAAACTGACCGTCAGGCCCGGAGGCCTTCCTCCCGACAGGCTGGACCTGGTCCGCGCGCGTTTCTGCGGGCGTTTCGGTTTATCCCCGGCCAAAGTTTCCATTAACTGCGAAGAACCCCTTTTTGGCACCCCTTCCGGGAAATTCCCGTTTTTCACTATGGAGCGTCCATCATGAAAAGATGCTTCCCTGTTATAATTGCGCTCGCAGTCCTGGGAGCAGGAGTATACACCGCGATGAGGACGGGAACCGCCGCGCGACTCTGCCCTTCTTTTTTCTGCCCCCCGGACAGAGCGGGCGAACTGAAGGACCGGTCGCTGAAAGAATACCATTACAATTATAAGGACGACCGCGGCCTCCCGCTTTTCAGCTGGGTTTACGCCGGTTTCCTGAGCGACGATAAAGGCGGGCTGTACCAGTTCTCCTGCACTTATTACGGCGAGGAAAGCACCTACTACCCCGGTTTCCTCGTCCTGCTTAAGAAAATGAATAAAGAAGGGACAGGAGGAAAGATCATTCACAAATTCTCCTGGAAAGAGGGCCCGCCAAGGTTTACCGAGTCGGCGGACCTGGTCCGCGTCGCGGCCGGCTCCCCCGCAAGAGGTTTCGAAATCAACGTGACCGGCTCCCGGCACACGCTTAAAGTCTGGCGCGGAACTGATTTCAGCCTCGACCTTTCCTTCGACGAGCGCATGGACCCGGTATTTATATACAACCGGGGCAATCCCATCCCGCTTCCGAATGGCGGCCAGCTTTTTCTCACCGACGATTTCATACACGGCGAGGGCGCCCTTAAGCTCGGCGCCGAGATCTCCCGGGTAGGCGCGGACCTCACACATGAAAGAGTTTACAGCCCTATCGACCAGTGGCAGTTCACCTACGAGGACTGGCTCTGCGTCTTCCACAAAGATTTTTACGCCCTTCTTTTCATCACCGGCGAGCGTGGCCTGGAGGGAGGAGACCGGAACCTGCCGGACGGTTTCGTATATTTCAGAAAAGAAAAGAAGTACGTGCCGCTGGACGAGCTGGAGGTCAGGTACGCCATGACCGCGCAGACCCGGATCTTGAAAAATAACAGCCCGGTCATGATGGAGACCCCGGTCTCCTTATCCGCCTCGGCCTCCGGAAAAAAAATAAAACTTAGCTTTAATTTCGAGGGGATGGGCCCCCCGGAAGAAAGGGAGCTTGCAATGACGGGCCGCGGCTACATAGAATACAAAGGCAAAAAGACGGAATACGACCGGCTCCTGGCCTGGGAAGAATTCATGCGCTAGTCCAAGCGGCCGGCGGCCAAATAATAACGGGCGGAGCTTTCAAGCTCCGCCCGTCTTTTTAAGCAAAGACCGCTCCGAAACTACTGGTTATAGCGGTCCTTCGCGTATTTCCGCAGCTCCTCGGCTTCCTTTGGACTGAGCCCTTTCTGCCATACATGCTCGTCCTGCCCCAACAGGGCGTCAACGCGGGTCTTCCACTTGGTACCAAGCTCCGCGCTCTTTGACTTGGCGGCTTCCAGCACCGCCGGCAGGAACTTGTCGTAGAAGTGCTTGGAGACTTCGTACATCCCGTGCCAGTGCGTATAATCCGGGCCCATCATCGCGGCGCCGTGGCGCGCGCGGCGGCCTTCGTGGTGCCAGAGCTCGTAGTAGATCCACTGCACGTTCTGCTCGAAAGGAGCCTTGGCGCTCAGGATCCCGTCCTTGAGCAGGTCGTCCATGATCGCCTTTGCGGCTTTGCCGAACTTGTCGTTATAAAGATTCACCAGCCCGTCGTACTGCTTGTAGAAGTTGTTCACGAAGCTCGCTCCGTGGCAGTTGGAGCAAACCGCGGTCATCTTGCCGCGGCGTTCCTGCCAGGAAAGGACCTGCGCCACTTTGCGGTTCACTTTTTTATTGACCAGGGCGTCCCCCTCGCGAACTTTCTCAACGGTCTCCACGCTGTCGCCCGGCTTGGGCAGGGCGCGGGGCTCAAGGTAATCTTCTTTGAAGCCGTCCTCGAAGATCACCAGATTCATCTTCGCGCTGATAGCGGGGCGCAGCGTCCAGCTGATGCGCTCGCCTACGTCGTGGCTGTTGCCCTCGACTTTGCCGTCCTTGGTCATATGCCCGGAAATATGGCAGGTGGCGCAGGTGGGCGCCGCCGAGTAATCCTTGCCGAGGATCCACTCGTCCTTATCCATGCCCATCTTGTCGCGGTTCGCGTTGAAAGCTATACCGTGCTTTGATTCATTGAAGATCTCTATCTGGGGATGGTCCGGCCCCATATGGCATTTGCCGCAGTTCTCCGGCGAGCGCGCCGTCTTGGCCTCGAAGGCGTGCCGCGGGTGGCAGGCATTGCAGGAGCCGCGCGAGCCGTCAGGGTTTATGCGGCCGATGCCGCTGTTAGGCCAGGTGTCGGGGTCAAGCACCGGCTTTCCCTCGGGCCCCTCGCGCAGGATCTCGCCCTTGGGGTCCTTCTTGAACTTCACTACCCCGCCGTGGCACTGGAGGCAGCCGTTGATAGCGTCCGCATTATTGCCCGGCATCCCTGCCGCTTTTTCGGCCAGCACATTGTCCAGGCTGGCGAGAATCTCCCCGGCCAGGGCGTGGTGGCTGCGGGCGAACTCCTCGTTCTCCCTGGTATGGCACCGGGCGCAGGTCTTCGGCGTCACTATCATCGAGATGCGCTCGCCATTGTGCACCCAGGAGCCCGGATTGTCCTTGTCGGACTTATGGCAGGCCAGACAGTCAACGCCGTTCTTTGCGTGCTTGGAGCGTTCCCACTCCATGACCAAAGCCGAGGAATGCTTTTTATGGCATTCGGCGCAGGTCTCTGCCGCGCTTGCCGGGCTCGAAAGAACCGCTAGCCCCGCGGCCAGGCCGAGAAACGCGAAAATACGCAGTATTCCGTAATTATATTTCATTCTTACTTTCTCCTATATAATAGCTTCGAATTTGCCGGGAAGGAAAACTCCGATCCCCCCGTTCTATCCCGCGCCGCCGTATAAGCGGCCGGAAAAGCCCGAAAACAGCCCTCTACCGCTATCCTACAAAAAAACAGTCCGCTATGTACAGGCATATTGGTTGTAGTATGCCTATATATTTATCAAGAGCGCGGCCGGACAGGAATGCGGCATCCTCTCTTAAAGTGTCCCGATCAAGGCTTTTATTTCTTTTCTTCGGTCGCGGAAGAAGGAAGAAGGGCTTTTCTCTGCCGGGAGATCAATTCCCTGAGCGCGCCGCCGCCCGCCGGCTCTTTTATGGCGAGCGCCCTGTCATAAAGCTCCAGGGCGGCCCCGTCGCGGCCGCCGGCTGAATAGATCCCTCCCAGCGTAAGATAGGCGGATAACCGGGCGGGAGCCTTTTCTATGGCGGAGAGGAGATGCCTTTCAGCCGACTGCCTGTCTCCGCCGAGATATTCGCAAAGCCCGAGGTCAGCCAGGAAAACGGCATTCTCCGGGTTTTCGGCGGCAAGCCCGCGCAGGATCTCCAGCGCGCGGCCGTACTCTTTAAGCTCCTGGTAAATGAGCGCTATCCGCTGCTTATCCCCGGCAAGCGGCTTCATTCCCTCCGCGCGCGAAAGGCGCTCAAGCGCGAGGTTTTTGTTCCCAGCCCCGGCCGCTATGCCAGCCAGGTCCGTCAGGAGCTCCGGAGTCTCCTCCTTTTTTCCTGAACCCGACAGCGCCTCTTCCGCTTTGCCGGCTTCACCGAGCTCGGCGTAAAGCGCGGCTATCCGCGGGAGTTCCTCCGGACCCGGGTTGACGCCGAGCGCTTTATCGAGCGAAGCGAGGGCCGCCGCTTTCTCCCCGGCCCCGGCCTCTATCCGCGCCTTTACGAAATAATCCTCCGCCGGAAGTTCTTTATCGGGCGGCATCGCGCCCGAATGGAGAAGGGCGGCGGAAAAGAAATCCAGGACCTGCCTGCGCGAAACCGGGTCCGTAAAACCGTATTGAACGGTCAGGTGCGGGAAAGGAAGCGTAGCGAGATTATTTATAGTCCCTGAAAGCGGGAAGATGGCCGGGAGATGTTCGGAGTTCTCCGTCCCGTCGGCCGCGGCCAAATAATCTATCCGGTAATCGCCGGCCTGGGCCGCTATCCCGCCGGTAAGCCGCACAAGCAGGTTCGCCACTACGCTGCCGCCCGAATGTCCGATGACGCCTATCTTCGAGGAATCGGCTTCTTTCAGCGCGCGCAGGTACTTCAGCGCGAGCATGGTTTCATAGACGCGCAGGCCCATCAGGGTAAAGCCGCCGCGCAGGAACCGCAGAGAGAGGTCTCGCTCTTCTTTATCCAGTGAATAAACGCGGAAGACCGGGATGAGCACTATATACCCGGCCCTGGCCAGGTCGGCGCCGAGGTGCGTATTTTCGAAGTCCGAAGCCGTGTCCCCGTGCCCCGGCAGGCCCAGGACGGCCGGCAGGCCGCCGGCGGCGCTGGTCGAAGGAAGAAGCAGCCAGGCTTCCAGCTCGCCTATAAAAGGATCCCTGAAAAGCAGCCGTCTCCGCAGATACCCGGCGCGGCGTGAATCCACCGCCTCTTTTACCTGCAGCTTGCGCGAATCCAGGCCCTTCAGCATAAAACCTATATTCAGACCGTCGACGATAGCGGAGCGCAGGGCGGCCGCGTCCATCGGCAGGGGCGGCGGGCGGAGCACGGTCCGCTCCAGAAATTGTTTTTTCAGCGCTTCGGACGAAACAGGGCGCGAGTAGGCGGAATTAGCTTCGGGGAAATTGGAATAGGCCGCCGGAACGGCGCCGCGGGAAGAAGAGGGCGAAAGAAACGAACATGCGCATACGAGCAGGGCTGCGCCGGAATTTAGTTTATGGGCCATAGTTCCGAATTCAGCCGCGGCGGCCGTCTGTCCATTCGAGATAAGCGAAGATCCCTGACTCGACCCTGATACCGGCCCCGGGAAACAGGCCTTCGTATCTTTGCCTGAAATCCTCGAGCGTCGTTTTCGTCTCGCTTTTCATATGCGCGGCGATAAGGGAGCGGCCGGAAACATTCTCTAAAAAAAGGCGGGCGCAGATCAGCGGACCGAGCTTCAGGAGCGCCGCGGAGTAAAATTTCAGAATACTTACCGGGTTCCGGGTGTGGAGATGCTCGACTATGATTATCTTCCCGCCCGGGGCGAGAAAATCTTTCATGTTCTTTACGGCCGCTTCCAGCCCCGCGATATGGTGCAGCACCGAGATCGCCGTCACGATATCGTATTCGCCGCGCCCGCCGGCGGCCTTCTCTATGTCTATGAATTTAAGATCTATATTGGAAAAACCTTTCAGGTTTTCAGCCGCGGTCTCAAGCATTTTAGCGGAAAAGTCCGCGGCGGTCACATGGGAAGCGATCCCGGCCAGCCGGCGCGCGAACCTGCCGGTCCCGCAGCCCAGGTCGAGCACGCGCTTGTTCCTGAAATCGACGCTCCACAGAAGTTCGTCGTCGTGGAGGCCGCCCGGCAGGTCGGCCGTGGCGCCGTAGGAGGCGGCCCAGCCGTCCCACTCTTTAACGTCGTTGGGAGAGGCCGTCCACCCGGCTTTTATTTCCGGCATGAGGAGGCGGCGGCGGATTGCTTGTTTATCTCGGATTTCATCAGGTTCCCGTAGGTGGTCCTGAAAGCGGGGTCGTTCATCGGGCAGTCGTAGTGCTCCCGACGGCTCTCGAAGAGCTCCGACTTCCACATTTTCTTAAGGATAGCGGCGACAGGCTCTTTCCTGATATTGCCGTAGGTGATAGGCAGATAGCAGCAGGCCTGGACGTCGCCGTAGGCGGAGACGTCGAACTTGTTCCGGATCAGCGAATTGCACCAGAAAGGAATGACGGAGCTGTTCAGGAATTCGGTTTCCCAGCAAACGTCCTCGTTCAGCAGGCTCCGGAGCTTTTCTATCCCGGCCTTGTCCAAAGCGGTGTTTTTCTTCTCCAGCCATTTCCCGGTGGCGATAGAGGCGAGGATCCTGACGCGCACGCCCATAGAGCGCGAGAAAGCGATAAGTTTTTCCAGGTCGCCGTTATTCAGGTTTTCGGCGGTGGCGACCAAAGACATAGCGCAGTTTATCCCGTGCTTCTTGCAGAACTTAAGCCCTTCTATGCCTTTTTCAAAAACGCCGGGGACGCCGCGGGGCCTGTCATGCTCTTCGGGCGAAGGGCTGTCGATGCTGACGCGGATTATGTCGATGCCGGCCTCTTTGAGCTCCAGCGCTTTCTTCTCGTCCAGCAGGAGGCCGTTGGTATCCACGCTGGCGAGCAGCCTTTTAGCCTTGGCGCGCTTCACGTATTGAGGCAGCTCCGGGACGAGCAGCGGCTCGCCGCCGAAGAAATGGATGGCGGCGGCGCCCAGCCGGCCTATCTCGTCGATAAGCGAGAGAATTTCTTCCGGCTTCAGCTCCTCGTCCTTGTTCTGCCTGAACAGGCCGGCTCCGCAATGCACGCAGGTGCACTGGCAGCGGTAGGTGATGGAGACGATGGCGGAGATGCCGTAAAGCGGGACGAATTTCCTGATAATGCCGAGGACGTATCTGAAGTACATCCTTACCAAAAAGATAAAAGCCGGATTTTTATAGTAGGGGCGCAGCCTCGCCCTCAGCTTGAAACCAAGCTCATTTGTGTTGTTTACCAGCGCGTTCAGCATAAGCAATTATATCTAATTTCCCAAGCGGGCCCTGCCGTCCTAGCGCTCTCCCGGCCTGAAGAATTTGGCGGCCATAGTTTTGAACAGGAACCAGTAAAGCCGGGGATCACCGGACGGCAGGTCCCTGAATATCCGATAAACCCGCGCCGGGTTGAAGAAATAGAAACCGGCGGTGGTCAGCTGCTTCATCGCGAGAAGCTGCCAGGCCGGGAGGTTCGAGCAGCCGCCGGCCGGCACGAAGCAGGTATTGTCCTTTTTGGGGTCTATCCTCTTCTCGGGCGGAAGGGAGCCGCAGAGCTCCGCGCCGGCGTAACCGCGGCAGAAGAAAAGGAGGAAAGAATGCAGGGGCAGAGACCAGAGATAGCGCGCGGTGACCAGCATCTCGCCCAGGGTCTCGTCCGGGAAGCCCATCATCACGAAGCCGTTCACGAAGATCCTTTTCTTAACAAGGAGCTTAACCGCCGCGCGCAGTTTTTCGAGGTCGGCGTTCTTCTTTATCTTTTCCCGCAGGCGGAGACAGGCCGTCTCGATGGCCGCGCAGACGTATTTCACCCCGGCCCGCGAGAACAGGTCGACCAGTTCTTCGTCGAGCAGCTCGGCCCTGAGGCCGTTGCCGAAAAAGAGGTTCAGCTTCAGGTCCGCGCTTATCAGGCCGCGCATTATGGCCGCGGCGCGGCCCCTGTCGATATTGAAAGAATCGTCGGAGACCTCGATGTCGCTTATCCCGTATTTTTCCTTGAGCAGCCTCAGCTCCTCTACCACCCTTTCAGGGGAATGGGCCCTGAATTTCTTCCCGAAGATGCTGTGGCAGTAAGTGCACCTGAAAGGGCAGCCGCGCGAAGTGAACACGCTCATATAGCGGCGCCCGTAAAGCATCGGCGAATGAGGCACGAAGTCTTTATAGCGGTCCGGGTCCGCGAGGTCCCAGTCCGGGAAAGGCAGGGAATCGAGGTCCGCTATGAATTCCCTCGGCGGATTATCTACCGGTTCTCCGTTAAGGCGGAAGGAGATACCTTTTACGGTTTCGAGACCGGCCTTTTTTTCGTAAACGGAGAGAAGTTCCGGGAAGGTCAGCTCCCCTTCGTTGCGGACGACCACGTCTATATTTTCATCGGCCAGGCACTCCGGAACATAGGCGGTGGGATGGGCCCCGCCGGTTATTACGAGGGGAACGCCGCATTTTTTAGCCGCGGCGGCGGCCAGGTGCATCGAGCCGCACTCCGAGGTCATCGCGCTTATCCCTACGACATCGGGCTTAAGCTTTTCTATTTCACGCTCGAGGTCTCCAAGCCCGAAGTTCTCCAGGCCGAGATGAAGCAAATGTATATCGGCATAACCGGCTTTCTTCAGCGCCGCGGATAAATACAGCAGTCCGAGCGGCGGCATAACTCCGTCGTGGCGCCCGCTGCCGAAACGCTTTGGCCTGGCCGCCTTGATAAGAAGTATTTTCATTGCGGCCGGCTCCCGCTTTTCCCGAGCGTTGCCGCAAAAGCGTCGGCCGTGCTCAGCGCCGGCTTCCAGCCGAGGGCCCGCAGCTTGGAAGTATCGTGGACCCACGAGGAGGTAGCCTCCTTAAAACAGCCGTAGTCGGCCAGGAAATTAAGCCCGGGCGCGGAAAGGCCGAGAGCGCCCAGGCCGAAGACTCCCAGAGCCATGTCGGCAAGTTTAACGACCGGCCCGAGAAGCTCCGCCGGGACGCGTATGAAGACAGGCTTCACTTTCATAAGTCCGGCCAGGAGGGCGGTCAGGGAATTAAGAGTTATAGGGTCTTCGCTTATATTGAAAACAGAGCCGGCCGCGCCTTTTTCAGCCGCGAGCAGGGCCCCGTCGATCAAATTTTCAAGCCAGCAGACCGAGAGCGTGTACTCTCCGCTTCCGGGCACCGGGACCAGGCCCCCCCGTATCATTTTAAAAAGGGTTTCCCATCTTTGGGCCCCCGGCCCGTAGATCATCGCCGGGCGCAATATTATAAAGTTCAGCCCGGTCCCGGCCGCGACCCGGCGCAGCGCAAGCTCCCCGGCCAGCTTTGAGCGGCCATAGGCGGTAAGAGGGCGAGGTTCGTCCTCTTCTTTTATGTTCAGGCCCGGCCCGGCCGCCGAGATAGAACTGAAATAGATGAACCTTTTGACTCCGGCCGCCGCGGCCGCCCTGGCCAGGTTCTCCGTCCCGAGACCGTTCACGGCCTGGAATTTTCTCTCGAGTTCCGAACGCCGGATAACGAGTTCCCGCGGCCTTACCAGCGCCCCGAGATGCCAGACGGCGCTTGCGCCGGCCGCCGCCCTTTCGAGCGAAGGCTTATCAAGCAGGTCCCCCTCCACGCATTCCAGGCCGGCGGCTTCGAGCGCGCCCGCATCGGAATTCCGGTGGACCAAGCAGCGCGCTTTAAAGCCGCCCGCCGCAAGGCGAGCGGCCAGGCTTCGGCCTATGAAGCCGGCGGCCCCGGTGATCAGGACTGTTTCTGCCATAATCCTTTTACCTTGAGCGCAATGAAATAGCGGTAGCTTCGGACGAACTGTCCTGTATTAAAATCGTAGAGCGGCCGTCTTAAAAGCCGGGCCGCTATCCGGAGAAGTATGTTCGAAGGCAGGAATTTTATTAAAGCCTGATTCTTTACGAAGCTTTTTCGCAGGCCCGCCGGGATAAGAGGCAGAGTGAGCAGCACCTTGAAGAAACCGTTCAGTTCGGGCCGGTCCGCGCCGGGACGGCTGATGATGCCCGACGGGCCTTCCCCTTCATCCACAGCGGCGGCTTCTTCCGGCTTCAGGAGTCCCTCCGCGGCGGCTTTCAGGGTCAGTTCGGTTCCGGGATAATACTTCAGGAAGAAAACTTCGTTCTGGTCGGGGGTATGCCCGGCGTAAAAGCCGGCCAGGGCCTCGAAGTCTTCTTTCGTATCTCCCGGCAGGCCCAGAATAGAATCGCAGACCGTATAGATCCCCGCGCTCCTGAGCAGATCTATGGCTCCCGCTATTTTAGCGTTCAGGGAGGGCCGCTTCAAAGTCTCGAGGCGGCGGCCCTCGTCGAAGGTCTGAACCCCGAGCTGCACTTTGAAGCAGCCGGCCTCTTTGAGCAGGCCGGCGGTCTTCGCGTCCAGAAGGTCCGGGTAGATAAAACAGGAGAAAGGCAGGCCGATCTCTTTTTTATAGCGCGGGAGAAAGTCCCCGAGCCAGGCGGTATCCCAGTTGAACACCTCGTCGGTGAAATGGACGAAATCCGGGTTCCATTTTTCTTTGGCGAGAGCGAGCTCTTTAAGGACGTGCCCGGGGCTTCTCTTCCTGGCGAAGCTCCGCCCCCCGTAAAGCCGCGCGTAGACATTGTTCGCGCAGTAGGCGCAGGCGAAAGGGCAGCCCCGGGAAGCCGAGATAAGGTAACCGCCCCGGAAGAACGGGTAGCGCGAATAGAAAAGGTCTTTGTCGGAGAATTCAAGCGCGTCAAGGTGCAGCGGCGCGGCGATCCCGCCTTTTACCACGGCCCCGTTCTTCTTCGACCAGATATTAGGAATTGAAACCGTAGATCCCGAGGCCAGGGCGAGCGCCAGGGCCGGCAGGGCCTGGTCGCCCTCGCCCACGCAGACATAATCGACGCAATCCTTCGCTATTACTTTATCCGGGACGCTGGTGGGGTGTATCCCGCCGAAAGCCACCGGAACGCCAAGTTCTTTCTTCGCGGCTTCGGCCCAGGCCAGCGCCCAGCGGTAATTATCGGTAAAGACTGAAAAACAGAGGAGGTCCGGCTTCTCCGCTTTCAGCCGCTCCATCGCCTCTTTCTTAAGGTCGAAGAGCCGCGCCGGCCATTTCAGGCGCCAGAAGCCGCTTTCTTCGAAAAGGCAGGGATCTATGACGAGGCTGGTCTCCACGCCGGCCTTCCTGAGCGCGGCCGACAGAGCCTCTATCCCGAGGCTTTCATAGCCGTTATGCAGAAAAGTGACTTTCATTTTTTAGCGAGGACCCGGGCGGCCGCGGCCGACGCGGCGTGAAGGCACTCTTCCATGTCGAGATAGGAATGGGCGCCGGTCCTGCCGCAGAGCTCGAGGTTCCGGTAAACGGCGAGCGCGGAATTAAGGTCTTCAAGCGGACCTTCGAAGCCGGCATAAAGAAGCGGGTAGGCGTGGGAAAGACGCACGGCGGTGAATTCCGCGGTCTCGAAGTCTCCGAAGATCTTCATCGCCCTGAGCGAGCGCTCGGTTTCCTTAAGCAGATCCTCGTCCTTCATGCGCCAGATCTCGTCCCCTTCGTCGCAGAAGACCTCGAAGGTGATCGGCAGGGCCCCGCCCTCTCCGGCGAAAGCGGCGCTCCAGTTGGAAAGCTCGCAGGCGCGCGAGAAAAAAACCTCTTTCTCCGGGAAATAAACCCAATGGTCCCTGAGCGGAGCTTTGCGCTTCATGGAGGCGAACAGAACTATCAGCGAACGGTATTTTATGCCCCTGGCGGAAGCCGCGGGGCCGGGGTCCTCTTTAAAGAGGGTCGCCAGGCCTGTCAGGGGGATGGTGGAGATCACCTGCCTGCAGGCGATGCGCCGCCTCTTCCCGTCCTGCTCGAACAGCACCGATCTTATCTTTCCCCCGTCCGTCCCGAACTCGAGCGGGACCGCGCCGGTGCGGAGCGCCCCGGCGGGGAGCTTTTTCTGCAGGGCCGCGCAGAGCCCGCCTATGCCGCCGCGCGGGTAGAGAAAATCAAGGGTATTCTCCTTGGAGGCGCTCTTCATGAAAAGCATCTCCAGAAAGAGGTTTTTCAGGCTCATCGGGCCGATGCGCCTCTCCGCCCAGACCGAGGAGATGCTCTCCGTCGGCAGGCCCCAGGTCTTGAGAGTATAGTCCTTGAAGTAGGCGTCGTGGATGCCGGAGCCGAAGCGGTCGTGCAGCCAGCCCTTGAGAGAACCTTCCGGGGGCGGCTTGGAGCCCGGCCCGCGCAGCCGCTTGAGCAAAGCCGGGACGGCGTAGAGCAGGCCGTTCAGAAGGGTGGGCGGGTAGCTGAGAAAACGGCCGTTGACGAAATTGCTGCTCCTGCGCTTGAGCCTGAGCAGGGGCTCCGGCTTAAGAAGCTTTTCCACGCGGGCGGCGAGGGCGTCGTCCTGGAAGTAAAGGCGGTGCCCGCCGAGGTCGAATTTGAAATTTTTATAGGAAACGGTGCGCGCGAGCCCGCCGGCCGACTTTTCTTTTTCAAGCAGAATGACCCGCTCGCCGGCAGCGGAAAGGGTTTCGGCGGCCGCGAGGCCGCTCAGGCCCGCGCCAAGTATGACTATGTCGGTGTCCAGGTCCATTTTTACCTGATAATTATAGTATTTTAGCGAAGTATAACCCTGACCACTGCTAATTTTATAGAATCACAATATGAAAGCGCTTATCATCGGCGGAACCTCCGGCCTGGGCAGGACACTCGCCGCCGAATTCATAACCGCCGGCTGGGAGACCTTGGTCACCGGAGTCAGGGACGCCGCGCTTAAAGATTTTTCCGCCGCTTTCCCCGCTGCACGGGTCTCAAAACTGGACCTTTCCGCGCCGGGCGCGCGGGCGGCCGTGGAAGCGCTGCTGGCCGGGCCGGGAAGGACCGGCGTCGTGGCTGTCTGCGCCGGGCTTTACATAGATAACCCGGAAAATGACTGGGCCGCCGAGGAAAAGGTCATAGCCCTCAATGCGGCAGGCTGCGCCGCGGCGCTGAACGCGGCGTACTTATATTTCAGGAGACAGGGCGGCGGGCGGCTCGCCTGCCTCTCCTCCATAGGCGGGATCCGCGGCAATGCGCGCTGCCCGGCCTACAATGCCACAAAGGCTTTCCTCATCAACTACCTGGAAGGCCTGCGCCAGAACGCCGCGCTGGCGGGTGCGGATATTTCCGTCACCAATATCATCCCCGCCTATATCGGGGACGGCGGCGGCAAAAAAATGTTCGCGGCCATAATGAAGAAGCGGCGCAGCGTTTATATCCCCGGCTACTGGCGGCTGCTCGCGGCCGCTTACCGGAACCTGCCCGACCTCCTTCATGAGAAAATGGCGGCCTGGCACTACGTTTTGCTCAAGCCTTTTATGCGCAAAGCGCCGCGCTGGAAAGACCAGATCAAATGAACTGCAAACTCTGCGGCGGCGGCCGACCGAAGAATATCCTGCGCTCGCAGGACAGCGGCATCATGAAATGCCCGGATTGCGGCTTCATCTACCGGGAGCCCTACCGGGGCTGCGCCGCCGCCAAATGCGCCGCCTGCGCCGACAGGTGCATAGACAGGCTTTCGGAGCCCGGCTTCCTGCAGGCGCGCCTGCGTGTGGACGGGCGCAGGGCGGAGCGAATAAAGCGCCTGGCCGGCGGCGACCTTTCCAAGCTTAAGGTGCTCGAGCTTGGCGCGGGCCTGGGCTGCCTGGCCTCCCATTTAGCCGAGGCCTCCGGACATTACTTGGGCCTTGAGTCCTCTCCGGTCTTTTACGGCTGCCTGCGCGATAATTTCAAAAACCTGGCCGGAAAAGTCGAGAACCTGCTTCTGCCCGGGCCGGAGCACCGCGGGCGCTTCGACCTCCTGGTCCTGGTGGACGTGCTTCAGTTCGCCCCGAAGCCGCTCGAGTTCCTGAGGGAAGCCGCGCTGTCCCTGGCGAAGGGCGGCAGGATCTACATCGAAGTTCCCGACGAGTCGCGGATGGCGCTGCGCGCTTCGGCCAGGAAAGCTCTCGGCCTTTACAGCGGAAACCCGCTCCACCACGGCCATATTAATTTCTTCACTCCGGGTTCGCTGCGGGTCCTCCTGCGCGAGGCCGGGCTGCGCGCCGATATTCTGAAGCAGGCGAGCATAGCCGGCGACGAGGACAGGCTTTTCCTGACGCTTAAAAAGGAACTCCCTCTCTGGGTCAGGACTTTATCGCTGGGAGCCCGGCTGACAAAGGCCGATACGCTGTTCGGCCTGGGCAATACCGTCTGCCTGGCCTCAAGAGCCGGCCGCAAAGGAACCGACACAAAATGAAACAAAATTCTTTTTCCGGGGTCTATCTCTTCGACCGCGCCCGACTGAATCCGGCCGGCCTCCTCCGCGGCCTCCTTAGATCTTCGGGGCAAGGCGCTGAGCCGTCCCCGTCCTCCCCCTTCCCGGGGCTGGCCCTGCCGCCGGGAAGTTCCGCGGCCGCCATACCCGGAAACCCCGGGTCCTGGCTGCTGCTGAAAAGCCCTGACATAACCCTCGAGCTTGCGGTCCAGCTTTACGCCAAACACGGTCCTTCTTTCACGGACGGCCTGCGCGGGCAGTTCGCTTTCGCCCTCTACGACGCCAGTGCCGGGGAACTTCTTCTTGGCGCGGACCGCTTTTCCGAGATCCCGGTCTTCTACGCCGTCTTCCCCGGCGGCATCGCCTGGGCGGAAGAGCCCGCGCCGCTGAGCCGCCTGCCCGGCGTGGACGCCGGGATAGACCCGCGCGCGGTGGACAGGTATATCACGATGCGCTACCTGCCCTCGCCGTTCACGCTTTACAAAGGCGTGCGCAAGCTCCCGCCCGCCGGTATGCTGACGGCGGGGAAAGGCGCGCCCGCGGTAAAAGTTTACTGGAACCCGCCAATGGAGGAGCGGAAGTACCGCTCGCTGGGCGAAGCCTCGGAAGCCGTTTACGCGGCGCTTTTCGACTCCGCTAAATACCGCCTGCGCGGCGTCAGGCGGGCGGCGGCCACGGTCTCCGGCGGGATGGACTCATCCTCGGCGGCGGCCATGGCGGCGAAATGCGGGGTAAAGCTGGACACCTTTACCGCCGGCTGCAAAAAAGCGGACGGCTGCGACTTCTCCGCCGCTTCGGCCGTGATCGCCAAAGCCGTCGGCTCGCGGCACACTTACATAGAATACGACAGCCCGGACGGAGCCGCTATCACCGAGATGTCGGCCGGCTACGCCGAACCGCAGGCCGACCAGTGCGCGGCCGCGCTGTGGTTCGCGGCCGAAAAAATGAGCGGCGGCGCGGAAGTTCTTTTTTCCGGCGACGGCGGGGACGAGAACTTCGGCGGCTATATCAGGGCGCGCCTGATGCTGAACATGGCCCGCAAGGAAAAAGGCCCGGAGCTCGAGGCCCTGCTGCTTAAAGCGCTGGCCGCCGGGAACAGCATTTCCCGCGAAACGCTTCTTAAGGTCAAAACGGCGACCGGCAACCGGCTTGAAACTCTGTATTCGGAACTTACCCGCCTCTATTTCGGCGACACCGGGGATTTCTATCTCCCGGAAGAAAGACGGGAGCTTTACACCCCCGGCTTCCGCTCTTCCCTCGGGCAGGGCCACAAGACTTCCGTCGAGACGATAAGGGAGATCTTCAGCGGAACCGCCGGGCAGGACTGGATGAGCCGGATCACCCTGCCGGACCTCCGGATCTTCCACCCCGACTGCACCGTGCCGCGCCTGCGGGCCACGGCCGCCCGCGCGGGGCTGCGGGCCGTCTTTCCTTTCAACGACCACAAGCTGGTGGAGCTTGCGCGCGGCATACCGGAGAAATGGAAACTGCCGCCGGGCACCGTGGCCAGGAACAAATGCAAACTAGTGCTCCGCAAAGCGATGGCCCCGCTCCTTCCGGCCAGCATAATAAACGGCGCCCAGCGGCCTTTCCCCACCCCGGCCGGAGAATGGCTGGCCGGACCCCTGAACGGTTTCTTCCGCGACTCGCTTCTTTCACCCGGCGCCCGCACGGCGCCGTTCTTCAAGCGCCGGACTATCGAGCGCCTGCTGGCGGAGCACGTCTCCGGCAAAATAGACCGCAACGACGAACTCTGGGACCTGCTGATGCTTGAGCTCTGGCTGCGGACGCACTGAGCCCGGCCGGGCCGCCGCGCGGCCAAAGATGATAAAATTGATATATGGATGAACTCCGGGGGAAAAAACTTTCCGCGAAGAAAAGCGGGCTGAAAGCCGGCCCCGGGCCGGCGGCGGCGCCGCGGCCGGAGAAACGTTTCGATCCCGACTACGTGGCCCTCGACCTCACTTACAAGTGCAACCTCGCCTGCTCTTTCTGCTTCATGACGAAAAGCCGCTCGAAAGCCGCGCCCGGAGGCGAGCTTACCCTTAAGGAACTTAAGGAGCTCGTGGACGATCTTTCGCAAAGGCCGAGAAAATTCTATCTCGCCGGTGGAGAGCCCTCTCTTAAAAAAGGCCTTGTCGAACTTGTCCGTCACATAAAAAAGCGCGGCCACTTCTGCCGCATAACCACCAACGCTTTCGGGCTTGGCAAAAAAGGAGCGGAGCTCCTGATGGACTCCGGGCTGGACGAATTTACCGTCTCCCTGCACGGCGAGCCAGCTGTTCATGATAAACTCGTCGGGGCCAAGGGCGCGGCGGCCCGGATAGAAGAACTGTTCCACCTCGTCAATTCCCGCGAAAAGCGGAACACTACGATAAGCGCCTGGTGTACGGTCACCGGCCTCAACCACGCCGGGCTTTACCGGGCCTACCGCTACTTCAGGTCCCTGAACCCGGATTCGATCATGTTCAGCCACATGGATTATATAACGGAGCGGGACCTTGCGGTCACCAGGGAGGTCCTGCGCTCGCAGCTCGGTTCGAAAACCGTCCTTAACTCCTCGGAGGGGCTGGTCGCCGGGGTTTCCGCCGCCGTTCTCGCCGGGGAAATAAAAAAGATAAAGTCCGGCAGCGGCCCCGCCGTCAATTTTTTCCCGGATCTTTCCGAAGAGGAAATGAAAGGCTGGTATTCCCCCCGCTCCGACTTCCGGAAGCGCGGTTTCTGCCTGGCGCAGTGGAAAGGGCTCTGGATAGGCCCCCGCGGCGAAGTCGTGCCCTGCCAGCCGTTGGGCCACGAGATGGGGAGCATAAGGAAAACCGCGCCCCTCGACGTTTTCAGCGGAAAGCCGGCGGCTGGTTTCAGGAAGGCCCTTCTCCGCCTCGGCGGCTTTCTTCCTACCTGCTCCCGCTGCGGCCGGAGCTCCTACAGCAGCACCTATTGCTTAAAAGCCGCCATCCCGGCCCGGACGGGAAAGCGATGAGAATCGTCGCGGGGGCGAGGACGCGGAAAGAACGGACCCGGGTCGCCCTCGTTTACCCTCCGGGGGAACAGAAGATCTCCGAGCCCATCCCGCCGCCGAACATGACGATAGCGGTGCTCGCCGACGCGCTGGTAAAGCAGGGCTGCGAGGTTTTCCAGGTGGACGCCGAAAAAGAATGGTTCGACAGGATCCAGTTCCTGCTCGGTAAAAGGCAGGTCGCGCTTATCTTCGACAAGGACTCCGTCGGCGCTTTCATAAACGGGAAGGCCCCGGCGAAACTGGCGGCGGAATACGGGCGCATCTCCGCGACGCTCCTCAAAGAGCTCGGGATAGTGCCCGTGGACCTCCTCGGGATAACTTTCATAGATATGAGGGCCGAGCCCCTGATCATAAATTTCTCGGCGCTGCTGGCCCTGGCGGTAAAGAAAAAATACGGGGCCCGCACGGTGATCGGCTACAGGGGCATGCCGAAAGAAGGCTATTTTTACCTGCTCAGAAAATATCCCTGCTTCGACTATGGCGTCTACGCCAACTGGGGCGAAAAAGCCCTGATCGAGATCCTCAAGGACGCGGCCGGAGAAAAGTCGGCCATGATAGGCACAGTCGCCCGCAGGCGCGGCAAACTGCGCAACTATGGCGGCGGGGAAGAGCGCCGCCCGATGGCGCCGCACCCGCTGTACGAAGACCGCATTCTTGAAAAGTACAAAGCTTACGACGGCGAGATCTTCTCCAAATATAACCCCGACGCGCCCTTCACCAAGGACCTGGTAAAGAAGGACAAGCGCTATCTGGTAACCCCCTACGCTTTCGAGCTGACCTGCACCGGCGCCTGCGCTTTCTGCGACAATGACAACAGGCTCCGCTCCGACATGAAATCGGTCGACCAGGTCATAGACGAGCTCTCCGAGCTTAAAGAGAAAGGCGCGACCGCTATCTATTTCATCAATTCCTCCTTCAATAACCACTACAAGCAGGCGGAAGAGCTTTGCGAGAAGATGATAAAGCACAGGCTGGGCCTTAAATGGTTCGACTGCGCCAATCTGCGCATCATGGACGAGCCCCTGCTCGACAAGATGAAAGCCGCCGGGGCGATAAAGCTGACCTTCGGGGTAGAGACCGGCAGCCAGCGGCTGATGAACTATGTCAATAAAGGCACCACGGTAGAGAAAGCGGCGAAATACCTGGAATACTCCGACAAGATAGGCATCTGGAACCATATCGAGCTGATCGCCGGCTTCCCGACCGAGACGGAAAAAGACCTGCGGGACACGCTGGCCCTCGTGGACAGGATAAAGGACTTCGTCGACCTGTACACGCTGAATCCTTTCTACCTCTACCCGAACTCCCGGTTTTACCGCGAGCCGGAGAAATTCGGCATCAGGGTCCTGCCGGCCCCGCCTATGCAGCTCCTCAATTTTTTCTACCCGATCTACCGGATAGTGCAGCAGTATTCGCTCAAGTTCGACGAAGTCGGCGGCCTGCCGTGGAAAGAGAAGAACGAGCAGATAGTCAGCTCGACCAAAGCGCTCTCCGGCAAGATCAAAGAGATCGCCACCTTCAGGGCCATCGGCAACGAGCATGTCTACCTGCTCAATTGCCTTTACGACAAGCTGGGCCACGCCCGCAAGCCGCTTATACGGAAAATGGTGAAGGTTCTGACCACGAAGTTCAAGCCGTATAACCTCAATTTTTTCATGGACGATTTCAGGACCAGCTTCAGCAAGGAGAGGGACCCGCGGATCTTCCTGCCGCTAAAGGACACGGAGTTCCTGGGCGAAGAGCGGGACGACTCGTGACTGAAAGCAAAAGCCCGGCCCCGGCAGGCGCAATTAACGCCGCGACGGTGGACGCCGAGGAATGGAATGACACCGTGCTTTTCCGCGGCGCACCCGGCGGCGGGGATTTCCGCGGTAACGCGTCGGCCATACTCGAGCTGCTGGGCGCGCGCGGCGTTAAAGCTACCTTCTTCGTCCTCGGTTCGCTCGCTCTTAAATATCCGGAAGAGATCCGGAAAATCGCCGCGGCGGGCCACGAAATAGCCAGCCACGGGCATACCCACAGGTCGCTGTGGCGCCTGACGCGGGAAGAGTTCGCGCGGGACCTGAAAATGTCCCGCGAGGCCATAGAGAAAGCCTGCGGCGCGGCCCCGGCCGGCTACCGCTCTCCCACCTGGTCGCTGCGCGGCCGGGAAAAAGAATTCCTGCCGCTTATAAAGGATGCCGGCTTCAGCTACGATTCCAGCCTTTACCCGGCCGGTTTCAGCGCTTCCGCCCGCGGGCCTTATGAAGTTCTTCCCGGCCTGGCCGAGTTCCCCCCTTCGGTATTTAAAGTAGCGGGCTTCGGCCTGCCTTTCCTCGGCGGGACTTTCCTGCGCTGGGCCGGCACGGGTTTCATAAAGCGCCAGGTAGCCGCGCTTAATGCCGCGGGCCTGCCGGCCATGCTCTATTTCCACACCTGGGAGTTCGACCGTGAGCCGCCGCTGCCGGTCCCTTTTTACAAAAGGGCCGTGCAATACTACAATATAGCCAGCGTGCCGCTTAAAGTGGGGGAGCTGCTGGACAGTTTCCGCTGGGCGCCGGCGCGGGATATCCTTAAACAATGAAGAAACGGGACTGCTGCGAGATAATACTTAACCATGCCTGCGACCTGGGCTGCGCTTTCTGCTCGCAGGCGGACTTCAGCCCGGCCTCTCTGATGAAACCTGGCGACGCGGTGCGGCATATCTACGCGGCGAAAAAAGACGGTTTCACCCGCCTCGGTTTTTCCGGCGGCGAGGCCCTGCTCCGCCGTGACCTGCCCCAGCTTATAAAAGCGGCGCGGAAAGTGGGTTTTAAAGCGGTGCGGCTGCAGACCAACGGCCTGCGCCTTTCTTCTTTCGCGGCCGCGGAAAAACTTGTGCGCGCGGGACTTACCGTATGTAAATTCACTTTCGCCGGCCATCTGCCCGAAGTGCACGACCGCCTGGTCGGGAAGCCGGGCGCTTTCAAAAAAAGCATGACCGGGCTCTCCAACATGGTGAAGCTTAATGCGGCCGTCGGTGTTAACCTGCTGGTCACCAAAGCCAATTACAGGGCCCTCCCGGAAACGCTTAATTTTTTCATGGAAAAAGGCGTCTCGAATTTTGTGCTTATCTATCCCATATATACCGGGGCCATGGCCCGCTCGGCGGCGCTGCGGATAAGCCTCCCGGAGGCGGCGCCTTTCATCGCGAAAGCTCTGCGCCTCGCCGCCGATTCCGGCCTTGGCCGCGAGGTTAAGGCGCTGAACGTCCCGCCCTGCCTGCTCCCGGGCTTCGAGAGCATGGCCTCCGGCCTGTACCGCTTCAATACCGTGGTAGTGGCGGCCGACGGGGAGGCGCGCGATCTCGACTCCTCGGTAGCCGCGGCCAGGCGGCAGGGGCCGCCCTGCGCGCGCTGCTTCTTTAAGAAAACCTGCCGGGGCATCGATCATAATTACCTCGATATTTTCGGCTGGAAGGGGATCTCGCCGGTCAAAGGAAAGCCCGCTCCCGCGCGCCTGAAGGCCGGGCCGCACTTTACGAACAATGAAAAATGTTTCCTGGAGCTCCTGCGCGGGGGTAAAGCGCGCGGCACGGCCGAGCTGCTCCGGGCGGCCAAAAGCGTACCGCTCTGCTACGATTGCTCCGACGGTTCCAATGTTATGACCACTGGAGCCGCTCTGGTAAAAAAAGGGCTGGTGACCCGCGCTTTGCGCGGCGGAATTTATCTCTGGAGCCTGAAGCATGCTTGAAGAACTCCTCCGCGCCGCCGGCGAAAACGGGCTTGAACCGGACGTGGACCGGCGGGCCCGCGAATTCTCGATTTCATTCAAAACCGGGGCTTCCCCGGAGAAAGCGCGCTCTATAGCTTATCCGCTCCTGGCTGCGCTGGAGGATAATTTCCTGGTAAAAGTAAGCGGAGCGCCGGCCTGCCTTATGCCTGACGCTTTCGAACATTTCGCCTGGCCGCTAGGAGAGAAAGGTCCTTTCAAGCGCGTCAAAGCCTGCGGAACCTGCGCTCTCAGCGGGCGCTGCCCGGGAATAAACAAGGTCTGGACGCGGTCGGCCGGACTTTTAAACCCGGTGCTTCACGCCCCGGCCGAGCTCGTCATAGAACTTAACAAGAACTGCAATTTAGCCTGCCGGGCCTGCTTCGGCCGCAGCGGCGAGGAACTCCCGCTTAAGACGGCTGAAAAAGCATTGCGCGAAGCCGCCGCGCTCGGCATCAAAAGCGCGCGCTTCACCGGCGGGGAGCCGCTTCTGCACCCGGGCCTTGAAAAACTCCTGCGCCTTGCGAGAAAGCTTGGCTTTTACACTCTCCTGAACACCAATGCCGTACTGTTCACTCCGGCCATTGCCCGCCGCCTTAAAGGTCTCATCGACAATGCGCTGGTTTCCCTGCCCGGTATTGATGAGGCCGGTCACGCGGCCGGCTCGGGGATAGCCGGGCAGTTCGGGCGAAAAAAAACGGCGCTAAAGCTGCTCCGCGCTTCCGGCGTAAAAGTTTTAAGGGCCGGGACCGTCGTATCAAAGCCGCTGGCAAAAGATTTTGAGCGCTGGCATAAAGCGGTAGGCCGGCTTGGTTTCGACATCTGGGAGCTTTACAGGCCGATGATGACCCCCGCGGCCCTCGCCGCGGCCCCGGAATTCAAGATCTCGCGGAAAGATTTTATTGAGCTCGCTAAGAACCTGACAGCCCGGAAGCCTGGAGGGCTCAGGGCCGTGCTTGCGAACCCGGTTCCGTACTGCGCCCTGCCTGCGGCCGCCAGGCCCTTCGCGCTGGGCGCCCGTTTCGACGACGGCTGGACCCGGCTGGTTCTGGACGCCTCCGGAGTTTACAAGCCCAGCTATCCCTCAACTGAATTCCTCGGCAGGACGCTGGCCGGAGCCTGGGCGCACCCTTTCCTGAAAAAGACCCGCGCTGCGGCCTGGCTCCCGGCAAAGTGCCGCCGCTGCGCCATGCTTTCCGCCTGCCTCGGCGGCAGCCGCTTCCAGGCCGAGGCCGCCGGCGATATTTTCGGCGCGGACCCGTGGATGCGAAAATGAAAACATTCTTCCTGCGCTGCGACGACGTAACAAAACCCGACAGGACTTTCCTGCGCGTCTTCGGGCTGTTCAAGACCTACGGGCTGCCGGTTTCCTGCGCGGTCATCCCGGCGCAGGCCGGGCGGGCCCTGGCCGCTTTCTTCCGCGCGGAAACCGCCGCCGGGGCGCGGCTCGAAGCTCTGCAGCACGGCTTCAGCCACGCCGAGCATGCCGGCAACAAATACCTCAAGCACGAGTTCGGCCCCGCGCGACTTTACAAGGAGCAGCGCGGCGATATAGCCGCGGGTAAGCGGCTGATGAAAAAGCTGTTCGGAAAAATTTCAAGACCGGTTTTCGTGCCGCCTTTCCATATTTACAATTCCGACACGCTCAAAGCGCTGGCTTCGCTCAGGTTCAAGGCGCTTATTTGTTTATTCACAGATCCTTTGCCTTTC